>JBAZWF010000007.1:0-2857 GCA_041660485.1 Candidatus Pacearchaeota archaeon | reverse complement strand
TTCGGTAATAAGGGTATCAGAAACTTCAATACTTGAAGCTCCCGGATTAGTTGCACTTTCTGAGATTTGAATTTCTGCAGTAAGTGGAACTGCTTCAGTAGTAAATTCATGATTTGCTCTTTGCCCATGATACCAAGTATTTATGGCAAATTTATTTCCAGCAACATCTTTCACTCCTGTTCCGATAAAGAAATAATATTGTTTATTATTTTCTAATGGAGAATTTGGAGTTATTGTAACTACTGTATCACCTGCGGACAAAGAAAGTGTAGCAGGCACTGGAGTTGCATCAAATGCAGCTACAGTATAGGCACGCAATTCAATATTATCGGTATCAATAACAGTTGTAGGATTTAATGCTTCAGAAAATGTAAGAGTAGGTGTGAAATTTACAGATACACTTGTTGCCCCATCAGCTGGATTTGCAGAAAGTACTTCTGGAGGAGTCGTATCAGATCCTGCTTCTTCTGTTACTGTCACTGTATATACTTTTTCTTTGTCTCCATTTGTAACTGTATAAGTTTGTGGAGTTGTAAAATTATTAGCAACACCACTTAGAGGAGCAACTGTTCCGACTGAATTAGAAAGTGTTATCGTTGGGATAAGATTAGTTAAATCAGTTTCATTTGGAACCGTTAATGCAATATTAGTTCCTGTAATAACACCTGTGACTGCTGGCGTTGTAAAATTAAAAGAAGTAATGAATACTACGCTAAACCCTGTAAAGTGATTAACATTAAATGAAACAGTTTGATCAGTTTGATTAAAACCTGATATCATAACTGGAGTTCCACTAACATCATATATTGCTATGTCATTTTCTGATACAGATATTGGAATTTGATACATAACAAGACGCGCAGATTGATTTTCAAAACCTGTACCAATTACATTATCAAGATTAATATTTCCTAATTCTATTTTAAGATTAGTATTTAAGTTTTGAAGGAAAGCAATTGTAGCTGCACTTGTTAAGTTTATAGGATTGTCAAAAGTTATACTTCCTAAATTATTATTCTGACCGTCTTTCACAAGAAAATACAAACCAGAACAAGTAGTTGGGGTTGTTAAACAAGAATCAAGATTATTTGTAATTCCAGCTGTTTCTAAATTATTAGAAATTGTTTGTAATTGATTAGCTATAGTATCTTTAGTATTAAGAACTAAATCTTCACCCATAAGCATAACTCTTATTTCATTTCCACTTTTTCCAGCAATATAAGAACTAACATAATATGTAGTATTTGGATTTAAATTTGTAAGAGTTGTTGAAAAAGTTCCTAACCCTGAGCCAAGAATAATTCTATTATTTAAGAGATTGGGATCAGAAATATTTCTAGGTGTAGTTCCCCACAATATTCCTCTTTCAACTATATCTTTACTATTATATGTTCCAAGTGAAATAAAATTTCCTCCAACAGTTGCCGATGTGTCAGTTATATTTGTTATAGGTGAAGTTTCAAGTACCATATTAGAAGGTCCAGTTTCCTGCTCATTATTCTCATAGAAAATTCCATTACCATTAATTACATAAGCACGAACAAAATATTCATTTCCTGGAATAAAATCTGTCATTCGAGTTGAAAAAATTCCAGTACTTGATCCAACTGCAATTTTATTATTAGCAATTGTTGGATTAGGATTAACACTCCAAACTAAACCAGTTTCTGTTATTGGTGATCCACCATTAGTTGTAACACGAAAACCTATAGTCATAGGTACTCTTGTTCGATCGACTGAATTTATTGCAAAAGATGGGACAGAAGGATTAACAGCAGAAACAGAAGAAATATTTCCGACAAAGAAACTACTGATAATAACTAAACATAAAAACAACTTAATAATATTTTTCATAATTTTTTTAATAATTAATAAACTAATAATAAATAATAATTTTTTTTAAATAAAACAAAACCTCATAACTAAAGGTTATTTAATAGTTTTGAAACTAAATTATCTAACCAAACGAACTAATTTATATATCTATTAAAAGTATACTCATTTAACAAAAAATGTCAAGTGTATAAATAAAACAAGAAAAATCTTGTAATTTTAATTAAAAAAATCATTGAAAAAATAAGCAATTTTAAATTAAAATAATTCTAAAGGACATCAAGTTTTTTCTAAAGGACATCCTAAAATAGGCTTATATATTCAATAAAATATATCATAATTGACTAACTTTCCTATTTTTGCTATTCTAAATTGGGTTTTAGTTTTTTGTTAAATTTGCCAAAATATATACCAAAAATATAATCAGAATTTTTTATTATTTATAATATTTTTAATAAAAAAGAAAATGAAGATAAATAAGTTAGCTTGGATTTTTAAACCAAGGAAAAAGTTCCTTGAAAATTATGCGAGGCAAATCCTCGGCAAAAAACGTCCAGGAAAAAAAGCCCCCTCTGAAAGGGAGCAAATACTTAGTAATTACGCTTTAGAAATTAAAGCGGCTAAGGAATAAAACATCGTACCCGCCCCCAAAAGGCGGGTCATTTTTTTTATTTTATAAACGAAGCTTCAAATGCCCACTCCGTAGATTTTTCAATTTCTTTTTTATTTAAAATTTTATTTTTCATCAACAATTCCTGTTCTTTATAGAGACTAGTGTCATACATTTCTGAACCATCGGTATTAATTGTAAATTTAACTTTATTATTTTGAAGAGTTTTAATTATTTTTTTCAATTCTCCAATATTTTTAACAACACTATTATATAAATTAGAAGAAGGACAAATTTCAAGAGTAATATTATTCTCAACAATTTTTTCCATTATCTTTTTATCTTTCACACAAAGAATTCCATGACCAATACGATTTGGTTTAATTTCATTTACCACATAACGAAGTTCTTCTA
>JBAZWF010000006.1:0-2956 GCA_041660485.1 Candidatus Pacearchaeota archaeon | reverse complement strand
CCAGAAACACGAATAGCTGGCACTCTTCCAGCACCTAAATGCAAATCCGATCCACCTTCGTGAATCACAGTCAAAATAAGCTCTTCTAAGTGTTTTTTATAATCCATTATTTTAAAATTTTATTTACTAACAACTTTCTTTGCTAAAATTCCAATCACTTGGTCTATCACTTCTGTTGGAGTAGAATTTGCTTTCACAATATATCCAACTGCTCCAAGTTGAATTCCTTGATCAATATCTGCTTGTTGCCCCTTATTTGAAAGAATTATTTTAATAGAATTTTCAGACAACTTTTGTTTATTAATTTCTTCTAACATTTCAAAACCATCCATTTCTGGCATAATTATGTCTGTTAAAATAATATCTGGGCTTAAGCCTTCTTTTAATTTTGTTAATGCATCAAGACCACTAACCGCTGTGTGAACTTCAAAACTATTTTGACTAAATTTAAGCGCATACATATCCAACAGGAATGTATCATCATCAATTATCAAAATCTTTCTTTTGTCTCCTTCCATATATTTATAAAAATAATTATATTCTATTAATAAACGGCCAAAATCCTACTTAATTATTATACAACTTCCCCACCTCAATAAAAATACCCCTGTGGACAACTTTATTTGTATTTAATAAACAAAAGCTCCTAAAACCTTTTAATTTTAAATCTAAGTATGTTCCAGAAGAAATTCTTTGATTACCAAAAGGATAGTAATCTAAAAGCTGGACATTCGCACCGAAATTATCAGAAACAACATTTGTTGAACCAAGATTGTCTGTGTGGATATAATAGGGAGAAACAACATTGTTCACTGTTTCAATTGTCGCTAGAAGTTGCTCCCCAGCGTAGATTTGTTTGGTCTTTGAATTGATTAGCATAAAATATTTATTAAATAAATGTTCCTGATGCCTTTAATCCTTGACACCTTTAACCACTATTAAGAATTAAGGCTCTGAAACCGACTCTATCCCTGATAATTCATTACAGTTTTTTATCAATTCATCAAGTAAAGACAAATCATCCTTTAAAATCGTTTCTTGAATATTATCTTTTACTATTTCAAGTATAAATGTGTTGGCTTCAAAATTATTTTCATCATTTAATTGTTTTTGTACCCAAACAACAGAATTTTCTCCTTTTTTAAAACAATTTCCATAAAACATTCTTGATTCAAAAAGAAGTTTATGATCTATATAATCATACTCTTTTCCAGGATAAGAATATCTTGTTAGCATTCCATTATTTTTGAGTAAACCATTATAAGGAGAATAAATATTTATAGATATATTTTCATCACAATCTTGACAACTTCTACCTGCTAAAATAAAATACGGAGTTTTGTTTTTTATCTGTAATTGTCCTATGTATTTTAAATCATAAAGATCAATCTTAAACTGTTTATCATTAGAAAAATAGATAGTCTGACCTACAATTTTATCAAATATCCATTCCTGTTTTGGTTTAACTATAAGAATTAAGAGTAACGCAACTATTAAAATTAAAAATATATATTTTATTTTCATAAATTTATGGTTGTATTGTTAATGGATTTGTCATGTGAGAATAAGAATTTTTTATAGAACCATTTTCCATATATGGTGAATAAATAAGCAATAAATTATTATTTGAAGGATTTGAATCTACATGAACATGTCAGTAGCAAGGACTGTCCTTGCTATATAATATAATAATAAACAAAACTATACTCTTTGCCATATTTTATTTAGTATAACATTACCTAAAAAAGGTTCCTGACACTTTTTTCTTTTATTTTGTAAGTAACCCAATATTTTCTTTTGCTATTTTCAAAAAAAACTCTTCTATGTTAGTGTTGTCACCCTCAGAGAATCTTTTTGTTCCAGTGGTTTGCGTATCAATTAACTTTTCTTTTTCAAAAAAATAACGACCCTCAAAAGCTAATTCAAGTTTTGTGTAGTTTAAAGCTTGTGTTGTCTCATTATATGGAAAATTTTCATCTTTCTCATAAACCAAAATTAATTGATCCTCCGAGAAATAGTATCGATAAGTCTTTACAGCATATGATAATCCCAATTGTTCCACAATTTTTACAACTTTTCCATCTTTTAAATAGCCAATTAATTGTCCTCCTCCATCAGTCATTTGATCAAGAAACTGTTCATTGTTTAAGATTTTTACTTGATAGCCCTTTTCACTATCTATTAACTGAACTTTGTCTTGAATATTCTTAATTTGCACAACTTTTTTTTCTCTACTTTTTTGAGAAATAAAAAATACAAAGAGTACTACAATAATGAGAATAAATAATGTAATAAATGTTGACTTATTTTTCATAGTTTATAATTATTTTGTATTTGCTAATAATTCTTGCCAACTTTGACCAAAAGTCATTTGAAAATGTGGGTAATCGGTTTTTGGTGGAGCCCAATTTCCACCCCATTCAAAACCTTGCTTAATACCAATATTGGCAATTTCCTTACTTATAGGTTTATTCCAATTAGGCTTTCCACTTTCCATTATTACTACATCCATTGCTAAACTATAATTATGGTAACTTTGACCTCCTTTTGCACCTGTAACCCACGGACCAGTTGTTATGCTTTGGTTATATAATTCATTTTGTCTCTCTATTGATCTATATCCTTCGTTTACCCTCAACTGAATATTCAATTCACTCTCTGTATTGTTTATAAAATTAATCGCGGGCTGTTGTACTCTAGAATCAAGCTGTTTTATTCTTTGATTCGAAATAGAATCCCATGTAGTTGTCTTTTGAACATTATTCTGATTCCTCTGTATATTTTCCAAACTTAATGGTCCCTTCATTTGCGATCCTTGTGTTTGAGATTGGCTTGCTGAAAACGATTTGTTAAACCAAGATTTAACTGAACTAATATATGATTTTATACTATCTTTTACTGTTTTATTCCCACTTGGGTCTTTCATATTCACTGGATTATTTCTCGCATAGCTATA
>JBAZWF010000005.1:0-3233 GCA_041660485.1 Candidatus Pacearchaeota archaeon | reverse complement strand
TTAAAAATAAATTAGAGAAATTAAAGGAAGAGTCAAAAAAGGCAGAAGAAAATAAAGTTTTTATTGAAAGGGCAGAGCCATTAACTATTGAAGGGATTAGAGCAATGTCTTTATCTGATGAAGATTACGAGAAATATAGAAAAAAGAAAAAGGCAGAAGAAAATAAAAAGGAGATGGGTGGGAAATGACATTAAAAATCTTAAATCTTTATGCTGGAATAGGTGGTAATAGAAAGTTATGGAATGGAGATATAGAAGTTACTGCAATAGAAAACAATAAGGCAATAGCAGAATTGTATAAACAATTTTATCCTGGAGATAAAGTAATTATTGCTGACGCACATCAATATTTATTAGAACATTACAAGGAGTTTGATTTTATTTGGAGTTCTCCGCCTTGTCCAAGTCATTCAAGAGCAAGATTTTGGGGAAGTTTTGGAAAAGGAAGAACAATAATTTACCCAGATATGCGACTATACCAGGAAATTATATTTTTAACTCATTATTGTAAAAATATTAAATGGGTTGTTGAAAATGTGAAACCTTATTACAAACCATTAATAGAAGCACAACAATTAGGAAGACATTTATTCTGGAGTAATTTTATAATTCCCGGATTTAAATCTGAAACTCTTTTCTTTCCAAAAGATAGTTTACCAACATTACAAAAGATTTATGGAATTGAATTAGGGAAACTTAATGTTGATATAGATAAAAGAGTTATTCTTAGAAATATGGTTAATCCAGAATTAGGGTTACATATTATAAAACAAATTGAAGTGCCGAAAAAGGCAGAAGAAAATTGTGAAATCTGCAAAGATTATCCTAAAGAATATTGGTGTGGAAAAGAAGAAAATAAAAAGGAGAAGAAGGAATGACAACAAAATCAGAAATAGAAAAAGAGATTGAAGGAATAAAAGTAGGTATTAATCTTTTAGAAAATGGAATTGTTAAAGATAAAAAAGAAGGAAAAGAAAACTTAATGCAACATAGATTTTATCTTGAAATATTAAAAGCAAAACTTGAAGGTTATAATCTCGGCTGTAAAGAAACTGCCGAAGAAGTTGAAAATAAATGGAAAGAGAAAGTAAATAAAAAAATTGATTATTTTGAAGAAGAGATTAAAAGAAATAGAAGTTTCATACTTGATGGGAATACAAGCCCAGATATTGAAGAGCAGTGGAGAGAGTTAGGAGAACCAATAGAAGATAAATTAACTGATAAGATAGAATTGTTGAAAAATCTCCTTGCAGAAAATCAAGAAGAAAATAAAAAGGAGATAAAAGAATAATGGAAAAAGAAGATGAAATTAAAGAATGTCCTATTTGTGGAAGTAAAGAACACACAGATGGAAGATGTGAGCAACAAGATTATTCACAGGATTGGTATCATGGAAGATAATCAAATCTGCGAGAATTGTGGACACGAAAAAAAGTTTCATTATGATGATAATGGTAATTTATCTCAATGTTTTAGAAGTTATGTAGATAAACATAATTGTGTTAGTAAAGATTGTCAATGTAAACAATTTGTTCCAAAAAAGGCAGAAGAAAATAAAAAGGAGATGGGGAAATGAATAAATATTATAAATTGTATGGGAAAATTGAATATATTTTTGATGGAAATACTGAGTTATATATTAAAGTAATAAAAGAAACTAAAAGTAGTTTTACTGGTTATAAGATTTGGAATTGGAGAGGAAATTTTATAGAAAATGAAGTTACAGTTTATGGAGAATTAATAACAATTAATAAGGATAGTTTAACGGCATATCAAGAAATTAAATTGCCGAAAAAGGCAGAAGAAAATAAAAAGGAGAAGATGGAATGAAAAATAGAAATAATAGACAAGCAATTTGTAGAACAAAAGCAAGTAGGGAATATCAAAAATATAGAAATAATAATCAAACAAGAGAAGAAGGATTAGCATTTGGTAATGGTTTTAACTCTGGTTGGAAAGCACATATGCATTTAGCATCAAAATATTTGTTTGAAGAATTATCAAATTTGTTAAACAATTTAAATGATGATTTAAAACTTGATTTATCTGTTGGAGAAAATGGATACAAAAGTTATGAAGATAGTTACAAGGCAGTTAATAAATTTACTTTAATGGTTTTAAAAAAGAAATTTAAACAAGCAGAACATAATTTTTTATTGGGACATAGAAAAAAGGCAGAAGAAAATAAAAAGGAGAAGATGGAATAATGGGACATAATATTGATTTTGTAAATTTGTTAGGATTACCAGAAAAAGTAAAATGTCCTAAATGTCATAATAAAGTTCCTTCTTATTTTGATGAATATGATATTGATTGTGGAAATCCAGGAGCAAGTTATAATAATGGATTACTTATTTTAAATGTTCAATGTGTTATCTGTGAAAATGAATTTGAAATTAAAGTGAAATCAGAAGTAGAAGAAAATAAAAAGGAGATGGGGAAATGATAATTTTAGAATTATTTAGTGGAACTGGAAGTTTTAGTAAAGTTTGTAAAGAAAGAGGGCATAAATGCTTTACTTTAGATTTTAATAAGAAATTCAATCCTGACTTATGTATTAATATATTAGATTTTAATATTTTAATGTTACCTAAAGAATTTAGAAATCCAGATGTAGTTTGGGCAAGTCCCCCTTGTACTGAATATTCTCATGCAAAAAGAACTGGAATAAGAAATATTAATGAAGCAAATAAGGTTGTAGAATTTACAAAAGAAATTATAAAAGATTTACACCCTAAATATTGGATTATTGAAAATCCACAAACAGGTTTATTGAAAAAACAACAATTTATGTTTGGTTTGGAATTTTGCGATGCTTCTTATTGTAAATATGGATTTAATTATAGAAAGCAAACAAGGTTTTGGAATAATATTGGATTGAAATTAAAAGTTTGTAATAAAGATTGTAAATTTATGAATGGAAAGAAACATATTGGTTCAGCAGGAAATGGAAGAAAGAAATATACTGATAAGAATTATAAAAAGGAAGAGAAATATCAAGTTCCGAAAGAGTTATGCTTGGATATAATTAAACAAATTGAAGTGCCAAAAAAGGCAGAAGAAAATAAAAAGGAGATGGGAGAATGAAAATTTTATATTTGACATTAAAAAAGAAATGGTTTGATTTGATTAAATCTGGAAAAAAGAAAACAGAATATAGGGAAGTTAAATCTTATTGGGAAAAAAGACTTTTAGGAAAGAAATTTGATAGAATTATTTTTACAAATGGTTATA
>JBAZWF010000004.1:0-7698 GCA_041660485.1 Candidatus Pacearchaeota archaeon | reverse complement strand
TTGATTATTGAAATCAAAATAAAATGATTTCAATTTAACTTTTGAAATTTGAGAAACATTTTTAGCGTTATGAATCTTTAATGTAAAATTGGTCTTAAATTTTCCACTGGTATTGTCTTGTAAATTTATTAATTTTCCGACTTCTCTTTTAAAATTATAAAATTCGGTGTCTGTCCAGTTAGATAAAATCGATTTTCCTAGATCATCTTTGGTAATTGTATCTTTTTCTTCTGACCTTATGTTGCGCAAAAAATTATACTGATTGATCATAATTTTTTTTCTTAAAACTTTTAAAAAGTCGAGATCTCCTCCACGGGGAGAATCTGATTCAGTATATTTTTGACCAATCATTAAATAATCTTTGTCCTGCCCCTCTTTCTCTCCGAATATTGCACCTAAAGATATCTCTTTAACTAGTGCCACAGAGAGCTTTGGAAAATAGGCGATATTGGGATTTAATCCCATTTCTATTTTCTTTTTGTCTGAAATACCATCTCCTGTACTATCAATTATTTCCACGTTCAGTTCGGCCCCATGTGAGACCTCTCCATTATTTGGTATTGATACAACTTCTGGTTTTTTAAATGAACATGAGGAGATTAATATCAAAGTCATAATTCCTAATGTTTTGAAAATGGTCTTAATCTCTCCAACTTTTGCGCCAACGGTGGCCATCCTATTTTTAGCTTTACTCTTCACTGGCACTCCATTTTTTATAAAAAAAGTTATAAAAATCCATTAGAGCATTTTGCTCTTTGTTGTTTATCGAAAACATTAGTGATTTTAAAAATAAGATCTTTTTCTTGTAAGATCTGTAAACTTGACCTAAATTTGAATTACTGGTTTAAATTTAAGTTTTCAAATTATTTATCCATCTTACTTTTTAATTTTTTTAATACTTTTTCCTTTTATTGCTATTTCACTTTTCTTGTTAATTTTTAAAATAATTTCATCTTCTTCAAAACTATCTAAGCATCCATTAATAACTGAACCGCAATGGCCATTAATCAAGACACTACTTCCAAGAGTAATTGTTCTCATGACTTCCTTATTGTCTTCAGAAAGAGAATCAATAAAGTTTTTCCGGTAAAATGGTATCAACATCTTCATGTCATGCTCCAATTCTGAGATTGCTAATCTCAAGAGTTTCAATATCAGTGAATCTTATATTGGCAACGATCCCAAATTCAGAACCAACTATAAAAGAATGACCAGTGCACATATATAGTTTCCCGAATATTTTCGAGCTATTTTTAGTAATTAATTCTACTGATAAAAAAATGCCCTTACTCACCAACTGGACTAAGCATAAAACTTGTACGTTTAATAAGTGATTTCCCATAATTCCTTTAATCTCGCTCACGGCCTCTGCGTTCATTTCTAAAATATTTTGATCCATTATTTGTCCTCCCCCATATGGTAAATAAAATTTTAATAAATTTTAGCAATGTAATCATTTCTACGTTTTAGATTTGACCCAATCGAATTAAAACGACCTCCGCTTGCTTCACCACCAGCATAGGCCCTTCCCCCGCCTGATCCATCTCCGCCACATTCAGGATCATTTCCACCACCACCTGAAATAACTAACGAGTATTTTTTGTTGAAATAATTCTTAACCATACATTCTCCTATTGTTCATTTCTCTTAATAGAACTTTAAAAAGTGATTTAACTTTTTTGTCCTCATCGATTGATAATATCTACGCAATCGAGGTGCCAAATTAAATGTCTTCAGTATGGATATTTATTAAAAGAGAGAAAATTAATAAATTTCAGACATTTAGCTAACGGGAATTGTCATTAAAAACGTTTACGTCTATTCAAATCTGAGATAAAAAACATTAGAAATGAAAACAACTGTTTTAGAAAGAAAAACACAAGAACCCTATGAAAATTTTAATTGTTGATGACGACAAACTCGCACGAATGAATATAGTGAATCAACTAGATGGAAATTTTTCAATTTCACAAGCGTATACATATGAAGATGCTTTCCGAAAATTAGAAAATCATACATTTGATATTTGTTATATAGATCTAAAATTGGACGATTCCAATGAACTTTTAGGCCTTAAACTTATTCCTTTATCCGTAAAAAGAGGATTCTATACAGTAGTAATGACATCTATTAAAGACGAAAAAACTGCAGAAATGGCATACGAGTTAGGCTGTCAGGATGTTTATAATAAGGGCAATGAGAAAGAGCACATATCTGAAACTGTTAATCGCTATTTTCTTTCAAAAGAAAGTTTTACCGAGGGTTATATTTTTAAAGACATGATCCAGACGCAAAATAAAAAATACAAAGAGGAATTAAAAAGACTTCTTAAAGTTATTCCTACTGAAATATCGATCTTTATCTTGGGAGAATCAGGCACCGGCAAATCTTATCTTGCAAGATCAATTCATGAACTCTCGAAACGCAAGGGAAAGTTTGTTGAACTTAACTGTTCCACTTTCAATGGCGACACTTTAAAATCTGAACTATTTGGACACATCAAAGGATCTTTTACTGGATCTGTGACTGATAAAATTGGAAAACTTCTTGAGGCCAATAATGGAACATTGTTCCTAGATGAAATTGGCTCAATGTCTTATGAAATGCAAGAAAGTCTTCTAAAAGCAATTGAAGAGAAAGTATTTTATCCTGTAGGATCTAATAAATTAATAAAATCAGATTTTAGAGTTATTTGTGCAACCCTAGATGATCTTGAAACTCTTATTAAAAGCGGCAAGCTACGTTTTGATCTATTTCAACGAATTAGCGGCTACAAATTTACTCTACCTTCACTTCGTAATAGAAAAGATGATATTCTTCCGCTACTCAAGACAAGACTGCAAAACTCTAGAAGAATCATATTTAAAGAAGAGGCCAAAAACATTCTCTTGAATTATGAATGGCCAGGAAACATTCGAGAACTTTTAAGATTTGCTGATGTTATTTCACTTTCTGACTCAGGTGTGATTCATGCCGAAGAAGTTGAAAACTTTACTAAAAACTCAATATTTAAAAATAACAAACCTCTATTAAATGATTTTCATTATGATTTAATTAAAAAAATTGGTCTAAGAGAATTTTTTGATATTTTTTCTCGAGAGGTCATTCTTAAGTCTTTAGAAGAAAACGACAACAAGGCAAGACAAGCGATATCAGAATTGAAAATTTCTTCTGCAACTTTTTATCGTTATTATGACAAAGAATTGCCAATTAAGATTTCACCAATACTTATGGAGCATGAATATGAACTCCAATAATTCTTTCAATCATTATAAACATGATATCTGTGGAAAATTTAACGATATTAGCAATGCTATTTCTTTAATGGATGAAAGTGTCTTTAACGACCAAGAGAAAAATGAAACATTTCACGCCATCCATGAAGTACTTTTAAGAATGGTAAAGACATCCAGAATGACAATACTAGACAACTTAAAACAAGAATTGGTGCTTATTATTTCAGACCAAACTCCGAATCTTAAACTATCGAAACTTCAAATTGAAGGGATAACGGTCAGATATGAATCCTTAATGAATATAACCAACTACTATTACTTTGAGAGTGAAAACAGTGGAAACATCGATTCAAATACTGGAATTATTTGTGCGTTATTACCAGTTAAGAAAATTATAAATATTGCGAAATTAAATCATATTAATGAGTAAGGAGAATTTTATGGCCCACGAATTTAAAGGATATGTATTTTTTCATGAAGTCGACAAAGGCGGTGTTGTTTATTTTGCAAACTACTTGAAAATTCTCGACAATGCCAGAACCAACTTGTTTAACGAAATTGGATTCGGTTATACTGTTCAAGAAAAAGAAAATAAATTATTTGCGGTTGTAAATCTTAACATAAATTACAAAAGATCATTATACTTAGATGACCAATACATTGTTCGCACAACCGTTGAAAACATCACCAACACATCAATGGAAATCAATCAAGAAATACTTAGAGATAATAATATTATTACAACCTCTTTAATGAAAATTGCCTATCTTGATTTTAACAATAATCAAAAGCCAACAAGAATACCTGAATCTTTAAAAGAAAAATTGAATTTTAAATGAAATTATTTATTTTTTTATTTCTAACATTTGTTACAAATTTTGTTTCTGCATCTATTAACTCTAATCATTTTCAAGACAAAATTATTACACTTTCCGAGAGAGATGTTGAATTCATCGATGCGAATGGCCTGACCGAAATCCAAGATATTCTTTCTCAAGAAAAATTAGGTAAAAATAAGTGGAAAATTCCAAGAACATTAAATCTAGGATATGGACCTTCTCCTAAGTGGTATCGAATAAATATTAAAAATGACAATGGAGCTTTTACTTTAAAATATCTTTATCCAATGATGCAGACTGTGAAAATGTATTTGATAAAAGATAATAATGTAATCATCGAATCTCTTGGTGGCAAAAAATTTAAAAATGAAACTTACCGTGGGGTCCTCGTAAATTCTGAACTTAAAGGTTGGCAGACTGTTTTAGTATATCTCGATTCTTCTGGCCCTTTTCAAGTACCTTTTTCTGTTGGTTCATACAAAAAAATGCAATATCAAATATCGATTGAATATCTTGCTCTCGGTGTTTGGTTCGGTTTAATCCTGGCATTGATGATTTATTATTTTATAATATTCTTAAAACTTCGCGATGCTATGTATTTATATTATTCTCTTTACGGCCTTTCATTATTGGTTATAAATTTATCATTTAGTGGAATTTTTTACCAATACATTCCTAATTTTTCACCATATCTAAAGCCAAGACTTGCAATTGTAAGTATTGGCCTAATGCTTGTATTCTTAACTCTTTTTAGTAAATTTTTCTTTGAAATTTTTAAAAACAAGGGATTACCAAGACTACTGACATTAACTTTAGATTATTGTTTTATTATTCCATTAATTCTCACGCTTATTAATTTAATCAACTACAGTACAATAACAATTATAATGACAGGCGTATTGGGAATTGTTGTTCCTTTAATATTAATTGGGATTGCTTTTTATATGATCGCGAAAGGAAAACACGGATCATATCTTTATATAATGGCGACAGGGTCCGTATTAACGGGATTTATAATATATTGTCTGAAAGATTTTGCAATTCTTCCTCATAATCACTTCACATATTACTCACTTTTTTATACATCCTCTCTAGAGATGTTATTACTTGCGGTAGCAATTGCAAATAAATTTAGAGACATTCAAATAATTAACGAATCATTGATTAAATCAATAACACTAAAAGAAAAAAATGAGGCACTAACAAATATAGCTCAACAATTGGCCCATGATATTCGTTCACCACTAGAGGTAATGAGAAGTATTAAGGAACAACTAATTTTCGACAATACAGATGCCAATCGCACATTTCAGATGAGCATTAACAGAATAGAAGAAATTGCATTTAACCTGTTAAATACTCATAAAGAAATGATAAAAATTGAAACGGAAGAGGACTCAGTTCATCTTTTGGAAATTTTAAAGTCAATCGTACTTGAAAAACGTATTGAATTTAGAATTAAATCCAGTATTGATATTGTTGAGCAATTTGACACAAACTCTTTTGGGTTATTTTCTCACCTAAAAAGAGGTTCTTTAAAAACTATTATTTCTAATCTTATCAATAACAGTATCGAATCATTTAACGACAGACCTGGTATCGTGAACATTCAACTTACCTCAAATAATTGCCACAACATTATTTATATTAACGACAATGGATCAGGATTATCTCACAACATTAAAAATCGAATTTTTACAAAGGGCTTCACCACTAAAATGACAGGAAATGGCCTTGGTCTCTTTAATGCAAAAAATGAGATTGAATCATGGGGTGGAACTCTCAGTTTTGAGTCAAAAGAAAATGAAGGTACATCTTTTATAATTTCACTTCCAAAATCACAAGCGGCCCCATCTTTTATCGATATTATCAACACAAACAATTATGAAAAGATCATCATCCTTGATGATGATCTAGCATTTCACGAAGTGTGGAATAACCGCTTAAAAGGATTGGTCATAAAAGTTGAGCACATTCACTCTATTGAAGAAATGTTTTTACGTTTTCCAATATTAAATTCAAAAATATTATTATTGAGTGATTTTGAACTTATGGATAAAAATTATGACGGAATAGATACAATTCTTAAATTAAATCATGCTGAACATAGCATCCTTGTCACGGCCAGAAGCGAAGAGCTAGCAATCCAAGAAAGATGCTCAAAGGCCAATATTAAAATTTTACCAAAACTTCTTATCAATTATGTAAAAGTGGTTTCAGATATGGTGAATGATGAGTCTGATAGTTGTGAAGAATACAATAAAATGACGAATTATAAAGAACCAAAATACAACGTAGTATTAATTGATGATGACAAATTAGTCCACATTAAC
Organism: Candidatus Pacearchaeota archaeon; assembly: GCA_041660485.1. Lineage (GTDB taxonomy): Archaea > Nanobdellota > Nanobdellia > Pacearchaeales > GW2011-AR1 > JACPLR01. The sequence continues at coordinate 1,290 of JBAZWF010000004.1, read as the reverse complement.
TGGTCTCACTATTGTAATAAAAAAGGTATTACCTTCTCTGGATTTAAATCAATTGATGACTTTATTCTTGTTTCAAAAACAATTGATAAATCATCAAATATTTACATAGATTCTAATCTCGGTGAAGGAATTAAAGGTGAAATTGAATCTGAAAAAATTTTTAATATCGGGTTTTTAAATTTGTTTTTATCTACTGGGTACGATAAAAATTCGATTGTAAAACCTCAGTGGCTTAAAGAGATTTACTCTAAAAACCCTGAGGAAATTTTTAAAAACCTTTAAAATACTATTGTAAACTCTCTTCTGCTGAATTTTCACCAACTTCATTTTTAGAGACTTTTTTTACTTTCTTACTTTCATTTTTTGGAGCTTCACCATTAATTGAAGCATTCGCAAACTGAACCATACGTGAAAAAATTTCTTCTTCCTTTATTTCACCTTCCCCATTTTTAATTTGATCATTTAGCATTTGTCGCAAATTATTGAAAGTATCAATGTCTGATTGATAAGCTTGAATTTTCATTTCTTTTGCTTCTTTAGATACGTTTATGCCACTAAAAATATTCATTAAAACTCCCTTAAATTTTAAATCGATTAATCCTTAACGATTTAATTTGTTATTATTTTTCTATCTATTCAGTTATACCGGAAAATTTGTGAATCGTGGATATTTCAATTATATTTTTTTCTTGAAACACCAACTTTTTACTATTTACATCGAGAATTTTCTGAAGCTTGCCCGAAGGGTCTGAGCGTGATGCGAAGACTTCAGGAAAGTAACAACCAGGAAGGGCGTTAGTGTCTTTATGAATTTCTTTAGCTGTAAAAGTTAATTTATTATTGGCAAAAAATTGAACGTGGCCTTTAGAATGGCCTTCAATTTTTTTGAACTCTTTGGTCGCAGAATGGCATGTATTATTTAAAGTCGCTTGTTCTATGTTGTTTAAGCTTTCTAATATTTTCGTTAAGCTAAATTCTTCATGGTCTGTGCATACGCGTGAATTGGCGAGTTCAATAGCCTTATTTAAATCATTTTTTGATTCTCTTAAATATTCTTGCTTTTTCTCATTGGAAATTGTTAACCAGTAATTTTCTTTTGCCTCTTGAACTTGTTTTTTTTCTTGATTTTGCTTTGCTTCCGCCAAGCATTGAGATTCTTGGTGGAATTGTTGTTTAAGCTTGTCAGCTTCAATTTTAACAAGCTCTTGGGGCTTATTGAATAGTCTTGGCTCTCTTTTTCCATTTCCTGTAAGAATTGAAATAAATGCTTCTCGTGGAGATAGTTTCGTT
>JBAZWF010000003.1:0-11544 GCA_041660485.1 Candidatus Pacearchaeota archaeon | reverse complement strand
TTCAAGAGGTTGAAAATCATAGTTATTTAACTATTAACTTTGATAACCTTAAATATAATATAACTTCTGGAAAATTATTTCTTCCAGAGCCAAAAACAAAAGAAACTAATTGGTTTTACGGCGATAAAAGTAAGAAAAAGAAAAATAAGAAATCAAAATTAGAAAAAGCAACTTATTTAGATGGAGGGTATCAAAAATTTATGGAAGATGAATATGACACCCTTGATGAAGAAGAAATAAATTGTCTTAATAGATACAACGGATATTTTGAAGATGAAGATGGTTATGAAGATAGTGAGGGTTTAATTTGTGTAAGATGTGGAAAATCAATAGATAAATGTTCTTGTGGAAACTTAAAAAAGATGAGCGATATTGAAAAAGAAATAATTTTTCAAATGGTTTAAAGCAGATGAGTAGAAGAAAATTAAAATGGAAATAATTTATTGCGAGAAAACTAAAGAGACGGGGGAAAGATTAGTTAATCTTATGCCGGAGGAATTAACCGAGAGGAATATTATACTTAATGTTGGAAATAGTAACTATAGACAAAAAGATAATAGTCCGATAGGAAATGAAGAACTTATTTTAAATTCGGTTAATTCAATTAAGAATTGTGTAAATAAAAAAGAGATGTTTAGAATTTTTAAAGAGAATAGAATTAAATCGGTTAGTTTTATTGATTTAGATAAGCCGATGGGAAAGATTAAATCAAGTGTAATATTATTGTTTGGAAAAGAATTAGTTTTGAGAAAAGATAAAGAAATAGAAGTTATTAAACTTTCAGAGATTAAAAGATTATTTAAAAATAAATTTGATTATGCTACAATAAAAGAAAATAGAATCTTGGAATATAGAATTATAGTTTTTAAGAATAAAGTTGTTAGAGCAATGGTTAAACTTAACTATGGGGGGGATTTTGTATTAAAGCAAGATAATTCAAAGTTTATAGATGTTAATATAAACAAAATACCTCATAAAACAATAAACAACCTATTAAAAGCAACAAAATATTTGGGGATAGATTTGTGTGGTATTGATTTATTAGTAAATAAAAATGGTAAGTTTAAAATATTAGAAGTTAATAGTGGGATGGCTTTATGTTCAAAAAGTATTAATCAGTTTTATGATATACTTAGATATTATTTATTTATGGAGAAGATAAATTAGTGCGAACGGCTAAATGCTAATTGTCGCTTTCATTCCCAATATAATATGGAAATAAAAAAACAACAAAAAGAATTGATAATTCAAATTTTAAATGGTGAGTTTGAAATGAATAAAGATATTATATTTGATGACACGGATTTGAAGAGTATTAAAAAAGCCGAGAAAGAAAAATTCAATTTAGAAAATAAAGGTTTTAACTTACTAAAAACCGAACAGATTAATTTAACCAAATGGAGATATACTTATACAGATAGGAAAACAAAATGAAAAAGCAAGATATTAAAACAGAGATAGTTTGTATTTTAAATAATAAATTAGGTTATGCTAAAGATAACGGCGAGAAGTTAGATAAATATTTGGAAGTAGCAAAAGAGATAACAAGGATTTTAAAATGACTTACAAAATAAAAAGACAAGTAATAGAGGGATATATTCCCTTATCAGATAGAATAGAAAAAGAATTGGATTTAATAGAAAAATCAAGATTATGGAATATTAAACATTATTCAAAATTTGGTTTTAAAAGTGAAGCAGAAGCAAGAGGGGTTTTTAAATGACAACAAAACCTTTAACAGATTTACAGAATTATTCTTGTAGAACTAAAACAAAAAAACATAAGAAGACGAGATTTAAACAAATAACAGATATAAAAAACAAAGTAGATACAGAAGTTTATATTAACTATTTAGAAAAAGTAATTAAAATATTTATTGAAACAGATAAAAGAATAAAGGAGTTAAAAATAAAATGAGTATGGATTTAAACGCAGAGATTGAAAGAGCCAAATATTTTGATGATATGCTTAACAATTTAGATAAAAATAGAATGTTAGCAATATTGGAAAGAATTGAATTTTGGAGAGAAGATAACGATTGCGATATTAGTATAGAAAGTTTTATAGAACAAAATTTAGAGGCGATGGGATATTAAAATGAAATATAAATTGAAGATATATATTGAAAAAGAAGAAGATAAAGAGTATATAATAAAAAAGTTAGAAGAAGTGATACAAAAAATAAAAGAAAATAAAGTGGGTATTTTTCCTTTCGGATTTGGGGGAGAATTAAAATGAGTGAAAAAATAAAATATACTAAATTTCCTGAGAACTTAACGGGGCATATAGTTTGGTTTAGAGAACCATTGATTGTAGAGCAGACAATAGAAGAAAGAACGCCTGTTGAAAAAGATGGAAAGAAAATGGAAAGAATAAGTTGGAAACCAACGGGGGAAGTAGCAGAGTGTCAATATATGCGAGTTAAAGGGGGATTTGGGGCTTATGCTCGTTGTAGTGGAAGAATGTTAATCGGAACTTTTTATAAATCAATAGAAGATATTAAAAATAATAAACAATTTCAAGAAGGGAATACAAAGGAAAGTCCAAACGGATTTATTCCTTCCCTTTTTGATGTGGGATTAAGAGAGAATTAAAATGATTAAACAAACAAGCGAAGAAATAACTTACAAAGAAATAAGAAAAACCTTTTATTTAGATATAAACGGAAAAGAAGTAAAAGTTTATACTTATGACAAGCAGGATAATGACTTACAGAATTACGATAGCGATTGCGAAGTAGATAAAGAAGACGAAAAGAAATTAACTGAAGATGAAAGCGAAGAATTAGAAACATATTTAGGAGATGAAATATTATGAGCATAAGATTAATAGAAATAAAAAGTGAATATCTAAAAGAAGATGAACGAGAATTTTTGTTTAAAGTAAGTGCTACTGAACAAATATTACATTATCCCGATTTAATGATTTCAGAAGAACAAGTAAGAGAATATCTTAAAAATAATTCTATACCTAAAGATAAATATTTTGATATTGAAACTTTTATTTCTGATTTAGATTGTGAAAGTTATATGTCTATAAATGTTGAAAAAGAGGAAACAGCAAATTATATAGCCGATATGCTGGGAGAATTAATATGAAATATCAAGTTATATGGAAATTTTCAGATGTGATAACTGAAATTGAAGCAGAGAGTTTAGAAGAAGCAATAGAAACAGCAGAAAATTCAGACGCACCGAAAGAAGATACTTATTGCTATGGAACAGAAGTTGAGGAAATAAAATGAAAGAAGAACATATTAGTTTAATGAAAGAAGAATTAGAAAGTTTAGATAACTTTAAAGAAATTTGTGTTTATGAAGATGAAGAAAGAAAAATATTTATTAGTATTCCTTATATTAAAGAAAATGCTTTAAGAAGCGATATTTTGGAAAGATATAATAATTCTGAATATTGGGATAACCGAATTGAAGAAGATATAGATATTTCAGAAGTTGAGGAAATAAACGAACAAGAAGAAGCAGACGAAAATATAAGCAACATATTAGCAAAACAAAAACAACAAGAAAGAGGTTTTAAAATATGAAAGAAAATGAATTTATAAGTGAAGCAAATAAAATCGGCAGAGATTTAGTTTTATCAATTCCGATTTGTTATTCTCTTGATGACGAGGGAAATGTTATTCTTGATAGCGAAGGAATGATTGAAGCATTAGAATTTAAGATTGGAGATATTGAGGAAATTTTAAAATGAATAAAGAATTTAATAAATTAGTAAAAGAGAATGAAGCAATAACTAAAAAAATTAATGAAATCTTTAAGGATTTAAAGTTAAAAGAAACAAGAGATGATTTATGGGATTTGATTAATGCTTTAGTTGAGAATGAACTTCAGCAAGAGGAAATGTCCAATGAATAAAGATAATGATTATAAAATAAATTTAATTTTATCAGCAGTTAGAAATTTATTAGAACAAAATAATAAGAATGGTGTTAATGACTATTTAGTTAGCCAGATAAATAAGGAGTTGGGATTATGAAACTAATATTAAACACCCTAAAAAGAAAGAAAGAAGTGGAAGTAAAAGATATTTTTGACGCAGTTAAAACCCTTAATAAATTTGTGGATAAAGCAGGAATTAAAAGTAGTGATATGGATTTTGGATTTGGGAATGTCCTGTTAAATAATAAGCAAATCTGCGAGATAAGTTATAATGGAATGGTTATCAATATGGAAGAGAGGTTTTTAAAATGAATGATATAAGATACTGCGATAAATGTAAAAAGAAAACGCAAGTTGTTTATGAAGAACCAATTACAGAAAGATGTAAAGAATGTAATGGGAATTTTGATATTCCAAAGGAGTTTAAATGATTAAATTATATTTTATAGAAGAAAAGAAAGCGTTAGAAATAATGGAAAAGTATAAAGAAACCGAAGAACTAAATGAATTTACAATCAATGGGAAGAATTATTGTATCCTTGAATGTGATAGTGGTTATGATGATTATAAACCAGATATGCTTGATAGTGAAGAATGTTTTAAGGAATTAAGAGAAGCGAGTGAAGAAAACTATGAGGTATATACAGAATGAAAGAACACGAGGATATGATTGAAATTTCAGGAAGCATAATAGATATTTTTGAGGACTTTCTTGAAAGTAAAGGAATTATAATTGAAAATGAAGAAAGGGATAATTGGTATAAAGAAAATTTAATATGTGATAAATGTAATTCCGACGATTGTTATATGGTTGGAAAAACAGAAGCAAGATGTAATAATTGTGGGGAACATTTTGAATTAGATAGTGTCCCATCGATTATTTATAGTTATGATTATGATAAACTAGAAGATGATATTGAAAATATCTTAAAGAATAAACTAAAATGATAATCAAAGCAAAACAATTTTATAAAGAAATTGAAGAAGAAAAAGAATCCTATAAATTAGTTAATGGTTTGTTTATTGTAAAATATATTAATCAAGAAGAATGTTTATTTATGGGGGATTTTTGGAAAGGCGGAAAGTTGGGGGATAAGAAATTTAATATTGTTAATATTTTTGAGTGTTACTCGGGGATTTTTAATCCAAGTAGGAAGATGTATAAAACGGCATTAAGTAGAAAGAATAATCTTGATTGGAAGAAATTACAAATTAAATTTAAGGAAGAACCGATAGAAGCAATTTTAAAATGAAAGAAAAAATAAATAAAAATGGTTATCCAGATAGAAAACCAGATATAGAAACAGAAAGTTTTATAAATAATAAAGATTTGATAATTGAATGATTGATGTATTATTAAAAGGTAAGATTAAATCATTAACATTAAAGGGATTTTCAAAAGAAGAAATTTTAAAATTATTGGGAATTTCAGAAGAACAATTTAAAGAAAATGAAACCGAAAAGATTATTGGGGATATCAACACCGAAACATCCGAATATTATTCCGAATTACAAAAAGATTTATCAAAGTTAGTAATTACGGAATTAAATAACGAAGGCAATCGAGATAGTAATGTTATTTTAAATGCTATTAAATTACAAGCGGGATTACAAGAAAAGAAATTATTTTTAGGTAGAAAGGGCGAAACAAAAATTAGTAAAGATTATATTTATGAAAGAGATAAGGAAGTTAAAAAATTAAAAGATAATGGTAAAACGGATAAACAAATTTCAGAAGAATTAAATTTAGATATATTATCCGTTAGGCAAGCAATCGATAGGAATGATTTAAATATTCCAGAAGAAATTAAAGAAAGGTTAAGTCCGTCGGTAATAACCGAAACGAAAGGATTAGATAAGAAAAGAAGAATGGAAATTTTACAACAAGCAGTTGATGAAAATTTAAAAAGAAATGATATTCGAAAAATGGTAAATGAAATTAAAAACGAATCAAGATAGATATATGTTACTACTTGTTAGTAACAATAATAGATAATATTAATTGTCGTTTTTATTCCCAATAAGATATAAACAATGGAAATAGAATTACCCCCTGAATTAAAAGAATTTATAAAAAATTCTAATTGGATATTTGCTAAAACTTATGCAGATTTTGCCCCCCATGAATATGTTGTAAGAAACAATTTTAATTTTAATATTTTTCAGAAGTTAGTTATTTTTATTAGAGAAAGGGGTGTTTGTAGAAAGTGGGGAAATAGAATAGGAATGTATTTGGATTATAATGGACATTCTTATTGGACTATGGGAAACCCGATTAATCAAACAACAATTATTAATAGAAAAATATCTATACCAGAAGATAGGGAAATGGAATTACCCAAGGGAACACAATGTCATAGTGATTTAAATCCCCCAACAAGTTATTACCAAAAAGAAGAAATAAAGGATATATCACAAAGGAGACTTTTTTAATGACAAGGGTTATATGCCGAGCAGTAAAAGAAAAACAGAAGAGAGATATAAATTATATTGATAGAAAAATCCCAAATGTAGAATGGGTGTTTGATAAAAATAAAAGTGCTTTTGATACTTTTTTAAGAGCATTAAAAAAATCAAATAATAAAGCAGTGGTTTTTATGGAATGTGATGTTTTACTTTGTAAAGATTTTTTAAGAAGATTAGAATCAGAAATAGAAAAAAGACCTAATGAAATTTTACAATTCTTTTCTATGAGAAAAGATGATTTAATTATTGGAACAAGAAGAATGAATGGTTCAACATTTTCAATGAATCAATGTCATTATTTTCCTAAAGGAATGACTAATAGACTTTATGATTATTATTCACAATGGATTAAAACAGAGAGGGGAAAGAAAAACCCAAATGGTTATGATTATATGATGGCAGATTTTTTTAAAGAGTTTAAATATTCTTACTGGATTATTTGTCCCAATTTAGTTAATCATAGAAAAGAAAAATCACTAATAAATGAAAAGAGAAGTTCAAAAAGGCAATCAAAAACTTATGAAAGTATATAAAAAACAGAATGTATTTGAAGCGGCACTTGATAGAATTAGATATGTCTATGATGAATTTGATAATGTAATAATTGCTTTTAGTGGTGGAAAAGATAGCACGGTGATATTAGAATTAGCAATTATTGTTGCGAAGGAAAAAAACAGATTACCCGTAAATGTTTATTGGATTGACCAAGAAGCAGAACTTCAATCAACAGCAGATTATTGTGAAAGAACTTTTAATAGAAAAGAGGTAAAACCATTTTGGTTTCAGATACCATTTAAGTTATTTAATTCAGCATCATTTTTTGATGAATGGCTTTATTGTTGGGATGATAAAAATGAAGATAAATGGATTAGAAAAAAGTCAGAAATATCTTATAAAGAAAATGTTTTTGGAACAGATAGATTTAAACTTTTATTCCCTTTAATAAATTCGTGGATAGTTAAACAATTAAGTGGTGAAGATAAAAATTCAGGAACAATCAATGGATTAAAATGCGATGAATCAATGGCTAGAAAAAAATGTTTAACTTCAAAAGGTGCGTATAAAGATATCAGTTGGTCAATAGCAGATAAAAATGATAGAAAGAAAAATAATATTAGATTTAGCCCACTTTATGACTGGAGTGCAGAAGATATCTGGGTTGCAATAAATAAAAATAAATGGGATTATAATCCTTATTATGATAAAGTTTATCAATTAGGCGGACAGATTTCAAAGATGAGAGTAAGTAGTGTAATACACGAAACTTCAGCAGAACATCATTTAATGTTACTCCAACAAATAGAACCAGAAACTTATAATAAATTAACAAAAAGAATAGGTGGAATTAGTGCATATTCTAAATTATTAGAAGATGTAAGAGTTAAAGAATTACCATCAATGTTCGGTAGTTGGGAAGAATATATTTTATACTTAATAGAAAATGTTATTAAAGAATCTCAAAAAGAAAAATATTATAAAATGATTAAAAGAACAGATATTATTATAGAGAAATGTCCTTATGCAAAAGAAGATATTTATAAGGATATGTGTCCAATCATATTAGCAAATGATTTTGAAGGTGTAAAGTTTGAAAATTTGATGGGCAAATTTAAATTAAAATATAAATATGATTTAAAATGATAAATAAAGAAATAAAAGAATTAATTTTAAAAGAAATTTCAGAAAAAGGAATTGAATTTATTAATGAATTGAATGAATTTGTTTATAAAAATTCCCCCTTTAAGAATAATCCCGTTAGTTATGTAAGATGGGTAGATATTAAGGAAGTCCAATCAAATGATTATAATCCCAATATTGTCGCTTCAAATGAATTAAAGTTATTAGCCGTTTCTATAAAACACGACGGTTTCACTCAGCCGATTGTTTGCATAAAAGATAAATCCCATTATATTATTGTCGATGGATTTCATAGGTATTATGTAAATAAAGTTTATTCAGAAATAAACAAAGCAAATAATGGAAAAGTTCCAATAGTAATTTTAAATAAAAATATTAATGATAGAATGGCTAGCACAGTCAGACATAATAGGGCAAGAGGAAAGCATACCGTTAATGGTATGGGACAACTAATTTATAAGATGATTGGAAATGGATGGGATGACGTTAAGATTTGTAATGAATTAGGTTTAGAACCAGATGAGTTGATTAGATTAAAAAATATTTCTGGTGTTGCAAAATTGTTTGAAGGAAAAGAATATAGCAATGCGTGGGAAGAAAGTTATTCTATTAAAAAAAGAATGGAGAAAAAATAAAAAATGAAAATATATAATGAAATAAAATTAATTGAATTAAGTAAGATAAAACCTTATTTTAATAATCCAAGAAATAATGAGAAAGCAACTCAAGCATTAGTAAAAATTATTCCAGATGTTGGTTTTAATGTCCCCCTCTTAGTGGATAAAAATTTAGTAATTATAAAGGGACATTCAAGATACCACGCAGCAGGAATATTAAAAATAAAAAAAGTTCCTTGTATAATCTCAGAGAATGATGATGAAAAAAATAATGCAGATAGGGTTTGTGATAATGCAATTAATGATTTATCCGAATGGAACCCAGAAAGATTATCTATTGAATTAAGGGAAATAGAAGTTAGCTATAAAGATTTATTTGATTTTAATTCCAAGTTTATAGATTTTGAAAATAAGATAATAGAAAGTGATTTTAATTATTCAAAAGAAACAAAGAAAGGAGAAAGTTTGTTATCTTTTAATTGTCCTAAATGTGGTGAAGAAGTTTTATTATCCCCCATTGAACTTAGTAGAAAATTAGAGATAAATGATAAATTAAATAAAGGAGGTAAGAAAGATGGAAGAACAAGAAAGAGAAATATTAAAACAAATGATTGCTAAATTGTTAAGTTTTATGACTGATGAACAAATTGAAGAAGCAAGTTGTTGGTTAGAAGAAATGAATGAAAAATTAGAAATGTTAAATATGGTAAAGGCAAAATGAATATCTCCATAAATCCTTGCCCAGAAGATAAAAGATGTGAATGCTGTGGTAAGCATATTAGTCAATTAAAACCATTCGGTAAAGAAGGAGACCCGCTTGTTGGAAATTTTGAAGGAGCATTATTGTTAAAGACATTTAGAACTTTATTCCCCAGAGATAAAGAATTGGATAAGGAACTGGATAAATTAGACGAAGAATTTAAGCCAAATAATTATGAATGTTATGAAGAGAAATTAATTGAAGTCTATGGTAAAGAAAGAGCCGATAAAATTACTTTTTATGAACAAGCAGTAAATACCGTTGGAGCTTCTTGGGAATGTAGAGATTGCATTTGTTTAGGTGATGAGGAATACTTTAAAGTAATGGTAAGTAAAAGAAAAAATGGATAAAAATGTATTAGTAGATATTAGTCCTTTTAGAATAGACTTCTCTGGAGATGCTGGAAATACTTATATGACGCTTGACTAACAGTTGTTTTTAGAAGAGAAGATAACTGAATTATTAAATGAACTGGGAATTGTAAAATTTAAAATAAAGATATATAGATGAAATTTAAATATAATAAAAAATGTGAAAGTTGTTCTAAGAAAACAAAGAACTTACATTTAATTGATAGTAAATGGATATGTTTTCAGTGTAGCCAAAAGAAGTTAGCAAAAGAGGGTAAATTAATTCAGGGGATTACAGAAAGTAAGTTTCCCTTGTATAATACAATTAAAAATTTAAAATAGATAGATTTAAATATATCCATTCTATCAGATAGATATGGAACAAAAACCAAAGATAGTAATAAGTAAAGAAACAAAAAAGATGTTAGATAAATTAGGAGATAAAGGCGATACTTACGAGGACATAATTTTGAGGTTAATTAAAAAGTGATATACTTAACAAAAGAAAAAGCTGAACATATTAGTAAAGGAATACTAAGTGTTGTAATTGATAAGTCAATAGAAGAAAGAGTTAGAATTCTTGAAGATGCTGGAACTACTATTTTAAAGAAATATAATACAAAAGAAGAGTGTGAAAATTGTTTGTATGAAGAGGAAAGGGAATGACAACAAAATCAGAAATAGAAAAAGGATGTGGAAAAGTTATATATGGAAAAGTTAAAGAATTAAATGAAAAACCTTTTGAATGTAATTGTGGAGGTATTTTTCAAGGAATAAAAGTTCTATGTCCTGATTGTTCTGAAAAGTTATTTATTTATAATCTCGGCTGTAAAGAAACTGCCGAAGAAGTTGAAAAAGTAAAAGATGAATATTTGAAAAGATTTGGAATAGAAACTAATTCAAGAGATAAAGTCTGGAGAGAATTTGTAGAACAGAAAATTAAAGAGATTAATGAAGAATTGAAAGCGAAGATTAAAAATACTTTAAATTCTGTAAGAAAAGGTTGGTATAAATCTCCCTCAAAGATGAGAACAATAGAATTATTAAAAAATCTCCTTGCAGAAAATCAAGAAGAAGTTTGTGAATATCCAAATATTAAAGATTATCCTGATGAAGACCCAAATGATTTTTGTAATGATTGCGGAACAATGTTAATTTATCCAGAAAGCGATAAAATGTTTATTTGTCCTAAATGTTATTTTGTGCCAAAAAAGGCAGAAGAAAATAAAGGAGAGATGGGGAAATGAATAAATTAATATGGAAATCAGAAGAGGAAATGCAGAAAGAATTAGAAGAACATATAAAGAATTGGAAAGAAGGATATAGCCGTGATGGATATGTTGAAAAAGCAAGAGGAGTTTTTGAATACAAAGGAATAAAATATTTAATAATTGTCATAAGATATTTTAATCATACAAATAGATTTGTCCCAATGGGAGATAGAATTTCTGATTGTCACGTTTGTGTAGAATATCCAGAAGAAACTGAAGATATTGTTAATATAGTATCAGGAATAGAAGGAGTTTATGATTTCCTTTACCACGACACAAATCATTCATTTAACGATAATCAGACATTAGAAGAACAAATTAAACTTTCACATAAGTGGGCTAAAGAAGATATTGATAGTTTGTTTAATGGAGAAATAGCAAATAAGTTAAATGAAAGCATAAGCAAGATTCAAGATGTTAAAAATAAATTAGAGAAATTAAAGGAAGAGTCAAAAAAGGCAGAAGAAAATAAAGTTTTTATTGAAAGGGCAGAGCCATTAACTATTGAAGGGATTAGAGCAATGTCTTTATCTGATGAAGATTA
>JBAZWF010000002.1:0-37363 GCA_041660485.1 Candidatus Pacearchaeota archaeon | reverse complement strand
TTTAGTGTAAGGATAATAATTTCTGTTGTTGTGTTTATTTTATTTTTAATAATTCAAAAATCATATAATGCCTACATAAAATATAATGGAGATACACCGTTTTTCCCTTTGGGTGCGGCAAGATATTTTATTATTTTTGCTCTGATAATTTCAATTTCAAATTTATTACCTTTGTATAGAAAATATGAAAGATTCCAAAAGGTTGAATTAAAATTACTCGATAAACCTCTCTATAATATCAATGATAGAAATTATAAAGGATATTTCAAAATGGAAGAATTACTTAAATTTTTGTATCGACCAAATTATATTGAAAACAATTATGGTTATATAAGAATAAATGAAAATTATTACAAAGTTTTGACTGCGACTGGATTTTCACAAAAAGTTAGAGCAGGATTTCTTGATAGTTTGATGAAATCTCCTATTGATGCAGACTTTGTTATTGATATAAATGTAATACCACGAAAAGATAAAGTAAGAGAATTAAATCAATCATACGCAAAAGCACTTGATGAAAAAGATAAATCAGATAAAGAAGGAATTAAAGACAGAGTTGTTGAAAATCAATTGAAAGGAGAGATTGCTGCATTGGATGCACTTAGTCTTGGGCAAGATAATGCTTTTCATGTAGGGTTTCACATAAAAGTAAAAGCAGGCGACCCACAAACAATGGAACTATCAACAAAAGAGATCATTGATGAGCTTGAAGGAAAAATGATTGAAACGAAAGCAAATAATCTCGATTATGAAGATGCTTTCAAAACTTTTTTACCAATTGATTATGATGGACTATCCGAAAAAGATTTTTTAACAAGTTCGCTTGCGAGTTTTTATCCTTTCACTTCTGATTATTCTAAGATAATACATCATGCACCCATAATTGGAATTAATCCGGACACGCAAATTCCTATAATATTAGATATTTTTTCATTACCGAATGCAAACGGACTTGTTCTTGGTGCTTCCGGTAGTGGTAAAAGTGTTTCTGTGAAAAATATTTTGGGTAGGCATTTAATGATTGGAGATTATGCTTTTATTATTGATCCTAATAATGAATATGAACCAATTTCAAAAAGATTCGGTGGAACACACATAAAATTATCTCCCGATTCGAAAAGTATTCCTAATTGGATGGATTTGAGAGGAGAAAAAAGAGATGACAGAGTTGAATCTTCTAAAGCATTCATGAAATTATTGATACCACAAGTAACAGATGCACAACTCGAAAGACACGTCGAAATGGCAGAGAAGACATATGAAAAGTTTGGAATTTATAGAGATACAGACCCGAACGTAACAGAAGTTACTATTGATGGAATAAAAAAACCATTTTATAATCCGTATTTCCAGGATTATTATAATACACTTAATAGTGAAATATCAAAACAAATTGCAGATGGTGGTAAGCCTGATAAAGAATTAGTTAATCTTAAACGTCACGTTAGACCGTTTGTTGAGGGTGCATATAGATATATGTCACAAAATCCTAAAATTGATTGGAATAATAAATTAATTGTTTTTGCAATTGATGGAATGAGTGATAGTACTGCCGGTGCTTTAATGTATCTTGTTTTAGAATTAATCATGAAAAAAATGAGAGATATTAGGGCAGAAGCAATACGAGACATCAAAGCTAACAAATCGGTTGAATTGATTAGATTTATTATTCTTATTGATGAAGCGTGGAAACTTTTTGCATCACTTGGAGAAGGATATGTTAAAAAGATTGCAAAAATAATTAGAAAATATAATGGAAGTTTATTATTAGTAACGCAGCAACTCGAAGATTTACAATCTGAAGGTGGAAGAGCAGTACTTGCAAATACTTCCATGAAATTACTTCTAAAACAAGATTCTACTGTTATTAATGAATTAAAAAACACATTCCATCTTACTGATGAACAAGCAGAATATCTTACTGGAAACATAGGAAAAGGAGAAGGAATATTGATGGTTGATAGTAGAAAAATGAAATACAAATCAGAATTAACTCCACTAGAACTTGAAATCGCTACAACAACAGTATCACAAATGAAAGAGATGAAATCCAAAAAAGAGATATTAAGACAAAAATTATTCGCTAAGATAATGAATGCAGGAAGTCGTGAGTTGTCGGAAAACGAAAGAAAAGAATTTGAAGTAATTGATGATAAGAAGAATCCTTCTGATATTGAGAAAAGAAAACATGATCTTCTAAAAGATAAAATAGAAGAACTTGGTAAAAAAGCACTATCAGAAGTAGAGTTGTTAGAATGGGAAGATATGAAATATTTAGATACTCTTGATTTTTCAGATAGTCAGACAGAAACAGAAAATGTTGTTAAGAAAAAAGAAGTTCCGGGCGTTATTCAGAAAACAAAAGGAATTAGAGATGAAATTTTACTTGATGATGAGAGGCAAGATTGTTATTTGAAAGAATCCTTAACTGATGAAGAACAAAGTAAATTGAAATCATTAGATTATGGAGAAATTTCATATCAATATGGGGATGATAGATATAACGCAGTCACTTTTTTTGTAAGAATTAAACATCACAAATCAAAAGAATATATTAGTCCAGAGATTGTTCATAAATTATCAGACCCGAAAGGAAGAAGTCATTTCTTAAAAGAAAATAAATCAAACATAAACACTATTGAGAACGTAGATCACTTCATGTTGTCCAGGATTGCTAAACTTCTTATTGAAGAACAAGGATTGAAAGTTGAAAAATTAGAAGATCAATCAAGAAAGGATAAAGGAGACGTGCCTTTTTTTAATAAAGTAAACAAAGAATGTAATTTTGAAATTGAAACAGGCAGCAGAAAATATCAAACTGATGAAATGAAAAAGAAAATTAAAGTTATGAATGAAACATTTGGTGCAAGATGGGCAATCGTAATACAAAATAGTAAACTTAAAGAGATTTATGAGAAAGATTTTGATTCGGAAGAAGATGCAGATAATCATATTATACTAAAAACTAAAATAAAAAATAAAATTAAAGAATGGAATGTTGCATGAGGTGCAGATGATGGCAAAAGAGCAAAGATTTATTTCAGAGAACGCAGTTAAGAAGATGGCTTTGTATGTCGGTGCAGAAAGAATTAGTGATAAGGGAAAGGAGAAAATGCGTCAGGTGGCAGAAGATTATACAACGAGTGTATTAAAAGAAGCATTAGCATGGGCTAAACACGCAAAAAGAATAACAATTGAAGAAGAAGATATTGATGCTGCAACTAAAAAGTGATTTAATGCCTCAAAACAAAATCATAGATTTAGATGTTTTTTCTTTTAAAGATAAATTAGGAAAAACTTGGTATGTTGTGTTTTATTTTATTGATGATGTTTTTTCTGACGAATATAAAAAAATACATATAAGATTGTTTGAAAAAAGAGAATCATATTTAAAATTGCGCCTTAATTATCATTATACACATTGGGGAGTACTCCTAAAAAAAACAATAATAGAAATGCAAGATATAGAACTTGAAGAAGAGATTAGAAATAGGGGAATAACGACTAGATTATTGTTTATTCTTTGCAAATTGTTTTCAAATATAAATGAATTATATGCAACACATTGCAAACATGGCGCAATAACATTTTGGAAAAAAATAGGATTTACCAAGACAGATGATGGTACGGAATATAAAATAAAAACTTTTGAGTTCTTAGAAAAATATGACTATTTGAATAAAGATGTTGTTAATGGTAAAAACATAAAAGATTGTGAAGATTTGAACGAGATTGATGAATGTTTAGGAAGAGAAATGATTTTAGGGAGTATACACCATTAAAAAAGTTTTTTAAGAAATTTACTTATCTTACTAAAATACATCTTAACACAGATGCCTATTAATATTAGAGCAAGAATAAGTCCTATGCGACTAAATATTAATTGGAATAAGAATGGTGCTTCTTTGACGAGTTGTCGGTCATATACAGGGAAAATAATCGTTCCTGATGAATAATCTCCACTATAAATCAATTCAACATATCCTACACCATTAAAATTAAATTCGACAGGAACACCTGATGTTGTTGTTTTGTTCTCATTAAGATATCTTATTGTGATTTTATCATCCGCCCAGTATCCATTTTGAGTTAGTAAATAGGGAGTTACTTCAATAATATCATTATCGCCATAAAACATTTTGTTTAGTTTTATAATTGGTTTTACCGACTTAAAATTTGTGAAATTAATAAAAAAAGAAGCATTATCAAAATAATCATTCAGTTTTACATTTATACCTTTGCTATTTTCTGATACTGGAATATATATCAAATTTCCTTCAACATAAACGAATGGTGCTTGAAATTCTAATCGTTCATAATCTTGTGCAGTAAGATATAAAAAATCATACGGCGTATAATGATATAGTGTGTTACTTATTTTGTTTCGTTTTCCATAATAACCATCAATGAATATGTTGTTATAGGATGATAAATCAGAAAACTCTAATATTGCAACACCACGGCCGTATTTTATACCATAGTCTACTTTAATATTTTTATTTATTGTTCTTATTGTGGTGTTTCTGTTATCTGTGAGAAGTAAAAAATCAGAATGTGCTTCGTCTCCATCCAATTTACACTCCCACTTCTTGCACGTTCCATTTATCCATAACGAACACTCCCACTCATAATTTGTTATAGTAAACTCTAAATTTATTTTCAAAACTGCATTTATGTATGATGATTTTTCTATTTGTGTTTCATAATTTATATCATTACGAATATTAGTATTTGAATTTATATTATTATTTTTGTTTTCATATATTCTATCATTATTGAAATCAATCGTTTCAGTGATATCTTGTTTTGTAATTTTAAAATCTTGTCTGCATTTGCCGTTTGATTTGTCGGGATATGTAGATGCTATGTAATTTTTTGGAAGTTCAATCGCATATGAATAATATGTTGTTATTTTTCCTTTGTTTGTTATGTAGTAACTATTTTTGTCTAATACAGAAGGAGTTATATCAAAAATATTATATGTTGCGTTTTTTATGTAATTACTATTATATACCTGAACATCATCAGGTATTCCACTTAATTCAATTTTAGAATTAAAATTTTTAATTACATCATGATTGAAAAATAAAGGATCATAATTGTAGAGTGAGGCTATTTCTTGTTTTTTTGTATCATTTGTATAATTTGAAAATAATATTAAATTACATCTTTCGTATTTATCTTGACCATAATAAATTTTGTCTGAGGTACTCAAATTTAAAAAATCAATATTAATATGATCACAATCTAATAAGAACGTTGCCTGTACAAAAGAAACAGAAATGAAAAAACAAAAAAATAAAAAAAATATTCTTCGCATACAAATACCTATGCAAGTAAACCAACAATTGAAGGAGTTGCCCAAATTACTGCAATACCAATAACAATTCCTATCATTGCTTTTTTTGCGGCTTCTTTTAATTCAGGCGATACTGATGACCCGAAATAAAACCATCCTGCAATTAAACAAGCAATAGCAGCAACAATAGAAGTAATCTGTGCAATCACATAATATATTGCCCATCCTGTTCCTGCAAGAGCATTTCCTTTCTCGACTATTTGTTGTTGATCTGCCGTTAAATCTTTTTTATCCGGAATCACACCGTCTGCTGCAAATGCTACGATTGTAGACATAACAACCACCAACATAAACAATAAGAACAAATTAACTTTTTTCATTTATCACACCTCTTTTTTTTAGTACTTGCCAAATCTGCTAATATTTTTTCAACTGTTTCTTTCTTCGATCCGTAATCTCTGTCAACCATTTCTTGCCTGACGAATTTGTTTACTTCCGGATTTACGTCAATAGTGATTTTAACCATTGTACCAACCTCTTTTTATTATAATTTGAAGTAACTTACTTCAAATAGATGTATATTGTACTTTTCACTATATAAAGATTTCTTTTTCGGTGGTGTTATATATGAGTTTTAATATTTATTTAATTGGGGATGATGTTGTGTTTCATAATAATGATTTTGAAGAAGAAGTAATTTGTCCTGAATGCAACAAAAGAGCAAAGGCAGTAACACGTTCGACTTGTATTTGTGATCTTGATTTTTGCATGGGTCAAAGGTGTGGTGGCGAGACCGTCTCCTATTATGAGTGTTCATCTTGTGGTTGGAAAGGGTTTCCAAAACCACAAAATAATAGTTCCCCCTAATTTTCATAGTTCTTTTTATGTAATTCATTTCAAATAGTTTAAAACTATATATTTATATATCTGTGTTCCCCCTAAATATAACTAATATGTACCTAACTATTAAAAAAATCACCGGAATCAGATATCTCTATGCAGAGTCAATTCAGAGAATCAAAGGAGAACACGCTAGAGACAAGCACTATGAAGGCTCTTTTGGTAGAATATACAAACTCAATCCTAATGAAAGAACGACCACAGAGGCAGAAAACGAACTTAGAGTGTGTAATTTATATGAGTCAGAATCCATATCTGATAAAATTAAAAAAAAATACTTCTTTGAGTTATATAAGTGTGGATTCGTACACGTGGGTGGCGGAATATTAAGTAAGTCGTCAGATAATATATATGTTGATTTGGAAACATTGTCTGTTTTTAGATCGCAAAAATCATATCCTCACTTATCCAGGAACTCAACTAAAAGGATTGTCTTGGAAATCAATGAGGGTTTTTTGTGTGACTACACACTTGAAAGGATCATACGTTACAGGCATGATAATAAAAAAGACGAAAATGAGAATAGAAAGATTCTTTTAAGATGGTACATCGAAGCTGGTTTGCCTTTAGAAGATGATTGCCTTAAAGACTGGACATAAGACACACAACATCAGACTTTATTTTGATTGTTTTTTAGTAAAATCTAATCAATTCTTTAAGCTATACAGTACTTACTCATATTGTGCTATCATAATTAAATTTTGAGTTAGTTTTTCGCTTGCAGATTAGAAGTAAAGTTGGTTTATATATTGTTTTTTGATAAAAAAACACTATAAATCAACACCTAAACAGCAAAAATACATATAATTGTCTGTTTTAATTAAATCAAACATAATATTTAACTATTTTACAATACACAGTCTAATAATTAGCTCATAATATGATTTTGAACCACATTTTAAATAAAATAAATCATCACATAGTGATATACATATAGATATGGTGATAAATTGTTGTTGAATTGATGTTATGGGTTAATAATGAGATTATAATCATACATTAACCTAAATAAACAATCAAAGTATATAGAGATAATATTTCTAAATATAGTTGTGGGAGGCTAAAACAGAAAACTATTTTAAGTTGTGTGGTACATAACTCTTATGTTCCACTTACAATCTTTCAAATTAAAGGGTAAAAACTATTTTAGAATTGCATATTCAATCAGAAATGGAAAGGAAACAAAGACTAAAATTTTGTGTTATGTTAATGTTTTAGATGCAAAAGAATTACAAAATAAAGAACAAACAACATCATTCTCTTATTCATACATTTGTAATAGGATTAAAACAATCAAGGCAGACATTGAAAAACTCAAATATATATTAGATAAATATGAGGCGTTTAGTATAAGCGTGTTCCTTTATGATTTGAAAAAGTTTTCAGAAGATCATAAAATAAATAAACTAGAGAAAAAACAAATCTTAAGATATTTTCAAGATTTTAGAGTATGGGTTTTACTAAATAAACATTATAATTTTAAAACTGTGGCTCAAATAAATGCAACATTAATTGCTTTGAAGAAACAAAGGCATATATATGAAAAACTTAATAATTATAAAACTTGTCCTAGAAAAGAACTATTAGACTGTTTAAGTAAAGATGAATTATTTTTAATTGATGAATGGAAAAATTGTAAAAGAAAATATGAACTTATGTTATTGGAACAAATTAAATCTCTACAAGATATTAACACAATTATATATCAAATCGTACCCGAATTTGACGAATTATTAAATGGGGTATATGATGTTGATTCATTTAAAAAACATAAAAAGTTTTTAGAGGAATTACAACAACTCACACACGAACTCAAAGAAATACAATAATAAATCATACTGCGGAAGTTACTATGTCTAAGATAGTAGGAAATGTCCAAAGAAATACAATCATTATTGCTAATATGATGATTGCAGTTTTAATTTTAGAACGGATTGCAGGCTTATAGTATGCAAGCATTGCCATTATTGCAATGAAAAGTAAATTTATCGCTGTCCCTATTATTAAAAAAGATTTAAACAACCCATTTGAAAATATAGAAAGGCCGTTTGTTAAATTATTAATCTTATCTATCCTTATAGGAGAATTTGTTTGATTGTTTTTTGTTTCAATATAAATTATTTTTTTATCACTAAAATGAACAGACGTATTTAAATTTGCGGACTCTATGATAGTACTTCCATCTTCTTCTATTAATCCTTTTTCAACTGCAATTTCAAAAGGATAACATTTACTAGAAAAATAATCTTGTTTAAACACACAGGGAAGACCATCAGTAGTTAATTGGTCACATTTTTCTTTTGAACAAAAATCTAATTTCCACCAATTTTTTCCACAATCAGAACAATCTGCAAAAGATAAACTTGAAAATATAATTAATGTTAAAAATAAAATTCCACACATAAAAGATTTGTTCATTGATTCAACTCCTTCTCAATGAATTTCATAGTATTTTTAAAACAACACAAATCAGAAAAACATTCTGCACCGCAGTGTATTTCATTTAACATATCACTTTTATCTGCGTGTTTTTGTTTGGCTTTTTCAATTACACTCCTTATCTTTTGCTTGTAAATATTTAGATTAAATCTTAATGAATCACATTCGTCGTTTTTTACACAATAATCTTCTTTTAGATGTTGAATTTGTGTGTCTTTTTCTTGAAGTTGTTTCTTTACTCTTTCATCACAATCCATATCTAATTCTTTTTCTAAAAAAATAATTTTGTCTTTTAGATTTTCAAGTTCTTCATTTTTTCCTGTAATGTCTTTATCGTGGAGTTGTTTAAACTCTCTTAAATCTTTCCAAGCAATATTATAAGTTATATCGTTATCGTTCTCTTTTTCATATTCTTCAAAATTTCTTTTCCACACATCATTAAAAGTTCCTTCTACCATTTCACATCACTTTTGTTTATTTTTCAACAACATAAATTGCCCTATCAAATAGAGCATATTCTAAGTCATTATCAAGTGCAACAGACCAATTAATTACTTTTGCTTTGTTTGCATCCTCAACAGTTTTATCGTTTTTATCCAGGTATTCTTCAATTACAACTAATTTCAATCCATCAAGTATTGAATCCGAATCGTGATAAATTCCGGTTCTTCTAAATGTGATCTCTTTTTCATCTGTAATGGGGTCTGACCATGTTTGTTTTTTCTTCTTCATATCATAACAAGTTTTTGAGCTTGGATTAAATTGTTTTTGCCACTCATGATCAGGCATAACTTTTCTTATTTTTATAAGTGCGCCGTATAATTTTTCAACGTTTCTTAATTTTTTAGCATCTTGAATTTGTTTTTTGAATGTTTCAATTGTCATAAATAACACCTTTTGTTTTTTTCAAAGTATTTTGTTCTTTGTGAGTTTTTATATAATTATCAAACTCTTTATTCACAGTCAAATTATTTTTTGATAATAATTTTTTTATATCTTCATTAATTGTTAGTTTCATATTTCCGTGTAATTTTACTTTGTTAACTTCTCCTAATCTTTGTTTCTTTGGAAGTGTTTGTTTTCTTTCTTGTTTTATTCTGTAATCATATGCCCAATTAGCCCTTTCTTTATGTACTTTTTCATCCCATGATTGATCATAACTGTATAGTTTGTTGAAAAATAATATTTTATGTTTTTGTAAACGTATTTTGTGATTTAACGATTGTTTTTCTCGTCCTTTCACAAGTTGATATCTTCTTTGTAATGTTTTTAAAATGTTGTGTTGCTCTCCGTTCATGTGTGATATTAAATCTTTTGCAAAATGATGATTAATAAATTTCTTTGATGTTCCGTTCAGGAACTTTTTGGAATATAATTTTTGATTATTTTTATCCAGTACTCTTGAAAATCCTTCTGCTGCAATTGTTAATATTGTTCTTTTTTTAACTTCTTCCTTAAACTTTTTATCATGAAAATGTGTCCAATTTTTAATAGATTTTAATTCATGAATGTCATAAGGCGGAAAATATAATGTATCATCATTTGGGTTAAAATGAGGTAAGTACCATCCCATTTTATTTTTCTTAAGTGAAAAATATTCGTTTTTATCATCTTCGTTAAATGTTCCATACAATACCGGACTATTGGGATATTTGAAATTTAATGCACGAATAAATGTTGTAGGAAATTCTTTCAAAACGTGCTGCATTGTTTTGGTTTTGTGAAGTCCTGTAAGTTGGTTTTTCATTCCCTCGTATTTTTTTATTTGCTGCTTTAATACAGATAATGACCTTTGTTTTTTCGACAATGACCTGATTACTGAATTAAAATGTTTTTGTTTTTCGTGATGTTCATCAAAAAAGTTTTTTATTTGATTTAGTGTGCTTTTTGATAATTTTTCGTCTTTCAAATCATTTAGGAACTCTTTTTTGTTTTTTAAATAATCGTAATTAAGGAACTTTTGCATAGTTTTTTGATTTAATGCGGCGTTAAGTTCATTTACGAGTGTTTCCTCTTTTTTTAATTTGAAATCTTCTGAATGTGATTTAAGAGATTCTGTGTCTTTAATCTTTGAATAAAGAGTATCGACCTTTGTATAATGGTTTAATGAAGGCAACGAATCTATGCCGGAACTAACCATTCCTAAATGGCGCACAAATTTATTACCTTTCTTTCCTGGAATATGAGTTTCAAGTCTAAAAAAATAATATTTGTTTCCTTTATGCTTTCGATAATTTTTAGTGTAATCTCGAATTATATACATTCCATGCCTCTTTATTAAATTCTTTAATTTTCATCTAACATTTTACGAAATTTTTTCTCATCAAATTTGTTATACTTTAAAAAATTACAAAATTCTTTTAATAATTGAAAATCCGATATATTTGTTATGTGAAAGTTTCCTTCCATGATGAAATATTTTGAAAAATCTTTACCTGTATCATACGCACAAATTGCAGTTCTACAATATTGTTCAAAAAGGAAAATACTTTTCATCATAATCTTTGGATCAACACAAGCACATGTCGAACACAAATCTTTATCAAACCAATTACATGGGAGACCTGTTTTTTTAGTACACTTTAAAGAATCTTCATCAGTGCAACCGCAAATTCTGCAAGTTCTTATTTTTGATTTTGATGTTTTCTTTTTTAGTGTCTTGATATTATTTATTTTTCTTGTTTTCATCAGATTCCACTCATTATTTTTAAAGTAATTTATAGTTATAAACCTTCTCTTTGACTTAGAGGAAAAAATAATAAGTGTTTCCTGTATTGAAATATCGTATTTCCGACTAAAAGCGACAGTTGCTCTATTACAAGCTCTGACACTATTTTGTTGTCTCTTATTGTTATTGATCTAATGTTCATATTTTGCACCTCTGCTTCGATATTATAATGTTGATTTCTAATATACTTAGATTTTAACCACTCAAAAATAACGTCTGTACTGCGAAATTTTAAAAATAAAAATGGGTGCAATTGCACCCAAAAGGAAAAAAGGCACGAAAATAATTTAGTAATCCTCAGGCAACATAATCGTATATTTTCCTGTTTCATTTTGTTGAATGAATATTTTTTGTTTAGTACCATTTGGCAATTCTATTTTTCCGGAATAAAACCAATCTTGTTTTTTGAAATTCTCGCTTTCTTTCTTAACAATAAGAATTGATTGCTGTAATAAATCTGTAATTGCAGGCACGTTTAAAATTTGTTTTTCTCCCTCGTTGATATATCCTTTTGATAAGAGATTGTTTGTCACAAAATTAAAAAGTCCATCTTTCCATTTTGGATTTAGTCCTGTTATATCAGTCAGAACGCCGTCTTCTATTGCTTGGTCGCAAGTATATTTGTATATTACGTCTTTGTCTGTTAATAGTTCGTTATCACTCATTTTTAGATCACCTTTGTTCATATAGTTAAATGGGGTTAGCATAAAGATAGATTTTACAGAAACAAAATTAAGTCGCATACTGCGAAATGGTAATTAGTTATCTTTTTGTTTTCTTTAATTGGTTTTGCATTTTGGTTATTAGTTCTGATAGTTTGTTGCAGTTGCGTTTTGTTATTGGAACTTCCATCCAAGTTTCCCAACTATTATTCATAAGATAACTATCAATGTCCTCAAAATTTTTTAGTATTTGTTTTTCCTCTTTTGAAGATAAAAAATTAAAATCAATATTGTTATCTCTTAAGGTCGCATCAAGACAAATAAAAAGTTTCATTTGATACCAACTCTTGCAAGTATTGTTCTTCGGTTATGAAGTCGTCTTATTTGTTCTTCAAAAACGTCTTTTTGTATCTTTATGCAACCAAAACCAATTTCAATATTAATCAATTTCTTTTCATCCTCAAATCCAAATTCGGCTTTTTGTTTAATTGATAATATCTTAACACCATCAGAATTTTCTATTTTTGTTTGTTTATCTTTTGGAAGATAATGTATTTCTGCATATATTTTTGTTTCTTGAAATTGTGTTTTTTCAATACCTTTTAATTTGTCTTTAATCATAGTGTCACCATCTATAAATACCCATTTTTATAACTTCAATTTTACCAACAATATTTTTTATCTATACTGCGAAACAATAAAAGAAAAAAGAAAAAATTAAGAGTATAAAAATAAAATATCCTGTTCTAAAATATACGTTCCCATAGTATCAAAATGTGGCTCAATTATATGCTCTATTGGTGTTAGGTCGCACATATCGTCAAGATATATTTTATTCCCTATTTTTCTATAAAACATTTCGCCATTAAAATAATTATTAAAAAATTCTTCAATTAAACAATTAGTATATTCAATTGTTGAGGTTATTTCTTTGGTTATCTCGCACTCTTTAAATTTGCCTATCTCTTTTATTTCTGATGTTATCTGATAGATAACTTTACTTTTTGCGTTCATGGTGGCGTGTTTTTTATACTTCGGAATATAAAAAATCTGTTCTCTATCACAATACAAATTATTAAAATTAGTTACATTTGTAGAACCCAATAATATTTTTTTTGTTTCTGTTTCAATATAGCAAAAACTAAATTTTGCATTTTCTGATTTGAAATAATAAAGGGTGTTTGTGTTTTTATCTAAAACAAAAACCGAATAACTACCAATTAATTTTTTAGTCGTTTTCTTTATTGCCTTTGAAATGTCGTTTGTTTTTTGATAATATTTTTCTATTAAATGTAAAATAACTAAACTGTCAGTTTCCCCCTTAAAGTATAAATTTTCGTTAAGTGTTAATTCCGCATAGTTTGAAATTATACCATTATGTACTAAAATAAAATTTTTACTCTCAAAGGGGTGGTTATTTTCGTTTTTGTTTGCGTTTCCATTTGTCGCTAATCGGTTATGTCCGACCACAAAATTATTTTTTAATAATTCATAATTTAATAGACCTATTGATTTAAAACTACCTTCTTTTTTTGTAAGTATTGAATTATTAAATAGTCCCCATGCGTCTTTATTCCAAAAACTACCTTTTATCATCATCACTTCAAAAAAGAAAATATCCTCACTATCCAAAAACTTATTATCTAATCGTTTGATAAATTGTATTTCACACATTTAAATCACACTCAATATTTCAGGCATTAATTTTTCTTGATTAAATTCATTAATTCTTTTTATGATATATTTCTGAATATCTGTTGAGAATAAATCTAAAAAAGAATTAAGTGTGTCTTTCATTTCTAATATTTCAAAACTGTTTTTTTTCTTCGCAATATCAAAAAGTCTTAAATGAATTTGTGACCAATTTATTATTTTTTTGGTATTTAATGTTCCCGAATGGTATCTTATTTCTATTGTGCCACGATAAAAAAAAGAATGTAAATTTAATCCATAGTAACGTTTATCATCATATTTAGTTTTTATTATTGATTTTATTACGTTTTGATTTTGTGTATTGTAATATGTTGATTTTAATTCTTTTAGGTTACTAATTGATAAAATAGAATGTTCGGATATATCTATTTGTTTACAATAATGGTTATCTGTTCTGCTTTTCGGTAACATATAAAAAAGATATTTTTCGTATTTTGAATAAATCAATAAAATGTTTTTTAGAAAAGCGACATCACTTTTTTTTGCGTTAATGTGTAAATGAAACCCACACGAAGAATTAACAGAATAACCATAGTCTTTTATTTTTTTACATAAATTAAATATTTCGTTATTAAATGTGTCCCCACCCATAGCACACGATACAAATTCTGCGGAATTGTCAATACTCCCATCACTCACAATAGACCAATTTTCAGATAATGTTTCTTTGTTAAATTGATTATCAAAATCATTTACTGACGTTTCCAATTCTACACCCATAAGACGTCTATATTTATTTTCTTTGAATGTTTTTGATTTAAGTTTTTTAAAAGAATTACTTATGTAACAAATATCGTCATCATTATTATCATCATGTCCGTTCTCAAAATAACAATGTTCGCAATAAGGATAATCATTATTGCCGTAATGCGTGTCATCAAGATGTATTATTTCATTACAATCATTACAAGTTCTATAATTATCGTCAAAACAATTTTCACATATTACGTCATTTTCTAAAAAGTGGGCGTTTGCTTTCTCGCACATTTCCCCACAATCAGAACACTCAATAAAAATTTTGTCGTAACACTCGCTACAATAAAATTTTGTGTCTATTTCTTTTATGTTGTTTGTGTTTTCTAAATTTCCACATATTGAACACTCTTTTTTTTCAATATGGCTCTCGCTATTTGTTTGTATATCTATTGTCATTAAAATCCTCCCTAAAATTACTATATAGAGAGTAGAACTTCGTTGTATTGTCAATTTTAAGTTTTGAAAATTCAATCTATACTGCGAAAATATAGAAGTTTATTGACGAAAAAGAACACACAATATACAAAAAGAGGAATTAACAAATCTATCTATTCCGTATATGTCGAGAATGATGTCTCAATATAGTCCCTACTTTGATACGAATCCACTGACGACGAATCAATAATTTTTTAAATCAAAAAAATAGTCTTTAATATATGTCAAGAGATAATTATAAAACATATTGGATTGTTGAGCTTTGTATTTTGGTTGCTACTTCTATTTTTACGTTTGTTCAAATCATATTTAAACAGGAATTTGTTTCTTCTACATCTCAAATAATTAGTATTGGGTCGTGGTTTTTTGGTTTGACTGTTGCTGCAATGATTCCTGGTATTTTTTACAAAGGTGGAGAAGGTTATAATCTCGTATTTGGTAAATTTACTCATAAGGAAAATGCTTTTCTGTGGTTTTTATTAGAACTGGTAGTTGCTCTTTTGATTGCAGCAGGTTTGGTTTGGATAGTTAATTATCTCTTTGAATTGTTTTATAATTATATACATTTAATAATTGTAGAATGGGTTTTGATGGTATATATTTGGTTTAGTAATAGAAGTGACTATAACTTCCCCTGGTTTTATACAATAATCACTAATTTAATTCTCATTGCAAATGGATATTTCATTTTCAGATTTTATTAATATCCTATATCTTTTTTGAAATCGTCAAAATTCATATTCTCAACTTGATTCACAATAGATTGCGGTTTTAGTTTGTTGAAAAGTGCGAAGTACAGCTCTCTATTTGTTTCGTAAGATATTCCTATTCTGTTTAAATGAGAGTTAATCGCCTTATCGTCAATATTCTTATTTTCTAAATCTAAAATTAAATTTACAAATAAAATATTCAAATAAAATTTTTCTGTTTCATTATTTAATTCATAATAATATTTATCGATTTCATCAATACAAAATGTGTCTTTTAAATAATCTACATATAATGTCAATAATTCTTTCAAAGACAAATCTTTATAATGATTTGATATGTCTTTCATTTTCTGATGATTACCTAATATGTCGCTAGGATTAAATTGAGGTTCTATTTTTTCTAACACAAAAAAAGCAAATAGTTTATTGTCCTTTTGATATTTTTGAACTATTTTTCCTAAATCTTTATACATTTGTTTTCTTTTTCCGTGATTATATTCACTCCATCTTGCTTGACATATTGCGTGACCGTATTTTTGATTAAAATACCATTGTTTAAGAATTTCTACAACAATACTTCTGTGTTTTTTATAATCATCAATATTTTTCACTATAACTTTTTCTAATTTAAATAACCAAGCATTAATGAACGCAATTAAATCTTTATCGAATTTCTCGGTGTCTGACATTAATTGCATGTATAAATCGTTCGCTATTTCAAAACCAATTTCTTCTTTTAATTGAAATTTTGTTTTAATTTTGTTCTTCTTCGGCATATGAGCAATATAAGATTCCGAATAAACTGCTTTTTTCAGTTCATCTATTCTAACTAAAATATCTTTTCGCAATACTTTTTTTAGTCTTGTCCGGACTCTAAAAACTTCGGGTAATTTTGGCATTTTTCACCTGCTCTTTTAGAAGTTCGTGTTTCTTTCTAAGTTCGTTTTGATTTGATAATATTATGTGCATTTTTTCTTCAACTAACTTATTTACCAAATTTTCTATATCGGGTTGTGATGTGGGTTCAGTCTCAGGAATAATTTTATTTCTTCCAACAATATCTAATACCTCTTTTTCAAAATTTTCTTTTTCGTCAGATTTATTTTTTATGACTGAAAAAATATGACTGATTGCTTTGTATCTATCAAAACGATTCGGTAACGCATAATTTTTACGAGAAACATCAACACTACTATGACCATAATTTTTACTTACTTTTTCTTCAATCTCCTCAACCTTTGCAATTTTCATTCCTGAATGACGGATCATATATGGGTTTACGGTTTTACCTTTCACAACTGATGAATTTGGAGATTCTATGCCTGCTCTTTTTGCAAGATTACGAATTAATAAAAATAAATTTTCTCTAGTCATTGGTTTTTCTTTGCTTTCTCTACTAAGAATTATATATCCTGTTTTTCTATCTCCAATTATTTTTAAAATATCATTGTAACATTGAGCAGGTATGATTATTGATTCAGGAAGTTTTGTTTTAAGTGGATGATCTTCCCCTCTTGTGTTCTTTCTTTTATCCAGTTGCAACTCGGGAATTTTATTAGTAATTTGTATGTTTTTTATTTCTGCATTGATTACTTCTGATGGTCTTGCACCACAGATTAAGAGCTGCACAATCACACTATCACGAAGGTTTTTCGCAGTATTCATTAAGATTTGTAGTTGTTCAGGATTAAGAGACAGTTCTGATATCTTTTCGTTTGATTGTGAATATTTTTCATCCATATTAAAAAACACCTTTTTCTTTGTAAGTTAAAAAATCTTAAAGTATGGGCAATTTGGCGATTTGTTTATTAGTCCATACATAAGAGGGGGTATATTTTTTCAAGTTAATAAATTTAACGCTTTTTTTTCTGCTTAGACGATAACTTCTAAAAAATACTTAACATAACTGCACATTTATGTTAAACTAGGATTTTTTCAGTTTCTTAATTTTGTTGTATTTGAGCCGATAAAGTAGTTTAGAAAATGAAAAAAGGGTACTGAAACTAATAATCAAATAAATATAATAATACATAACTTTGTAAATATAATTATACATATAATTATACATATCTAAAATAAACATATACATATAAAAGTAAATACAAATGTAAATATATTAGGTACAATTGTGGCAATTGCAGGCAATTGTACCTAAGTTCTAAAACGTCTATAAGTGTATAATATTCAAGAATTGCTACAATTGTGGCAATTGCAGGCAATTGTACCTAAGTTCTAAAACGTCTATAAACTAGAAATAATGAATAATTGCAGCAATTGTGGCAATTGCATGCAATTGCACCTTTATGAATAATAAATACAGATAATTATCAATACAATTATACATATAAAAAGCAATAGTTATATAAATACAATAATACATACAATAAAATTATGAAATCAAAAGAAACAAAACATCCAAGAATAATTGCCGCTTTAACGAATAAAGGCGGAACTGGAAAAAGTGTAATAATAACTGGCTTAGCTTCTGCGTGGGCAATGAAAGGACTTAATGTTTGTTTAATTGATTTAGACAAGCAAGGAGATAGTTTACAATGGTTTGAATGTACTTCAAATAAAGAAAAAACAATATATGATTTGTTACTGTCAAATGAACTACCAGAAATCGTTTTGGCAAATGCAATGGATACAACAAGAAAAAATCTATTCCACATCATGCCTGATAGTAGAATGGATAGTTATGAGGGTTTTCTTGCTTTACTGAATACAGATACTCATTTATCAGAAAAATTAAAGATCCTTGAAAAATTAGATTTTCTCGATATAATATTAATAGATTGTCCGGCTGCAACTAAATTTGTAAAAAATAATGTCGCAAGATATGCTCATGAAATAATTATTCCGACAAGTTTATCTTCCCAAGATATAAATGGAGGAATCACTTTAATGAATTCTCTTAATATCGAACTTTATAAAAATATGATATATTGGATAGTTCCAAACAAAATAAGGTCTACTACACAACATAAAGATACTTTAACTGATCTTTACAAATGGTATAATGAAATTCTTTCTGATACTCAAAGAAAACATGTAAAGATTACTCCTCTTATTAGAAATACACAAGATATTGAATTTTCAGGAAAATATCATAAAACAGTTGTAGAATCAAAGAAATTTTATAATCCTGGTAAAACAGATATTAAAAATGTTGCGGAGATGATATTAAATGGCAGAAATGACTGATGCGTTGGCAAAATTGGGTGTTGGTAATAGAAATCCTGCATCCATAAAAAAAGAAGAACATAAAGAGGAAAAAAAAGTAAACTCTCCTGTTCATATTGATAAAGTAGATCAATCAATAAATAAATTGACAAAAATAACATTAACAACCTATACAAGCGTTAATAAAGATGCAAAAGACATAATAGTAAAGTTAAAAAAAGAAGGATACGTTAATGCTAATAAGAGTCACTTATTCAGATTTATGGTTTCAGAATTAAAAAAGAATTCTGAATTTTTAAGAAAATATAAAGAATCATTAGCTGATGCAATATGATGTTAGATAACAAAGAATTAGATATTAAAACTATGACTTCTTTTAATAAAGTGAAGTCTGACATGTTAGATTTAAGAAAAGAAATGGTTTCTGTAAAAGAAGAAAATTATAATTTAAAAATACATATTAGTAAATTAACACCATATATAGAACATATACATTCAGAGAATTTAAAATTAAAAAAAGAAATAGATTCTGTATATTCAAATTTAAGTAGATATATTACTATGCAAGAAGAATTGAAAGAACAAATTGATTCTAATGATGAAAAATTAATTGAAAAACTTAGTTTAGTTGTAAAGGAAACTTTAAAAAACGAAAGAATCACCGATATTAAAAAAATTGAAGAAAAACCCATTTTACAAAAACAAGATATTATTAATTTTAATAGTTTTAAACAAGAGTTACTTCAAAAAAATAAATCCCTTATTGATGTGACAGAAATTCTTAACAGAGAAGGAATCAGTAAAATTTTAGAGACTCTTCTTAATAATCCGAATCCAATGAGTGCTATTGATCTTTCTTTAATTACTGGATTAAAAGAGAAAACCATAAAAATATATATGCAAGATTTAGTCAAAGCAGATGTCAAAGTTAAAACCAAAAAAACAGGTCAAAAATTATTTTTTTATATTGATGAAAAAGATAAGTTTGAATTGGGAACTTTTCTTGACCGATAATTATAATCCATTATTGCGCCGTGCAGCTCGCACGGAAACTTTTTCTTTTTTTGGAAAGGGTGCAGGGGAAACCTTTTTTTCTTTTAATGTCACTTTTATTTAGAAGTAAAATATAAAGTGAAAAACAAACAATTATGTGTGTAGAGTGAAAATCAAATTTCTTAAAACATATAAGCAAAGAATTAAAAAATAACAAGGGAACGTGAGTCCCCTTGTTCTTCATCCTTTTTTTGTTTTCAAACTTCGAGTAGTGGCACTGTCGTCCTCCTACTTAGTCTGTACAAGTAAAAATATTATTATTTTCTTTCTTTAAATAATCATTTTTTCCTCATTAAGTAATAAAAACATTAAACTTCTCGTGGAGTGAACGTGAAATTTCTAAAGAAATAGTCTAAAGTACATTATATTGTAGTTATAGACTGTATAAACTAAAAAATCTGTTTTAGACGTATCAAAATTCAAAAGGTTGTACCGAACGTGAAATTTCTACTACTCTCGATAAAAAAAAGATATATGATATAAAGTGAAAATCGAATTTCTATTTTTTTATTTTGAAATTTGTAGTAGAGTGAACGTGAAGTTTCTGTTCTGTTTATTCTATGTATTATCTATTTTTTTGAATTTCTCGTGGAGTGAACGTGAAATTTCTACTACTCTCGATAAAAAAAAGATATATGATATAAAATGAAAAACAAAAATTAATTATAGACGATAAAAAAATATACTAATAAATATATTAATTAAATAAATTTATTATTTTAATTGATTTTTGTATGTGTCTGTAAAGTGAACGTGAACTTTCTAGTTTTTTTAAAGAAGGAGTTAATTATTTTTGTTTATTATTATTATTGATTAAAGTTATATATATATATATATATATATATAATAAAGCTTTATAAATAAATATAACCATTATGAAATAGTGAAATGAGTTATTTATAAATAAAAATAAAAATAAAAAAGAATAGAACTATAAAAAGATAAAATAAAATTCACGTTCACTTTACAAGCACACACACAAAGTTTATAAATATACTAAACATATTAAACGTATCAGAGTGAACGTGAGAATAATATGAGGTGTGATTTTTGAGTGATATTGAATTATTAAAAGAAAGATTTCATAATAGTAATAATATAAAAGATGATTATGTTTTTAATATTGATAAAGATATTAAAAAAGAATTTTTTGTTAAAAGAAAAGAAGTAGAAAATATTCAAAGTAAACTTCTAGAATTTTTTGAAATTGGAAAAAGACAACATTTACTTATATATGGTGGTGTTGGAACTGGAAAAACTAAATTATTAAAATATATTCTTGATGATGCACATACAGTATATAATTTTAAAGTTCATTTTATTAATTGTAGAAATTATAACACATCATACCAAGTTATGAAAAAAATAATAGGAGAACAAAAAAAATTACCTGCTGATATTATGTTTCAAAAATTTCAATTGTGTCTTGGAAAATCTCAAAAAAGAATTTCTAATCCAAAAATAGAAAAAAAAGATAAAGAAATAAAAATAATTGTACTTGATGAAGTTGATTTATTAAAAGATGATACTATTTTTTATAATATTACTAGAGATGAAGAATTTTCTGATGTTTTACTTATTATGATAACAAATAAACAATATTTTTATGATAATATTTTGACTAATGATGTAAAAAGTAGTTTACAATATCAACTTATTGTTTTTGATGCTTATAATGCGACTGAGATTATAGATATTTTATTAAAAAGATGTGAACACGGATTACACAATTATGATAAATCTGTTGTAAATTATATTGCAGGAATAAATACTAAACTTCATAATTCTGATGTTAGGGTTGGTATTAAAACATGTGAAGAAATTTTTCGAAAAAAAGATTTTTCTAAAATTAGTAAGGATGAGCTTGAAAGTTGTATGATGTTAGAAAGAATTAAAATAAAGAATGACATTATTAAAAGTCTTACTGATAATAAGTTAATATTATTATTATTAATACACGATATTTCTAGTTCTGATCCCGAGAGAATTTGTAGAAGTAATAAATTATATCCAAGATATAAATTAGAAGGGTATGATGTAGCGAAGTCATATTTTTTTCAATATTTAAATGAATTAGAAAAGCTTGATTTATTATATTTAATTCAGAGAAGAGAAAAAAGAAGTAATGTTCTTGAAGTTCATTTAAAATTAGAAGAAGAAAATATTGAAAAATTAAAAGAAATAATTAAAGCGAAAGGATATTAATCATTACTATAGTCAAAAGAAAAATTAAATTCTTTTATTCCTTTGTTTTTAATTCTTGTTAAATAAACATTAAGTGTTTGTTCACTCATTTTTTTCTTGTGTTTTT
The DNA here is from genome assembly GCA_041660485.1 of Candidatus Pacearchaeota archaeon. GTDB lineage: Archaea > Nanobdellota > Nanobdellia > Pacearchaeales > GW2011-AR1 > JACPLR01. Next base: position 15,174 of record JBAZWF010000002.1, on the reverse strand, counting down.
TTGCTAGTATCTCAATCAAATCATATTTATACTTTATTTTAGATTCATTTTTTTTGTAAGTATTATAAACCAATTGTTCAGTAGGAGTTAATTTTTTATTGTTCATAAGTTCACGTATCCTTAATAATGATAATTTGTATTATAAATTTTTCTGTGGTAACAACAGAAATTATTATTCCTTTATTGGATTATCTGTAAAAGGTAATTGATTTGTTATTAGTTTATTAGATAATATGTATGTTGTTTTGTTATCGTGTTCATCTTTTATTCTTTTTATTAATCCGTGATCAACAAGTCTAGTTATTATTCTATGAGTTTGAGTATAACTTCTTTTAATTAATTTTTGTACTTCATCAAGACTTTTTCTATCTTTACAAAAATTAATAATTCTAATGTGTTCAATCGACAAAACACTATATTTATTGACGAAACTTCTTAGTTCCTCGTCATTTTTGTAGTCTAGTATTGCGATTTTATCCATACTCTTTTATGTCGTTTGTGGTGTTAAAAAGTAATATATGTTTTATATGTATTATTACATATATATGTAACAAACGTAACATATTTAAATACAGTGGATATATTAAGTATATAGTGTTTATTACATATATACACTATATATGTAACAAATGCACTGAATTTATATTATAAGAGGTACAAAATTATGAATATGGGACGAAAGAGTTTTGAAAAGACGAAGGTGTTGACGTTATTAACATCTCCAATTGCTTTTTTTATTATAGAAACACTATTAAGTAAAAATGAAGTCGAACAATCTTTTTTTGTCGAAAGACAAGGAAAAATGACAAGACGTTCTCGAGATATTATTGTTTCTCAATTAATCAAATTGGGTTATGTTCAAAAGGAATTAAAAATTAAAGAGGGAAATCAGGGTGGTATTGCAGGCATTCTTCGTCTTACGCAATATGGACGTACTAGGTTATCTTATTTTTTAAAAATTAATGATGATTTTCAATCAGATAATAATAACAAAAAAAATAAGGTTTCTCAATGAAGTCAGACAAATCTTTAATCGGGAAAAGAATAATAACAGATCGTCAGGTTATTGTTAATGGAATTTCTTTAAAATCAAAACCTTTGATGGTTGTTTCTGTATATGAGGGTGGTTTATCTTTTTTGTTAAATAAAAAAATATATGAATTAAAAGAGAAAGAGTTTGATTTTTTTCAGGTGATGGATTATGAGAATAGATGAAAACACTATTTTTCATAAAATTATTTGGTTAGATAAAAATACATCTGTTCCAGGACATTTTCAAATTTTCTTGAAAGAAAATAAATTAAAAGGAATCCCTGTTGTTGTTGATTCAACAAGAAAAAAAGATTTTCCTTTAGATACTGTTATGATTGGTGTTGAGGGAATGAAATTTGATGAAACCATTTTATATCACAAAATTTTTATTTCGTATAAAGGCAAACCTGCAACACTACATGGGGATTTTTGCATAGTGCGAGCTTGTGGTTCACTTAAAGGAATTGATTTCATACTCGACATTACTAATAAAAAATTAATTCCTATAAATTTGGTTGTGCTTGACTCGGTGGTTAGTTAATGGAACAATTTATAAATATAATATTATCATATATAGGTGTGGGTTAATGTTTTTACAAAAAAGAGGCGTGTGGATAGTTTTTAGTTTGTTAGTTCTATTGAGTAGTTTCATCTATGCAGTACCTAATAATTCTTTAACAAACGGATTTTATGTTGTGATTAAAGCGGATAACGTTTCTAACCCTTCTTTTTTTGAAACAACATACATAAATTATACTTATGAAAATGGTTTGTTATTTGTATTTGGTAAAAGTGGAAATATTGAACTTCGACGTTCAAAAGTTTATAATGAATTATTTTATGATGATGGTTCTCCTTTGATTCAAAGCGTAACAAATATGACTGCAATCGGGACTACATATGTTGCAGATGTTGGAAAATATCCTTTGTTTGCATCAGTATCGGGTGGTACGGGGTCTTATACTAGATCTACGGGTTATCATTTAGAAATTTCTTTTGATAATGTTGATGATAATTATAATCAATCGAATTGGTGGTATGGACAAATTTCGGGTGTAACGGGTGTTTTAGATGCTTATCATAGTGTCGGAACAATTTTTTCAACAACTGCTAATTATGATACTAGATATACGATACCGTCTAATAATAATATCAGTAATGTTAATAGTATGACTATGGAAGCATATTATACTGCTTCTCAAGATTATGCTTCTGTTTGGCTTAACGGATTGATACTTACAAAGGGATCTTATTCCGTATCGGGTTATGGGATGGGTTCGTGTCATCCGTCTTATGCACCGTGCGGTTATACTGATAAAAATATTTTTTCATATTATCAAAGTTATAATGGCGGTATTTCAAACATTTTACCGACCATTTCCACACAACAAAATTATACGAACACAACAAATACAATAGTTAATGTTTCTTCGAGAGTAAATACTATATTAGGTTATGATTTTATTTCAAACTGTACCATTTATCATAAACTAAATGGTGGTGGCTCTTATTCTGAAAAATTATCTTATTATGATAATCAAACAGGATATTGTTATACGAATATTTCGATGTTAGATGGTTATTATATTGGTCAAACAGTTCAAACGTATGTGAGGTTTGTTGATAAAAATAATGTGGATACAAATACAACAGTAGATTCTTTTAAAATTCCAAATTTTAATTTAATAAATATTTCTGTTAATTTATCTGCAAACCCAGTTCCACGATATGATCCTTTAATTTTTAGTATTAACATAACAAACAATTCCGGGTTATCTTACAAAACATACGTGTGTAAGTCTCCATTATTTAATGGCGTGTCTTGTCTTGATGATTCTTGGTGCAACTCTACTATGAGTTCAAATAAATTTCAAGAGTGCGCATATTATACTACTGCATCTGAAGGATTAAATTTAAATGCGAGTTTTTTTGTTTGTGATAGTAATAGTGTTTGCTATAATCCAAACGTAACTAAACTTTTTAACGTTACTACAAGTCCAATAACAAAAACATTTTCTGATTTAACGAGGGGAATTTGGCACAATCAAATAAGATTAGATGCAAGTAGTAATGTTTCTGCAAATTCATTTAAAGTAAATTTAGATGAAGATGATTCTGTTGATACTGGTTTAATGCCATTATTGATATTTAATGAGAGTAGAACTGATATTATTTGTGCATATGTTGATATTGCAGCAGCTCTTGGCGTTCCTTCGTGTATTGAAAGAGATTTTCTAAATCGTTCTATGTTTACAATTCCTCATTTTATTCAGGCAGATAATTATAAAATTTATGATGTTGGGTGGGGAAGAATAAGAACTTCTTTTACCGGAACAGAAATTGTTAATGTTCAATCCGGAGATAGAATAATGGAACTTGCAGTTTATCCGTTAGGAACTTCTTATTTCAATACTGTTAATATTAATATTGCGGCGAATAATTTATTTAATTATAATGGAGATTTTCAATATGCGAAAAATTCAACTAGCGCATCAACTTATTTAGCAGTTGGCTCTAATACTTTAACTTTTAGTTATGTATCAGGTACAGGGAAAGTTTTTTATTTTTTTAATTCAGAGCCAAATCAAAGACCTTACTTATCTCCTTTACCATTATTAAATTATACTTCTGCTTACAAAAATTCAATTCTATCATGCACTCTTGGTGTTTACAATGATTACGAAGGAGATTTGCAACAAGATACAGAAACAAGATGGTTGAAAAATGGAAGCGTACTTTCAGGTCAAACTAATTTAACTTTAAACATTAATTCAAGTTCTGTTTTTAGAGGAAATATTATCGGGTGCAGTCAAAGAGTTTCTGATTCAATGGGATTTGGCAATTGGTATAATAGTAATAATATTACAGTTTCTAATTTTTTCCCGACTGCAACGTTGATTATTTCAACTAATCTTTCGTTATCAGATGATATTTATTGTAATGTAACAAATGTTTATGATGCTGATGGAGATATTATTTCTACTTTTAATTTTACGTTCTTCGTAAATTATACAATTCCAATTATTTCGTCCGGATACACAACGAACACTTCTTTTATGTTAAACCACACGAACACCCACAACCTTGAGACGTATACTTGTGTTGTTCGGATGAATGATGGAATTAATATTTCGAGTGTAAATATTTCAACTGCGATTGGAAATTTTCCACCGGAACAACCAATCTTTAACGATTTTGATAATACTTATTCTTATAATGATAGAATAATTATCTCTGATTTATTTTCTGCAACAGACATTAATGATGATCCATTGCAATACTTAGTTCAGTATTATTATAATAGTTCGTGGTATAATATTTCTTTTTCATCAACAACCAATCTTAATTGGAATGTTTCATTAATTCCTAATGGAGAATATACTATACGAGTTAAGGCTTTTGATGGATATGATTTTTCTAACGCTACGCAAGCTTCAAAATCATTAAAAATAAATCATCTTAATCTTCAAGTATCGCAAGCAAACGATAATTTTTATAATCAACATCTTAACATAATGCCAAATGAAACAATATCAGGAAATCAATATATTTCCGGTGGGACTGTTGGAAGTTATTTTGGAGATGTAAATGATGTAGTATCGCAATCTTTATTTTATATTCCTGATATATTTGATGGAACAAGAAAATTTATTTCTTTTGGTATAACTCCTTACCAATATTTTGAAAATGGAGTTCTTCATGCAACAGGCACGGCATCAAATTATTCAATAATAATTTATCAAGTTAGTTCTTTTGGAGAAACTCCGTCAGGAAGTCCTATTACAGTACAAAACAATGTTAATCTTATTATGGATATTGAAAATACTTTTACTTTCAATGTAATTCCATCATCAAATAAATATATTGCAGTAAAAGTTTGTTTGAATGCAAATCCGATAACGTATGCGTGTGGTATAAGGTCTAATTCAAATGATGATACTGTTTTTTATTATTCAAATAATGCAGGAACGTATCTTAGTAAAAATGATAGAGCTTCCGGGTCATATTCAATTTATTACGATAGTGATGTTGAAATGAGTTATGAAAGAGAATCAATACCTTCAACTAGAATAATTGTTAAATCTGATTTTACAGATGCAGGATTAATACCTATGGTGTTAAGAATTGATGGAAGTGCAGTTAATTTATGTGCTAATGAATTAATTGCGGATAAGCTCGGTGTTGGTACTTGCATTACAAGTATTGATGGAAGTTCTTATTATGTTGGACTTCCTGCAAGTCAGAAAGGAGTTAATATTTCTTATGATTTATTATATGGCGGAGACGTTATATTTTCTTCTCCTGGAACAGTTCAAAAAATAGTTACTAAGCCATCAGGATTAATCGGTAAGCAAAAAATAAATTTAGTTGGATTACAAAGTTCATTTAGTTATGCTTCTGATGTTTCGCTATCAATAAATAGTATTAATTTGTGGGCGCAGACAGGATATTTTTCATCAATTGCAAAAACAAATACTGTTAATACTTTACTTTCATCCGGTCAAAATAGTTTACGTTTGATTTCTTCAACAAGTGGACGTGTGATGTATTTTTTTGAGCCGCTTTATACTTCAACTATAACAACAGTTCAATCAATATTAGAACCGGTTGAAAATGGTATTTCTGTTTTACCAATAAATTTCACATCAGATTTAGAATATTTGCCGTCTTATTCTTTTTGTAGAATTGCAGGAAACGGACTTAATAGAACATCAACTAATATTGTTCAGATAAATTCTAATTTATATCAATGCAGACCATATTTGAATTTTTATGATTCTTACGGAACATATACTTGGGAATTATTTTTACAAGATGCTTCCGGTACAGTTAACTCTAATTCAGGAACGTTTAGTTATACTCAATTAAAAGCGTATTCTGTTTCTGATGTTGATTTTGGCGACGTTGATTATGTAGGAGATAGAACATCAGTCAAAAGTATGACTCTTTCAAACACCGGAAATAGCAACATAAATAATATTACTGTTACTTTAAGTGATGAATATTTTTGGGACGAACGTGACAATAATAGTTTCAAATGTTCAGATAATATGATTTGGTCGGATACGGAAGATCATGCAGATTCTACTTCTACAAGATATCATTATTCTGTTAGCAAGAATTTTACAATGTATTCAGGAACAATTGCACCCAACACCAATATTGAAAGATGGTTTAAACTTGAAGTTCCATCAACCACACCATCAGGAGATTATTCATCAGAGTGGAGTGTGACCTCACAATGAGAAAAATATTATTTTTATTTGTCTTTATTATTTTGATAAGTTTTGTATCTGCGAAAGACCAATGGGATTTAACATTTCAAACAGAAAAACTCGGAGAATTTAGATCGCTTGAAAATTACGAAGTTCCTTATTTTGCGAAAGCACAGGGAAATTCTGTATTTTTAATTTTTAATGTTGATAATCTTAACGAAAACGCATTACCAAATTACGAATCTATTTCAAAAGATAATAACGATTCTTATGTCGGTGCTTATGTTATTGGAAAAGATGAAGATAGAGCAAGAGTTTATAGTCCTGAACAATACAAACCAGGAACAGAATTATACGTCGGATATAATGTTAAAAGAAGAATCGTAGTAGAACTTGTTTTACCGAAAGGATGGAATAATGATTTAACTTATCAGACAGGACTTAGAGTTGTTAATCGTGCCGGAGACCAAAGGCAAATTTTAGTTAATGTTTATTTTAAAGAAAAAGCTAGCAACAGACCTTTCATCATACTTGGAATCATAGGCGGAATTGCTTTATTGATTTTTATTATTATAGTTGGTATTAAGAAAATTCAAGAAATGAAAAGAAACCAAAATAAAAAAGTGTATTGAACATGAGACGAGAAACATTATTTTTGATTTTAATGGTTGTTTTGTGCAGCGTGAGCTTTGCTGATACTGTGTTGATGGAAGTTCAGATAACTAAAGAAAACGTCTCAAACTCAAACAACATTACTCACACAATGCTTTTGAACGACTCTTATTCATCATTAAAGAAAACAGTTTACACCGCAATCATAGATACGATACAATATACTTCTTTCAAACAATTAGAAATGGGAGACGTTATACAATTTGATATTAAGAGATTTGATTTTAATACGTTTAAACTAACGACACAGGAACACGAGATTAGAATTAGTGAGGCTTCTGATTCTAAAATAGTTTTAATTGTTTTTTCTGATCCGGTAACTGTGCAATTATTAAAAGGACAAACAAAAAATGTTGATATTGATGGAGATTCTGCGTTTGATATTATTTTGAAATATAATGGATTTGATACGAGAGACAATAAACCTTATCTTGAATTTATGAAATTTAATAATCCAAACATAATTGATTATGGTAACGCTTTTTGTAATCGTGCAAACGCAAATATGGATTTTAGATGTGTTACGCTTGATGGTACAGAAGTTCCTTATTCTTCATTCCAATTAGATTCTAAAGCAATTAATGTTTCGGGCAAGACAGAGCAAGAAGTTCTTATTGATGAAGTAAATAAACGCAATCTTGCTCGTGATTTGAATCTTACTGCGCCACCAAAACAAAAAGAAACAGTAAATTTAATGACTGGATTTGAAGAGCTTGTTGTTATTGTAAAGCCTTACTTTGAATATGTTAAACCATATTGGCAAATTATAGTTATTTCAATAGTATCAATTATTGTTATTGTATCAATTGTTATTTATGGTAAGAAGTTTAAGAAGAAGAAAGAAGAAAGTATAGATAAGTACATGAAGGTTGAATAAAAATGGAAATTGACGATCACGAATTAGGTAAAATAAAACTAGCAGTACATAAGATTGATGAAAAGCGAGAAATGGTTAGTCAGGATATTAAATTTAAACAATCTCAAATAAAATTATTGAATGAACAAATAGAAGGATTAAATCAAGAAGATGAGAAATGGGTTAAGCTAAAAGAAAAAAATATTGTTACTATGACAAAGATGCAGGAAGAAATAGAAAAATGTCAAAAAGACCCTATTGAAAGAATAAAAGACCTGGATGAATTAAAAAAATATGCGAAGAAACTAAAAGACGAACTTGATTCTATGCAGAACGCAAAACAAGAAACTGTTTCTGTTAAACAAAAAGGAATTTTCTCTGGGCTTTTTGGCTCTAAAGAAAAAATAGTTTCTAATAATCCGCCAGTTGAACGTTTGCAACCAAAAGCACATCAGAAAATCACTACCGAAGTTATTGAAGATGATTCTTTCAAACCAATAATTAAAAAACAGGGGTGTGATGATGAAGACAAAAATAAAAAAGATAGCAAAGAAGAAATCAAAACGTTTGAAAATAAAAACAATAAAGAAATTATTAAAGAAGAAAGTGGCAAAGAAGAAAACTTTGAGGAAAATAATAAAGTTATCAAAGAAGAAATCAACAAAGCGGTCAATGAAAAGAACAAGACTGATAAAAAAGAAAGTTTCTTTCAGAAAATCCAAAAAAAGAGTGAACAAAAGAAAAATAGTCAAGCAATTAACACAGAAAAAGAAAACTCGAAAAAAGAAATCATCAAAGAAAACGAAAAAACAATTGAGAAAAAGCCATTCAAGAAAGAAAAAGAAGTAAGCAATTCTTTGCTTACATTAGAAAGGGATTTTATTGATGCAGAACAGGAACATATTGATGAGCCAGGAACGTCGGATTTCAAGAAACCCACGAAAAAGGGCTAAAAGCCACGTTTTTAAGTCCCCTAAAAGAGGGTTTATAAATCCCTTAAAAAAGGGAATATTTATATATTAGAAACTACACAATACCTTATATGAGGGATAACAATATGAATAACAAATATGGCGAAGCATTAGATCATACGAGTAAACAAAAATATGTAGATTGGCATGAATATGCGTATAAAGATGATTTATTGTCTTGTGATGCGCTTGAAAACGTGAGTTCGAGAAATGCAATAGTTCATGGATATTATGCAATGCTTAATGCTGCACTCTTATATTTTGCAAAAGTTCACAATTTGAAAATAAATAAAGACCACGTTCATGATTATGTGCCCTTTGCTCTTTTAGATATGATTAAAGATAAAGCAACGAGAGATGAAATTAAATATTTAATTGACCAGGCAAAAAAAGAATATGATATTTTTGAGAATAAAGATGCTTCTTATTTGCCCGCTATGGTTTTTTCTGCTAAGTCAGAAAGAAATAAAAGTTCATATTATAGAAGTGATGATGAATTTTTAAAAGAGAAGTATTTGATATTTAGAAAAGATTTTGTTAATCCATTCATTAAAATAATAACAGAGTTGAAAATATGATTGAAACAATTTTAGGAAATAAGACGACATTTAGATTATTAAGATGTATGTCGTTATCTCCAAATCAATTTTATACTGCACCTGAATTATATAATATAGTTAAAGCAGGTCACAGTTCTATTGATCAGTGTCTTAGAAAAATGACTTTTTTTAATCTTTTATTAGTTGAAGGCACAAAAAGAAAAAGATACAAATTAAATTTAGAAAATTCAGTTATAGTCACAATGTCTTTGTTTTTTAAGAAAGAGAAGGAATTGTTTTTTTATTTAGATGTTCCTTTCTTATCAAAATTATCTGATTTTGTTAATGATTGTGTTACAAACATAAGCGAGATTGATGACATTATATTATTTGGTTCGGTTGCAAAAGGAAAAGCAAGAGAAAATAGTGATACGGATATTTGTTTTATTGTTTCAAAAAAAAGTTCTACTATCGAATTGGAACTTACCAAATTAATTCACAAATATAAAGATTTGAAGATTGAACATCACATTTTTAGTATTGATGATTTTCATAAAGGGAAAAATGATAAAAAAGGATTAATTTACGACGTAGAAAAAGATGGTTTTAGTATTAAATATGTTACTGACGTTCCTTTCGATAATGATTTTTTGAAATATGCAGACAGAATAAGAGGAGACAAAAACAAAGTATTAGGTTATGTGATGAAGGGTTGAGGTTGAAATCATGACAACAAAAAAAACAGATCATAAAAAAATATTTATTATTATCGGTGCAATTGTTTTTATTTTATTAGTAATTTCTATAATTGCGATTGCAGTTAGTAATGCGAATAAAATTCATGGAACAATATTGACTATGAAAATTCCGTCAGAAGTTAAGAAAGGAGAATGGTTTAAGTACAGAGTAGAATTTATCGTTTACAATAAAGATGCAAACGCACAGATGGGAAATATTAAAATATTAGAATATTGGAATGATGCGACAAAACCAGTAGTTATTGATGATCCTTCAATATTCGGTCAGATGAATTTTTATGAAAGTAGTAATAAATATCTTTTGAATGAAACTTTAACTCACAGTAATTTAAGAGTTGTTCTTATGTATGGCGATAAGAAGTTGGATGAGAAAACTTGGAATTTTTTAATTAAATGATTTGATTAAGGTGAAATAATGAAACAAAAAATGGTTAGATTTAGTGAAGATATTGATGATGAAATTAAAAAAATAAATCCAAATCCTTTGAACAAAAACCCAATGAACATTTTTCCATTTAGTTTTATCATGAAAAATAATTGTGAAGAAGTAATGTTTTTCGCAAAGAATGTTTCAAGTAGTGAATTTGAAAAAGATTTGCAAGAAGCAAAAAACTTTGCCGAAGAACTATCTGGTAAAAAAATAGTACAACAAAAATGGGATATGTTTGGATTTTTAGGAAAAGGTTATTTTAACGAGTGTTTGGGAGAATATTTTGAACAAATAGCTTGGTATCTGCAAGAAAAAAAAGGATATATTAGCTGTCAAATTAAAGATAACTTGACCTATGTGATACGTACTGAAAATACTGAAGAAAGAAAAGAGGAAAAAATAATTATAGAAAAAAAACTAACTTCTGTGATGAATCGGGTTCTTTTTTGAAAGTGGTGTAATAAATGGTAAAAAAAGAAGAAAATTTGATTGAACTTGTAAAGGAAATTGAAGTATTAGATGAAAAAGTAAAACATTTAGATCGAAAGTGCGTTGATTATCAAATTAATAATCGTAGAAATTGTGAACTTAATGAACTTGAAGAAGACATAATAAAAGACTTGATAACTCTAAGAAGAGGATTTTATAATTTAGATCCTGAGAGGAAAGATACATCTATCAAAACATTTAAACTAAGAGTAAATAAATTCATAGAAAAAATAAATGAAAATTTTAAAAGATTAAATAAAATAAGTCACGAGAAAAAATTATGAAACAAAAGAGTGTGTGGATATTATTTTTTATTATTGTTTTACTGTCAAGTATATCTTATGCAGATTGTAAAGAAAATCCATCAGACCCCGCTTGTCAAAACAAAGACCCAAATCAAGATAGAGTATACGGCCAATGTGTTGGTTTCTTTGATGTAGATTGTGCCGGAGAAAAAGTTACTTTTTCTATTGCTCGTTATTTTGCAGAATTGAATTATGATATTTTTGTTTACACTTACGGAAACCCGGCAGATGATAAGGGTTACGGCATTGCGGAGTCACAATTTCAATTTGATTTCATGGAAGATGTGAACAACGCAGTAAAAAAAATGATTGTGGCCGTCTTATTTATGTGGGGAATGATTATTGTTCTCATGGGCATATTTGGTATGACTTCGCCTCAAAAGTGGGTAGAAGCAAAAGAAAACATGATCAATTGGTTTAAGACGTGCGGTTTGATTATTGCAGCTGCATTCATATATGTGGTTTTTGTAGAATTTGTGAACGAATTTAATTCTTTGTTTGTTAGTTCTATTGATTTGACTTCTATGTTTGATATAATAATTCGTAGTACCGGAGAAAACACCGGACAAATTTTGTTACAACTTGTAATTTGTGTTTTGTTGGGTCTTTATCTTTTTTTTATTTTTATGTCAAAAATGGTTGTTGCATTTAGTCTTCCTATATTCACATTGATATTGGGATTGTGGTATATACCGAGTGCAAGATTTATTTCGAGAAGTCTTTTGAAATTATTAATTTTTTATATGGTTATTCCCACGTTATTGATTACTCCGGTTGTCGTTGCATCTTTATTCTCGTTTATTGTTCCTGCCGGAATGTTAAAAACTATTATATTGATATGTGGGTTGCTTGCAGGGATTTTATTTGAAGCGGTGTGCGGAGTGTTAGTATTTTGTATGGTCTTTTTAGAATTAATACAACCGATATTAAAACCAATTCTTGCAGGAATGAGAGTAATGTCCGGAGATATTAGTGCATTAAAAGATTTGGCAATTGAAGAAAAGGAGAATAGAAAATAATGGGTCATGAAGTTGTTGCAAGTGTATTTGATATAGTTCATCCAAATATTTCAGGGTTAATTAATTTTGTTAACGCTTCCGGATATGTATTTGATAAATTAGTCATTGTGAGTATTGCAATACTTTTATTGATACTTGCAATAAAATTAATTATATCTTTTTCAGACGTGAAAAGTAGACAACAAGTGTTTACAGCAATGGGTGCGCTTGTTGTTTTATTGATATTTTATTTTACAGTTCCTATGATTTTATCTATAATTTGAGAGTGTAAAAATGAGCATTGAAGGATACGAATCAATTGTACACGACATTGATAAAAAACGTGATGTTTTCTTTACTTTCGGGTTCATTAAAATTTATGGATCTGGATTTTTGATGATAATATTATCTTTCTTGTTAGCAATAAAAATCGCAGGAATAGAAATATTACCATTAACGATAAAATTGACTTTAATAATTATTGTTGCAGGGCTTGGTCTTTGGTTAGGTGTGCTTGGCGGAACAAAATATATTGTTCTTTTATTTAATTATTGGTTGTCTGCTCGTAAATGCGATATTTATCATAAAGATTTAGAATGGTTTTTACCAATAAAATCTGTTGAGAGTGATGTAATATATGCGGATGATGGTTCATTAACTGCAATCGTTCAAGTATATCCGATTGATTACGGAATAAAATCTTCTGATGAACAAAAAGCAATCATTAGACGATTTGAAGAATTTTTAAATGCGCTTAATTATGATGTTAAGATAATTGTTAGAACTGTAACATTATCTTTAGATGATTATCTTGACGATTTAAAACAATTCTCCATAAAAGCAGATAATCCGTCTCTTAAAAGAATGCAAGAAGAATATTTTAGATTTTGGAGAAATTTTGGTAAGGAAAAATTAATTAAAAATAAATTATTTTATTGTGTGGTTTCTATTAAAACAACACAGTTTGCAGGTATTCAACAAACATTTCAGAAAACACAGGGAGAAGAAATTGATGTTTTTAAAACTAACGAAGAACGTGAACGTGAAATTAATTTAAGAGTGAATAGATTAATTGAAAGAATACATCAGATGGGATTGAATTGCGAGAGATTAGGAACTAAAAAACTCATCAGTCTTGTTGCATCTATGTTTGAAGGAACAAACGAAAAAGAATTATCGTATGAATATCCGATTGTACTTGCGGCAGAAGATTTTTCAGATTATCAAGGCATAAAAAATGAAAACTAAAATACAATTAAGTAAAGAAGTGAAAGTTATGTTATCTATTGATAAAATAGAAAACGGTTTAGTTTATTGTAAAGATTATTCTGTAAAGAAAATATTTAAAATAAATTCGCCTAATTTTCCGTCTATATCCGAACACGATAAACAACAATTTGTTGCAAAATTTAAACGATATATTTCACAAATTAAAACTCCTAATCAAATACTTGTAAAAACTAATAATTATTATTCTAACACTTTTTTATCAAGAGTAAATGCAGAGATAAAAAGTATAACTTTAACAGAAGAACAAAAATCACATTTGAAAGAACTTAATAATATGATTGCATCCGATTTTTTGAAATATGATGCAAGACTTGAAAGAGTATATTATCTTATAATTTCTTTTGATGGGTTTGAAGAAAAAGATTATACTCCTGAACAAAAGAAAATTCTTGAAAAAATAAACGCTATCGACGAAAAAGCAAGAAATACAAAAAATGAAAAAAAACAGCTTGAACTTGCAAAGATAAGTATAGAACTTCGTCATAAAACAATGGATTCAGTTGTTTTTAATCAAAAAAAGAGAGAAGAACTTAATACTTTTTTGAATGAACAAATACAAATATTAAGAGAGAATTTTGATTTGAACGAATTAACTGATGAAGAATCAAGAAGTTTAATGAATAGTTATTTTTTTGAATCAATATATGTTAATAATTTGTATTATAATATTCACGATTTCATAAATGTATTGGGAGAAAAGAAAAATCTTGAAGAAAATAGTTCTTTTTATGATATACATAAATTGTTTTTATGGAAACAAAATAATTATTTTACTAAGTTTAAGATAAACGGCCAATTTAATCAAATAACGAGTGTATATGCTTATCCAAAATATATCGAACGTGATACTTTTTTAAGAATTCTTGATTATCAGGGGAATTTTGATGTTAGTATGTTCATAACTCCATGCGATAAAACTAAAGTTTTAGAATATTGTGAATTATTATTGAAAGATAAATTAGATAAAAAAGAAGGATTAAGAACGTTGGATTTATCGGATGAGAGATTAAATAAAGAAGTTGAAGAACTTAAATTAAATGTTTCTCATATCAAAGAGCAAAATAATATTTATTTTATGTCTTTATACTTTAATTTGAAGGATTTTACAGACGATTCGTTAGATATGTTTAAACAAAAAATGATTATACGTTTAAATGAAAAATTTATTACTAAGGATTTGAGTAGTGGGAATTTAATACAGGATATACTTGTTGTTAATCCTTTGTGTTGGAATAATATGAAAGCATATAAGAGGTTTGCTCTTAATGCTATCGGAAATATGTATCCTTTTGTTTATGATTTTAGATTAAATGATAATCAAGAGAGAGTAAAGTCAGGCACAAACCTATCAAAAGATGACGAGGGAACAAAATGATTGACTTTTCTAAGTTTAAAGCGAGAATAATAAGTAGAATTCCTTTATTGGATAGGTTTTTTCTATTCATGTCAAAAATTAATAATATGAAATTTAGTGTAAGGATAATAATTTCTGTTGTTGTGTTTATTTTATTTTTAATAATTCAAAAATCATATAATGCCTACATAAAATATAATGGAGATACACCGTTTTTCCCTTTGGGTGCGGCAAGATATCTTATTATTTTTGCTCTGATAATTT
>JBAZWF010000001.1:608509-856651 GCA_041660485.1 Candidatus Pacearchaeota archaeon | reverse complement strand
AATAATATATATAATAATGATAAATTGAATGTGGGAGACTTGAGCACATTCAAATAACATATATAATAATGATAAATTGGATGTGGGAGACTTGAGCACATTCAAATAACATATATAATAATGATAAATTGGATGTGGGAGACAGTGCTCATGAATCAAAGATTCCTGGCATCATCATGTGGGAGACAGTGCTCATGAATCAAAGATTCCTGGCAAGTTAAATTTTTTCAAATTTAACTGATCCACGAGATTAGCATCTCGGGAGTTTTGTATTCTCTAGAATAAAAACCTTCGAACCTTGTTCGAATCTCATATTATATAAATATAATATCATGTGGGAGACAGGATTCGAACCTGCGAAGGCACTAAGCCACAGGATCTTAAGTCCTGCTCGTTTGACCACTCCGACACTCCCACTTAACTTTAACAAGATTTAATCCTCTTTTAAATTTTACTAAAATAAGTATTTCAAGAAAAAGTGTTTTATTTGTATTTTTTAGAAAAAACTATTCATTATAGTCTATAATTTTTCTATATGCCTCAACAACGATTTTATCTCTTTCTTCTATGAATCTTTTTTCATGAGCATCAAGATATTGTTTAATCTGCTCGTGATATTTTCTAGGATTATGAATCATAAAATTAAGATTATTCTCTAATTCTTCTTTAGAAATTGTCCCTGGCTTATTTACCTTTTCTCGATAAGTTACTTTAACTTTAGTTTCATCTTTTAACTCTGATATAACTTCTGGAGGCATAACTTCACTTTTCATTTTAAGTAAATTAAAATCCTTATTTAATTATGGTTTATAAGTTTTATTGGGGTGTTAGTATTATAATAATACGATAATATTTATAAATATGCAAAATAACTAATTTTATGGATTATAATAACTATAATGTTTTAAACTTAAAACAAATCTTTTATTCTCAAGAGGATGAAGGCGGAGCTTCAAAACTTGAAAATTCATCTGAAGTAAAATATACTATTTGTGGAAGGCCAGTAGTTCTTGCAGAAAGAAGCAGGAGATTAATAAGAAACCTTAGAGAGTGTGCAGAACTAGGAAAAAGAGAAAGTAACTTAAGGCTATGGGGCGGCTGTGAACGTGTCTGGACTAAAAATTCGAAATAATTAATATAATTTTGTTTCTTATAAAAAATAATATTTAAGTTTCATAAATAAGTAACAACAATTAATATTTTTTTATTTTATCTAAAAAAGAGAAATAATAAATTTAAGAAAAAATAACCTTAATTTCTTATGGAATTTACTCTGAGATTTGAAAAATTATAAAGAAGAGTGGGCGACGGAAAGGAGTTTCATCGATTCTAAGTGATTACAAAAAACTATTTTGTCGACGACAACAATGCTTTTAAAGTGCCCGTAGTTACAGATATTAAATTCAAAATGAAACAAGCGTACAAAGAGGCAAAAAGGGATGCTCAAAAAAGGGGCTTAAGTTTACATCATAGTTATACAGTTTTGTGTAACAATACTATATCGATTGAAAGGGGGTTAATGTAAAAAGAAAATGAAACAAATACTAGGATTACTATTAATGGCAACCTTAGTATTGTCTATCGTTCCTGCTGTATTCGCAACTAGTGTTGGAACTGGTGTTGGAGTAAATATCCAAACTGAACAGTTCAAACCTATAGTATGGATGTGTGGTGATAGAATTGTAAGTGATGATAATGTACAACCTGGAAGAAATGGTGAATCACTTCAAGAAAGACTACACAACTATGCTTTCGAAGGTGAATCAGTAAAATGGACTGTACTTGTAATGGACAAGAATGGAGCACAGAAAATAAAAGATGTGTTCGCAACTATTGGAAATTCACAAGGCTCAGGAAATAACATAGAAGCAAATTGCGTAAGGACAACTGGACCAACACAAATTGATCCAAGCTGTAATGCAAGAATATTGGAAGAACAAATAACAACTTTCAATCCTGCAACAATGTCTTACTATGAATGTACTTTGACTGTAGAAACAGGAGAATCAATGTACGGAGAATACTGGGTAACAGTTGAAGCAGAAGACCTTAATGGTTTATCTGGAACAATGGATGAGAATGAATACTGGTTCTTTAACCCTATCATCGCTTTAAGTGTTGATGGAGCATTAGCATTTGAAAATGTTAGACCAGGAACAGACTCTTATTCAAAGACAATGCTAATAGGAAATGACGCTGATGCTGGTTCTGGAGTTTTACTTGATATGTTTATATCAGGAACAGACTTCTATGACTCAGCTTCATCAGGTGCTGCTTGCCCAACTACAAACCAATTATCTCTAGAAGCTTTCAGCTACTTTGCTACAAACGGAGCTTATTCTACAAAGGATAACGAAGATGCAGATGATGAAGGATATAGACCAATTGGCTATGGAGATCACTGGGACGCATCAATGTATAATAACAATGAAATTATACATAATGACGACGCAGAAATAGAAGATTACTACGCTGGTAATATTTTATCACCTGGTAGCGAAATGGCATTGACCTTCAAGTTAAGTATGCCTGAACCATGTAATGGAGACTTCGATACTGGAAGCATATACTTCTGGGGCGAAGCAATCTAAAGGGGAATTTTAATTATTATTTTTTTATTCCTTTCCTTTTAGTTATATTTATATAAAAAAAGAGATGGTGAAAAGTTAAAATGAAAAACAAAATCATCAAAACATTTGGAATAATTTTCTTAGCTGTAATTGCAATTGCATTTGTTAGTGCTGCAAGTTATGAATTAAGATGCCTTCAGCAAGGAGAATCAATTAATTTTGGTAAAACATGCAACCCAAGTATGAAAACTTTATACGGGCCTACAAATGCATGTGTTCATATTCTTGATAGTGGAAAAATTTGCCCTGCATTACCAAATACTTGCAATGGTTTAGGATTAACATGTTCAAGTTCAGGAGGTAATGGTAGTGGAGGGTCTGGAGATAAAACTGCTCCTACAATAACAATTCAAAGTCCAACCAATAATAGTGTTAATGCTGGAAGAAAAGTTTTGCTTGATATTAGATTAAGTGAAGTTGCAGATTTAAGATATACTGATTTAGTTGATGGAAGAGGAAGATGGACAATAATTTGTGGTAATTGCAATTCTTATTCTGGAGAAAGAGCATTTAAAGAAGGATTTAATTATATTAGAATTGAAGCAAAAGACAGAGCAGGAAATATTGCATTTAAAGATTTAATATTTTATTTAGATGCTCAAAAACCATTGATTCATGCAGTAGATCCTAAAAACGGATTTGCAAGTGGAAATTTTTCTATAACTTATACAGAATCAACTGTTAAAAAAATAAATATAACTTATGGAAACGGAGCAACTGGTTTAAGAAGTGCTGGATTATCTAATTGCGGTTCTGGAAAAAAGCAAAATTGTTCAATAAAATTAGATTTATCTGCATATAATAATCAGGCAATTACATATTCATTTACAATTGAAGACAGAGCAGGAAATAAAGTTACAACACGTCCGGTAAAATTAGATGTTGATACACTTGCGCCAGTTATTAATAGTTTTAATTATACTATTAAATTAAGAAATGTAAGATTCTTAATGAGTATAAATGAAAAAAATCTTGAAAGCATAACTTATGTTGACAGTTCAGACTTACCCTTAAATGGAAGAGCTCCAACTCCAAAAAGAATGTGTTCAAATCTTAAAAATGGAATTTGTGATATTAAATTAAGTTTTAAGACAGGGGAGCATGATTTGATAATTTATGTTAAAGACAAAGCAGGGAATATTGCAACAAGAACTGCAAGTTTTGAGATTTAAATAATAATTTTTAAGTAAATAGTCATATCTCTACCTAATTTTTTATAAGTTACAATTAGATTATACTAGTTTATACAAATCATACTTTAATATAACCTATGTTGGATATTTCCTAATATTTTGATTAAACTTTTTTTAAAATTTTATTATTTTATCACCAATATGTTTAAAAATTTCTGTTTGTTTTAATAATATGGTAAAAGTTGCAATAAGTGGATATTTTGATCCGCTTCATGTCGGACATATTGAATTAATTGAAAAATCAAAATTACTTGGAGATTATTTAATAGTTATTGTTAATAATGACAGACAATTAGCACTTAAAAGAAACGGGCAAAAACCACTGATGCCTGATTATGAAAGAGTTAAAGTTCTTGCTGCAATAAAAGGTGTTGATGAAGCATTTCTTTCAATTGACGAAGATAGAACAGTATGCAAATCATTAGAAGCGGTTCATCCAGATATTTTTGCAAATGGTGGAGATAGACATCAGGGAGAAATTCCTGAATCCGAGGTATGCAGAAAATTAGGAATTAAAATGGTTGATGGACAAGGAGATAAAATACAATCAAGTTCTATATTGCTTAAAGAGTGGGAAAAGAGTAAAAGCCAAAGTTAACTCCGAAACATTTAAATAGGTGTTACATTTATGTAATATATGTTACAAAATTGTAGTATATTAAAAATAGCAGATGTATTCTTTAATGAGCCAACAAAAACTCATTATTTAATGGAAATAAGCAGAAAATCAAAAATAGCTCATACATCTGTAAAAAATTATTTAATAGAACTTAAAAAAAATAAAATAATAAATGAAGAAATTGAAAAAAGAGGAGAAAGAAAATTTCCAGGATATAAAGCAAATTTAAATGAACAGACATATAAATCATATAAGTGTATATGTAATAAAGAAAAGATTTTAGATTCAGGATTAATTGAACAAATGAGAGATAAAATAATGCCAAAAAGCATTATTCTTTTTGGTTCTTTTTCAAGAGGAGAAGATATAGAAACAAGTGATATTGATTTATTTATTGAATCTAAAAAACAGGAGATTAATTTAGATAAATTTGAAAAAATATTAAAAAGAAAAATACAGCTCCATTTTAATGAAAATTTTAACAATTATCCAAAAGAATTGAAAAATAATATTATTAATGGAGAGATATTATATGGTTATTTAGAGGTGTTTAAATGAACATTAAAGTAAAACCGGATAATCAAAAAGCAAAGGCATTAATAGAAATGGCTAAAATAACTCTTGAAAGATTAAATAAAACAGAAATTTATAGCTATCCCACAAATACCCTTACTGATTATTATGATGTAATTCATAAATTAATGGAAGCTTTGGTTTTATATAAAGGTATTAAATTCAAAGGAGAAGGCGCCCATCAAGAATTAATTGATTATATATGTAAAGTCCATAATTTTGGAGAATCAAATAGAATATTTTTGCAAGAAATAAGAGATTTTAGAAACAGAATATCTTATGAAGGATTTATGATAAATAAAAATTACTTAGAATTAAATCTTAGAAAGTTAAAAGAGATTATAAAAGACTTAAGTGATTTAAATCGAAACATTTAAATATATACTTTAATATAGTATAATATAAAATATATATTGCAGTATATACTTTAAAATGAAGAAAAAGATTGTTTTATTAATAATCTGTATGGGGATATTCTTAGTTTATTTTGTTAATGGTGAATTAAATAATACTCAAACAACAACTGTTGAATCAAATATTCTTACTGGAAATGGTAGTGGCGGTGGAAATGAAAGTGTTGTTATGATTGAAGTGCCTGATAAAATTTATCTTGGAAATGCCACAATTGGAGAATTATCAAGTACTGCCAATGTTTTAATTAAAAATGTTGGTACAGTAAAACCAATAATGGTTCAAGCTGAGCTAGTTGATTTAGATGATGAAGTATATTCTTATCTTCAAATAAGCAATGTTAGTAATAAAAGTTCTTTTAAACCATTGAATGAATTTAGTGCAACACTAAGCTTGCAAAAAACAACATATATGCGACTTGATTTGCGAGAATTTGGAGGAGATATTGAAGGAAATATAATTGGCAAAAAAGCGCAAATAAGATTTATTGCAATGCAAATTTAATCTGTAAATAGCGTTTATATTGTATATATTAAAAAATATAAAACCATTTAAAAGGCTAATGGTTAAACTAGCTATAAAAAAGAGTGAAAATGAAGAAATTAATTGTTATTTTTTGTTTGATTTTAGCAATAAGCTTTGCTAGTGCTTTTAATTTTGGCATATCTCCTGGACAAATTCAGCTTAATGGAAATGTTGGAGAATTAATATGTCAGAATCTTAGTTTAATAACTTCTGATAATAAAGTTACAGCTACTGGTGAAGATAAATGGATTGCACAAGAAAATGAAGTAAGAAAAATTACAGATTATGTAGATACTGCTTCAGATTATGGATTAGAGGCAGTATATCCAAAAAATATACAGGTAACAAAGAGTTATAGTGTTAATTTTTGTGTAAAAGGAACTAAAGCAGGAGAATATTATGGAGTTATTGTTTATAGAACAACTGGACAAATTGGGGCAGCAAGCTGGGTTAAAGTAAAATTAACTGAGAAATCTAATAATGCTCCTATAACTGGTGCAGTAGTTGGAAATAATTCAAATAAAATGGTTTTATTAGGAATGGTTTTATCAACTGTTGTGTTAGTTGTTGTACTTTTTGTTTTATTAAGTATTAAACGAGATGTTAAAAAAGATAGTGAAGAGAAAAGCGAGAGCGAAGAATTGAAAAAAGCTGTTGAAGATGAACAAGTAGAAGAAATTAAAGAGAAGAAAAAGAAGAAGAAACCTAAAGCTATTTAAATTAATCAATTATATCTTTTTATGAAAGTTTTTTTATTAATGACAAGTGTTGAATCACAGAATATTGGATTGCCAAGTAATAATAGTATTTATCCTTCAGGTTTAGGTTATCTTTCATCTGTTTTAAAAGAAGAAAAATATAATGTTTTAGTTAAAGACTATGCTTTAATTAGCGAAGAAATTTGCTTAAATGAAGTAAGGAAAATTTTGGAAATATATAATCCGGAAGTATTAGGAATCTCAATAATGAGTATGTCAAGAGTGTCAGCATATAAAGTTGTTAAAATAGCTAAAGAATTTAATCCTAAGATAAAGATAATTGCAGGAGGTATGCATTCATCAGTAATGTATGAACAATTATTAAATAATTTTCCAATAGATGCTGTTGCAATTGGTGAAGCAGAAGAAACTATTAAAGAACTTATACCAGCACTTATGAAAAATAAAGATTTGAAAAAGATTAAAGGAATTGCTTTTAAGAAAAATGATAAGATGATTAAAACAAAGCCTCGCCAGCTAATAAAGGATATTGATAGTTTCCCTTTTCCAGATCATCAATCTTTTATGAATGCTGAAAGAACTAACGCTTGTATATTATCTTCAAGAGGCTGTCCTTCTAATTGTAGCTATTGCTGTTTGAAAACTATTAGTAAAGGAGTTTGGAGGCAGAGAAGTTATACTAATGTTATTGAAGAAGTTGAATTTATTTTAAAGAATTTTCCACAAATAAAACAAATAGAGTTTTCAGATGATACATTTACACTTAATGAAAAAAGAGTTATTGATTTTTGCAGAGAAATTGTTAAAAGAAATATTAAAGTTAATTTTGTATGTTCGGCAAGAATAATTCCTATGTCAGAAGAAATGCTTAGTAATATGGAAAAAGCAGGATTCAAAGAGATTAGATTTGGTATAGAAACCGGAAGCAGAAAAATGTTAGAGTTAATTCATAAAAATATAACTCCTGAAGATATTATTAGGACTTATGAGATATGCTCAAAGTTTCCTAAGATAAGATTTGTTCATTTTCTTATGGTTGGTTTTCCACAAGAAACTAATGAGACAATAACTGAAACAATAAAATTAATTAAAAAAATAGATAAATTAGTTCCAACAGATTTTTTTTATGCAACTCCTTTATGGGTTTATCCGGGCACAGAAGTTTATGAAACAATGAAAAGCAAAGGTAAGATAGATGATAGCTATTGGCTTACAGATAAACCATGTCCATTGTATACTGGCGAACATCCTAAAGCACAAATTATAAAATGGAGTAATAGAATATCTTTGGAATTGTGTTTAGCAAAAGGTAAATTATACTTTATTAAGTTTATGTTAAAGAAGTTTGCTAATAATCCAATTTATGAATTAAAAAAATTTGTGAACAAAATTGTGTAAACAACCTAAAGCTATTTAAATTGATAAATTATATTTTTTTATGAATAAATTATTTATTGGTATTCCGCTGATTGTTTTGTTTGTTATAGGCATAGTTTTTGGAGTGTTTTTTGCTTTTGGAGGAGATAAAAAATCAAGTGTAAGTGGGGCAGTTGTTAATTCTACGCCTTTAGTTATTACAAAGGAAAACCTGCCAAGTTATATTGCTTCACAGCAAATTGTTAAAGACTTGCCAGCACATGCTATTATCTCTTTAAGATTTTATAACTATAACAGTGGTGAAAGGCAATGGGAAAACAGCTATATAATTACAAGAAATAGTGTTGTAGAAGGAACTTCTGAAAATCCAGATATTGAACTTACAATGGCCTCGCTTTATATTCCTGAATTTAAAAACGGATTTTGTTCGACTATTGCAAAAGCAGATGCAAATAAGGATTTAGGAATTAATATGTTAAAAAGTAAGATGGAGCTAACCTGGAAATACAAAGGCTTGATGAAATATAAATCTTGTTTAGGACTTTAAGAAAATAATGGAGAAAATAAAATCTTATTCTAATAAACTAGAATCTAAATTTAAAACTTTTAAAATATATTCTTTTATCTCCTTGCTTTTATGAGGATTCAAGCTTATATGCTCTTCTCCTGTTGATATTTTTATTAAAATCCAGCTAAGATTATTTAATTCTTTGAGAGCTCTTTTAGATTCTTGCGCACTTACTTTATCAACTAAATGAAAAAGATTTTTAATTGGTGTATGTTTGCCTCCCCAAGTTCCTTTTCTATAAAGTTTGAATAATAACTGTGCCTTTAACAACTCATAATCTACCATTTTACCCCTTATTTTATTATAATTAATAATAGAAGTTTATAAAGTTATAAATATACTATTTTAGTATTTTATCTTTTTCGTAGATTAAATACGAAAATCAAAAGATTTAAAAATACTCATTTCTTAGATAAATAAATAAAATGGAAGAACAATCGTTTTTTTTGCAGTATTTAGGAGATAATCCAAAAATCAGAGTCTTAGACTTTTTAATGGATAACTTTGCCTTAGATTTTTCTTTGCCACAAATAGCTCAAGGAAGTAATGTAGCTTATACTACACTCATAGATTTATTGCCAAATTTGTTAAAACAAAAAATAATAGTAGAAACAAGAAAAATAGGAAAAAGCAAGTTATTCAAACTAAATCTTGATAATCCTATTGTTAAAGCACTTTTTGCCATTGACTTAAAACTATCTGAGGTTGCAGATCGAAAAAACCTTGAGTGTTTCTCTTAGGTTTTTAGATTCCCAAAAAATCATTGTCAATTTTTTTAGGATTGAAAAAAAAGTTGCTGTTTAAATTTAAGCTTTAAAACGATCTTCTTTTAAAAGCCAGGCAATAGAATAAAAAGCAAGCATTACAAAGAAAAAATAAACCCATGTCCATTTCCATAATTCTAATGAATAAAACCGGTTAGCAACTACAATAACTGCACATACTAAACCAATAATTATTATTAAAAGCTCGAGATATTTCTGTTTGTTTGAAAGCTTTTTTAAAAATATGTCAAAGTCTAATTTTAGCTCTTGTTTTCTTTTTGATTCTATTATTTGAAGTAAAACTCCTATAACCAGCAAATAATAAACATAAATTGCAATTGTTTCTGCAAATGCATTGAATTGTCCGGTTAATAAAAATGGGATGTAGCCTAAAAATATAAGTGCTAAAATAATCATAAACCTTGAATCAACTAAAAAGTCATAGAAAATAATTCCGCAGGCAATAAACCCTACAAAAGCCCATTCAATTGATAACAAATTTTGATTATAAAGAATCATTGTGCAGATTATCACTAAATAACCTCC
Organism: Candidatus Pacearchaeota archaeon; assembly: GCA_041660485.1. GTDB lineage: Archaea > Nanobdellota > Nanobdellia > Pacearchaeales > GW2011-AR1 > JACPLR01. Next base: position 846,726 of record JBAZWF010000001.1, on the reverse strand, counting down.
AAGAAGTGCTGCAAATGGATGAGATTTCGAAAATATCTTTTCATAGAATCTATGCATGTTCAATAAAAAAAGAAATATTAAAGCAATAATAAAAAGAGAGGCACTCATTACAAAGAAAGTGTTTTTTGAGCCAAGAATTGAAAGATTGATAAAAAGCAAGATAATTGCACATATAACTATTAGAACATCGCCTACAATACGCTTTTTTCTTTTCTTATTATTTTCTCTTTCAATTTTTTCTATAATTAACTTATTCTTTTCTTGAATGTCCATTTTGATAAAATATCCAGACTATTAATACAATTAATGTTAAAAGTGATATTTCAAGGGCTATTATAAATCTTAGTGAAAAGTTAGTTTGCTTTATTGTCTGGGGATTTAGTTCATATATTTCAAGGCAGGAATTTGAATAAACTGGATTTGAAATCCAAGAGTATTTATCTACAAACTGGGCGCAATTGTCTTTTATTATGTATTGAACTCCTGCATTTTCTAGGCAAGATGTTGATTGTTTTGATATACACGAAGTTATAGAATCTGTTAGAGAATCACTTGAACCCCATTTATCAGGGCCAACTAAAACTGGTTTTTTAATAATTGCATTTATTGGAACTGCAATTCTTCCATCAGAAGAAATATCTTGAGTCCAGCTATAAGTTAAATAGGTTTGCCAGGGAAGGTAGATAATATAGCCCTTAGTATTTTGAGAATCAAGATAATTATTTGCATCAAAATAAGCTTGAGGATAATCTACTGGAGAAATTTGATTTGAAAGGCAGATTAGTGGATAGGTGTAGGTTATTATGAATAATGCTGTGAAAATTATTACTGAAATTCTTATTATTTTTGAATTAATATCTTTTTCTTTTAATCTGTCAAATAAATCTTTTATTCCTAATGGTATAAAATAAGCATAAGCTAAAGCTGTTAAAGCTAGGAATTTATGACTGTCTCTGAATCCATTAAAGAAAGGAATATTTTTGAATAAGAAATCAAATATTGGAGCAATTAATGGATGGCTTATTCCAGTTGCAAATAAAATTCCTAAACACCATAAGGAAAAGAAAAAATTAGCTCTGAATTTGTCCATATCATTGTAATATCCCCAGAGAGCAAGTAATACGAAAATTGCAAGCATTACAAACCATATTACAATAGGTATTTCTGTAAAAGGAGTAATATAAGAAACTTCTCTCCAAAATCCCCACATACCAATTATTTTAGTTACTGCAGAAACTTCTCCTGTTGATTTAGGTGCGAAAAAGTTTTCGTGCTCGCTGTTAATTGAAGAGAAAATAGTATTTGAGAAAAATCCCTGAATCCAATATAAATTAAGTAATAATAAGAGAATTATGAAAATTGAAATTATTTTCATATAGTTATTTTGTTTTTTATATGAGAAAATAACTGCTATGAAAAACATTATAACTGCAAAAACAAAGAACTGCAGAGAAAACATTCCCATAAAGGTTGCAGAAATTGCAGTTTTTATTAAAGTTTTATTTGAGAATTGCTTTTCAAATAGTTCTAATAAATAGAAAGAATAAATTGGCATTATAAGATAAGATAAAATAATTCCAATCTGTCCAATCATAATTCTTGAATATATGAATGGGTTGAAAAAGAAAATTAATGCAAATAATAAACTGTATTTTCCAGCTATTTTTTTAATAAAATAATAAGAGATAATCATTGCTATAAGCATTGAAATTGAAAATGCAATTGAGCCTAAATTTACTGTTGTTAAAAGTGATTTGAAAATGTCAAATAAGTTTATTCTATAAACAAAACCGCTCATTTCTAGAGCTTTTATTACATCTGGGAAAGTGCTTGGAATATAATCTACGAATACGAGATTGGATAAGGAGTTTTTGCCGAAAATTAACAGCCAAATGGCAAAAACTGCTAAATATTCCATAATGTTTTTGTATGTTGCTTTCATGTTAGAATTACTGCTTATTGTGTGTTTAAAAGCGTTTGGGTGAAGAAAATGCACAATGGCATTTTTCATGGAAAAATCTGCCTGCTCTTTTATAAGTTTAAACATAGATTAATTAGTTTACATATATTTCAATCATGTAAAATATTTAGATGGGATATTTTTAGATAATATATGATATTTCGCGAAGCGAAATAGTGCCTTTTTAATAAATATACTATATTGGTTTATACTTCGTAAAACCTGCCTACTTTTTAGTAGGTTATAGTTATGATTAATAAGTTTATACAATAGACTGTGCCTCTATTAGTGGACACGAAGATTAATATTAATTAAAAAGTGTGGCATTAAATTTCTAAACAATATAATAACAATTTTTCAAAGAAAAATTGCATTTGCGAGCGAGCGTTAGCGAGCGAGATTACTCCCACTGCTCTATTTAGTAAATACATTTGCACTATCCCTGTATTATTTAACTAATTATCAAAAAAACTATTCAATAAATGAATCTAATAACTTCTTAAGCTCTGTTGTTGTGAAGACTTTAACAGAACATTGTTCTTTGAAATGTAAATCATTTGACCAGATTGGAATATTCAATTCCAAAGCAAGTGCTAAAAATGGGACATCTGTTTTATGTGAAATTAATTTTTCTGCTTCTAATTCAAAAAAATTTGATGCATTCCTAAAATCAATTAAATTAGGAAGTAGAGAAATATTCTCTAAGACTATAATTTTAGATACACCAGATTTAGAACAAATCAAATCAGAATATTTTGACAATTCCTCGAGCATTTCTTTAGGAGCATATAATTCAAACTTATATTCTTTTAGTAATTTATTAGTTTCAGAATCTGATTTAAATAGGGAAAAGATTATACTAGTATCAACTACTAATTTCATTTTAGATTACTTTTGTTTATCTGACATAGATTTTTTTAATTCTCGTCCAAGTTTTATACAATCTTCGTCAGTTAATGTAGAATTTTGGAAATCTTTTTCAAATTTAGCTAATACTTCAAGTTGCTTCATTCTTTTAGCAAATGCTTCTCTTGCTAATTCACTCCAGTTAAGCCATGCAAATTCTTCCATCTTATTTTTCATGTCTTCTGGAATTGATAGAGTCATGCTTGTCATTTTATCCTCCTATATGTATGATATGTTTAATATGTATAAAGACATAATATACCTATATAAACCTTTCGGCGATTTTACTCCCACTGCTCTTTTTTTCTGATTATCAACCTTATCATAATTAGCATCATAACAATTATCAGCCCAAGTTCGGTATAGGGGAATTTTATTGTGATTTGAGGGAAGATGTGGGGAGAAAATGACATAATTATTTAGAAATTTCGTTTAAAACTGCTTTGCTCAATTCCTCAAAGCAATCTTTAGAAAAATTAACTGCATATTCAACTTCTTCAATTTTAGGAGTATATCCATAGTAATTTATATTATGTCTTAAAACCCTAAGGGTATCTACAATATTAATTGGTCTTGAAGTTAAAACTTTTAATTTAGATAATTCGTTTAATGGTTCTAAATGATCTTGAGATTCAATGCCCTTTTTAATTAAAAGTGCATCTCCAAGCATCCTGAAACATTCATAAATATTTCTAATTATTGTTTCTCCAGATTCTGCTGAAATCTTAAGAGATAAAGTAAATTTCATCTGTTTTTTAGCTGATTCTAAAATACTTAATGCATTTTTTGAATCTGGTCTTTTAAATCTCATACTTTAACCTCCAAAAAACCCTCTAAAACAATTCCATTTGTTATATTTGAAAATAAATTAATATCTATTTTATCTCTTGAAAATATATGAATATTCACTGGAACATTCTTTCTATATCCAAATTTAGAAATAACTCCCAAATTGATTATTTTTAAATTTTCTTTACCTATTACTTCTATGGCAAGATCAATATCACTTTTTTCATTATCATCTCCTTTTCGATAACTCCCAAATAAAATAATTGCTTTGGTATTTCCAACTTTCTTATAAATATCATTGATTACTCCTCCTTCATAAAGAAGTTGATAAACCATAGATAAATTATAACTTATTTTTCTCGTAAAATTATATATATGTTTCTGATTACAAGTTATTCTCCAAACTCTGCCGATTTCCTCTTTAATTAAAAACTCCTCTTTAATGAGCTGAGAAACTACTACATTTGCAGTTTTTTTTGATATTGCTACTTCTCTTGCAAGTTCACTTAAACTAATGTGCATTAATGGATATGAAAAAAACCACTGAATAACTTTATTATAAGATTCATTTAATTCAATTTTGTCTATATCTCTTATCTTTTGCATAGTAAAGGTAATGAATAAAACTATATAAATCTTTTGGTTACCTATTGGTTACTTATGAAACCATATAAGTTTTTTTGAGACCATAGTTTTAGGTTGATTGATTATTTTTTTACTCCCACTGCTCTTTTTTTCTAAGAATAAGTCGTATCATTACTAAAAGCATTACAACAATTAAGCCAAGCTCTGTATAGGGGAATTTTATTGTGATTTGGGGGAGACTATAATAACTTTTCAAATTCTTCTCTTGATATTTGAATATCTTTTTTGATTATTTTGTTTAATAATCCTCTATCAAGTTTATCGCCAGGATGATTTGGTACAACTGTAGTTCTTCCATCTTCATGCCTCAAAAATATGTGACTTCCTTCTTGTCTTACTGCTATAAATCCAATTTTTCCAAGAATCTTAATAAATTCTTTTGCACTTATTAAGGGCAATTTAGCCATTTTATACCTCAATTTTTTGTAACCCTATAAAATTAGTTTCAGTTTCAATATCTTCTTGCTCTTTAAGACATAATATAATTGCTTCTTTTGTTCTTTCAAGAAGTTGATCCATACTTTTTGCTTGTGTGTGGCATCCCGGGATTTCAACTACTTCAGATATTAAATATCCATCTTCTCCTTTTTCTATAATTACATTAAAATCTTTCATATAATTTTTATGAAAATAGCCTATTTATAGTTTATGGAAGTGGGATAGAAGGAATTAAAAATATCTCTTGCTTAGTTTATAAATCAAAAAGATGGAATACACATTAGTTTTTGATAAGGAATTTGTAAAAGATTTTAATAAACTAGATAAGTCTATTAGAATTGAAGTTGAGAAAAAGTTGAAGAAATTGAAAGAAAACCCAAGGGAAATTGGAAAACCTTTAAGATATTTTGGCAATCTTTATGAGTTTTATGTCCAAATGTATAGGGTTTTTTATGTTATTGAAGAGTCAAGAGTTAAGGTTCTTGTCCTTGCAATAGAACATAAAGATAATACAGACAAATATTTAAGACAATTGTCAAAAGAAGAAATATCAGATAGGCTTTCTAATATATCAAAAAACCTTTGAATATATCACACACTTTAGTGTGTGATTTTGTGTTTAGTTTTTAGATTCCCAAAAATCTACGATTTTTTAGGATTGAAAAATTCAGCTTCAGAAACATAATCTCCGCTATTTATTCTACCTAATGCTTCTCTTAATTTTTTAACAAGAGGTTTGTTTAAACTTAAAGCTAGGGCTCTTTTTAGTTCTTCATTTTCTTTTTCAATATGTGAACAAATCGCATTCCCGTTTGCCATATTATTAAGTGATATTTTTGCTATTTATATTTTTCTACTCCCACTGCTCTTTTTTTCTAAGAATAAGTCGTATCATTACTAAAAGCATTACAACAATTAAGCCAAGTTCGGTATAGGGGAATTTTATTGTGATTTGGGGCGAGCCGTGCACAAGATAATAAGCTTCGCCGTTTGCCGGCTCGCTTATCATTTCTCCATTAATATTATGGGATGTCTTCTGGGGGGAGATGAAAGTTAACTTTTTTTGTTTTTCTTTCTTCTTGGAGCAGTTACTTTATAAAATATATTTAATAGCCATCGAGCTAAGATACCCAGCAGAATTATTACAATAATAAACATAAACCAACTCCACCCATTTCCAAAATCGGAAAGAAGAGTTTCTACCGCTAAACTAATAAATACTGCAAAAAATGATCCAATCATTAAATAAAATGTTTCTTTAGTTGCTTTTTTCATTTTTTATTAATTATTTAAATCTTCGTGAAATATAAAATATTAAAGCAATTACAGAAAGAACCATTACTAAACCATAACAAGTATTTAAGAAAAAATTGCTTATTCCTCCTAGCAACTCTACATTTTCATTATCTGTGATTATCTCATTTTGAGAACTAATACTTCTATCCGAAATTGATATTCCATTTGTTATTCTTGTTGCTTGTCCGGTAACTTTTGCATTAAAAAATAGCCCACCCAAACTGAATGTAACAATAATTATGGCTATTAAAATAATACTAAAAGATACTAAAAAATATTTATTCTTCATAAATTATATAATTAATCACAATATTAATATTTTTCCTTTTCTCTACTATATTTATTTTTTACTCCCACGCTTAAGGCTTTTTAACAAAAAGCCTTAAAGATTAAATAAATTTTAAAAGTGAGCTTTTAAATATTTCACATGCTTGATATAATAATGGAGGAAAATTACAAAGATTTTAAATGAAAAGGAAACAAGCAATTTGCTGGCAATGCTTTTTTGGAGTTATTTTTATCTTATTAGGAGTTATTGCCTTGCCTAATGATTTGGGGCTAATGGCAACATTAAGTGGAATCGGTTTAATGTTTATTTGGAATGGAGTTAACTTAAAAATTGATAATTAATGTTTTATAATGTAATTAAGTAATAATTTTAGAGATGTAGATTATTCAATTATAATAATTTTTACTCCCACGCTTAAGGCTTTTTAACAAAAAGCCTTAAAAAGAGGCAATAAATGGGTTTTATATGGCAATCAAAGCTGTCACCTGGAATAAGAAGTTACAAAAACTCAGATATCTATTTGCATTTGTTCTATTTGTTTATATAATTGTTCTTTCAAGCACACTTATACTCAATTATCATGTTAAACCTCTGGAGATATATAAAATAAGCTTAGAAAATCTCATTGAGGACGGCTCTTTTGAGAATTTTAATCAAACTGCAGGGGATTGTTGCAATGCTAATCCTGGAAACGCAAGTGTCTTTGCATCTAAATCCTTAGATGCTTTCGCAGGAAAATATTCTTTGAACTTAACTTCTTATAATCATTGTGCGTGTGTAAGTAAAGGAATAAAAAACTTAGATAGTAACCAAAAATACTTTTTATCATTTTATTATAAAGGAGACAATGCTAAAGTATGTAACTTAATTAGTGAAGAAAAAACCTGTAAGCCTAACAATAAATTTCAAAAAACTACTGAATGGACTAGATTTAACTATCTTTTATTACTTAATGATGGGTCAAGAAGTTCTTCATTGCACTTTTATGCAGATTCTTCGGGTTCACAAGTAACAAATCTTTATGATGGCTTACGAGTTAGTAAACTTACTGAACTTTTAGAAAATGTAGAATTATTAGATTATAATGAATATATAATAAAAACAAAGGTTTCTCATAATGTCAATGGAGAAATGTTGGGAGATCCAATTAACGGAGAAGCATATTATTTCATTCAGGGTGTCCCACAAATAACTATTAAATTTCCTTATGCTGAACTAGGATTAATTGTGGTAATGATATTAATTATGATTAGACTTATGTTAAGAAAGAAAGAAGCTTGGGAATAATTTGACAAATTTATTTTATAGATAATTAATTACTTCTTTTACTTTTAATTAAAAATTTATATAATATTAGACTTGAAATAAATAATAAAGAAAAAAAAGCAATAATCAATAAAATATGATAATATATTTGCCGTTCATAAACTATTTCTAAATATAATTCATTTTTATTACTTAATTCTTCAGATGAAATTATCCATGTATTGCCAATAAAATTTCCTACAAAATGATTGCTTTCAATACTCTTATCTTTTAATAATTTAATATCGCTTGGTTCAAGGAATACTGAATTTATAAAACAATAAGAATTTTTGGTTATATTATAATAATGTAAATCACTCTCGCATGACTTTTCATTAAATAATTTATCATTAATTTCTTTAATTTTCCAATTACTGCTATATGCTTTGTTTAATTGAATTATTAATGGTTTAGAAGTATCAATATCAGATATTTTAACATAATATCTAGTTGGATCAAAAAATGAATATTTAAAAGACAAATTTAATTTATTTTGATAACCTTCTACAGAAAGATTATATTTACTTTTATTAATAAGAACAGGAATTTCAAATTTATTTAGGTTAGAATTATAAAACTCTTTTTCATCATTAATAATCCTCGGAGAATAAATTAAAAATTCGTAATTATTACTCTCTTCCAGAGAATATAGAATAAATTTATCGTTTTCAAATTTAACATCAAAACCTGCAGTGTCTAACTGTTTTTTAAACTGATTATATAAGCCATTATAATCGATATTTGGCATATATGGAAAATATTCTTTTAAATTAATTGCCTTAGCTAAATAGACTTCTTTTGTATTTAAAATAAAAAGATTATTTTTATAATTTATCCAATTGCTCTTCAAGTTACCTTCAGTTGGGTCGGTTAATCTTACATTATTTGATAGAAATTGAGGTTTATCTTTAATCAAAAACCATATTTCAAGAGGATAAGGATAATTTTCGTAAGATATAACATCATAAGGCAAATAAATTGTGGAAGTTAAACTTAAATTAGTCTCAGAGTTGATAACTCCTAATTCATTAAGGATATCTGGATTAATTCTTTGAAATTTATTCGGTTCATAAATGATAAATACCATAGGTATTATCAAATAAATAATTAGGATTATGTTAAATATAATCTTAAGTTTATTATTAAAAGTTTTATAAAAAAGTATAATTAAAGGGATAAATAAGAATAATACTAAAATTGTTCCATATCTAATAACTCCTGACATAAAAGAAAATAATGTATTATAAAAGAATAATAATCTGTTTAAATCTCTGTCTAGGAATACATATATCTGTAAAAATAAAGCTATTAAAAACATAGATATAAAAAATAAAAAATCCTTCTTTGTAAAAATATTGTCTTTCTCCCATTTATGATTAAATAACGAATAGAGTAAAATAATTAATATTAAAAAACCTAATAGAATACTAAACTTAGAACTAAAAATATCAGGAAAAGCAGTTATATTATTAAAAATAAATAATTGAGAAGCATCATTCTTATCAAGACTTAACCACCCTACAAAGTTATTATTATTTGATAGATAATTTGTTATATTATCCTCTTCAAATATAATCTTTTCTACAATTAATAATGTCGGAGAATTAACTAATATAATAAATAATACTCCACATAATAGGGGGTTAAAATTTACCTTAAAAAATTCAATAAACTCTTTCCGATTATTATTAATAAATATCATATAAATTACTAAAATAAATAAAAAAATTAAATTGCTTAAAATTAATCTTGGATAAATACATATAAAATTTGAACCTATAGCAAAAAATAGGAAACCGGGTAAAAAACTTCTTTTATATATTAATGTACAACTATATAATAAGATAGGCATTCCAGTGTATAAAAACATAATACCCATATGTGTAGCTAAAAATAAAGCTATTGGATTAAATGTAACAAAAAGTGATAGGTAAAAGTTATTTTTCCCCACATAAATATTTCTAAAAAATAAATATGAAAATAAAAAGTTCAATATAAAAAATAAAAGAGTTAAAATTAATTGACCAAACTCTACACCGAATATTAATGTAATTAAATATATAATTGAATGAATTAAATATCTAAATGGTGAAAAAATTTCTGCTCCAGAACCAAAATAGCCCCCCATAATATTAAAAATATTGAAGACTTCATCAAATAAGAATTTCTTAACTTCAAACTGATTAACAGGCCAAAAGAAGGCATCTAGATAAATCCATACGCCTTTTTTAAATAAAAATGAAACTGAAAGCATAAGCATAGCTAGAAAAATTCCTAATTGAATTTTCTTCGAATATAATAATTTATTTAAACTTACCATAGTTTATCTAATAAATCTAAATCAACAGATTTATACTTATCATGAATTTTTTTTGAATTATGGGAATAATATTCATAATTATTAAAGATATTATTTAAGGCCTCTTGATACTCTTTTGCATTAATCTTACAAATTATTCCCGCCCTAAATTTTTTAATATCCTCTACAGTTGAATGGGTATTTGTAGAGATAACAGGTAAGCCAAAACTAAAAAATTCCCTACATTTTACGCTATCTCCATAATAATTAAATTCCCATTTCCCATTATATAATGCTAAGCCAATACCTGATTTAGAAATCTCTTTAAGTGCCTTTTTATGATCAAGGTATCCTGTAAAAATTATTTGGTTTTTAAGACCCATTTTTTTAGCAAGTTCTTTATATTTATTTTCCTCAGGACCATTACCAATTATTTCCATAGTAAGTTTAGGATATTTATTCTTTAAGTTCTTAATTGCCTCGAAGATATTAATAAAATCTAACTGATCCCCTATTTTGCCTAAAGTAACTAATCTAAATTTATTCTTTTTATTCTCAATAAACTCTTTATATTCTTCGGAGGGAATATTTGGTAAAATTTTATTTTTATTTTTAGATAACCCCATCTTAGCCCTTACATCATAAATCCTTGTAGATACGTTCCATACTTCATCTGAGTTATTTACACAAAAACTATCTATAATATGATAAATTTTATTTAATAATTTATTTTTAAATCTTATTGGAGAATAGTCCGGAGTATAAAATATTACTTTCTTTACTTTTTTTAATTTTCTTAATATTATTCCCGTTAAAGCATTCAATGGATTTATTCCAATATATACATAATCTTTACCATTTTCATTTATAATAATAAATAATACAGTTAATAATGTTTCGCTTATATATCTTATAACTGAAATTTTTGAAAAAACTTTTAAATTTTCATTACTAACTAATTTACCTTTTTTATATTTGAATACTATTGATTTAAGATTCCCGTCCATAGAATGTCTAATAAATATAAAATCTTTCTTATTATTTTGCAAAGTCTCTTTAAGGAATTCTCCTCTCCAATCATATTCCTTACCATTAACAACTGATCGATGACTTGAAAATATTATCATTTTCTCTTATCTCTCCATTTCCCAAATAACCATAACTTAAACTTCGAAGGAATAAGATAAATACTAATTAAATGAAAAAAATTATATAGGAAAGCTTTAGCACCAAAATGATAAGCTGGGTTTCTCCAATTCTGCCATCTTAATTGGTTAGCACGCTTTTCCATTGCTTTAAGTCTACTTCCGGTTGTAGATTTTTCATGATACCTATATTTTAAAAGAACTTTTTGAATATTTGAAAATTTATATTTTTCACCAATTCTAAACCAAAGATTAAGGTCTTCTGATGGAAAATCAACTTCTTTGTAAAAACTTACTTTATAAAATGCCTCTTTTCTTATCATTGTAACAGGGTGTGCAAATGGAGAATAAAAGAAAATTTTCTCTTTTAATACTTCATCTTTATCTGAATATTTTCTTATACCTAATACTTTACCAGTATTTTCATCAAATAACTCCATAAATGCTCCAACAACCCCATATTCTGGATTTTTCTCCATAAATTCAACTTGTCTTTCAAGTCTTGTTGGTAAAGAACTATCATCTGAATCCATTCTAGCAATGTATTTACCTTCTGCTTCTCTAATTCCTTTATTTAAGCTTTTACAAATTTTAAGATTTTTTTCATTCCTTAACACTTTTATTCTCTTATCTTTTTTTGCATAGTCTTTGATTATTTGCAAAGTATTATCTGTGCTTCCGTCATCAACTATGATAAACTCAAAGTCTTTGAATGTTTGATTTAGGATAGATTCAATTGCTTCTGCAATATACTTTTCAGTATTATAAGCAGGCATTACTACTGAAACTAAAGGGGTTTTATTTTTCATTTTAAAACATATATAACTTTTTTTGTTTTTCTTTTTGGGTATCGTCAGAGCCAAATTTGTCCTCCCAGAAGCGCTTTTGGTAGTAGTGTTTGAAAGAATAGCGATAGCGAATCGCTAAAACATCAAGGAACATTCCGCGTATTGCGCGGAGGTCAATGGTAGAACCATTGAACTGTTCACTGATATATATTGGTGCTTCAACAACTCTAAATCCATGCTCTTGTGCTAAGAAACAAAGCTCTAAGTCAAATGCGTAGCGTTTGACTAAAATAAGAGGCATAATAACTTCAAGAACTTCGCGTCTCATTAGTTTTAATCCTGATTGAGTATCTCTCAGTTTAACTCCGAGAACAACCCAAGAATATAATCTAAATCCGTTACTTAAGAATCTTCTTAAAACAGGGTAATGAAGTTTTGAAAAGGGATGACGCTTGCTTCCGATAACTAAATCTGCATTTGAAGTATATGGAATAAAATTTCTTAATTGTTTTGGGTCTAAATCCATATCACAATCAACAAATGTTACAAATTGCCCAGTTGAGTGTTCAAATCCGTATTTCAGAGCATAACCTTTTCCTTTATTTTCTTTATAGCTAAGAACTTTTATTCCTGGAACTTTTTCAGCTTCTCTTTTAGTATTATCTGTTTCTCCATCTATTACTGCAATTATTTCATAGTTTTTGAAATGAGCTGAAATACTTTCTTTCATTTTTTCAAGATTTTTTGCAATAAAGCTTTCAGCTTTATAGCAAGGGACAATTACTGATAGTTTTTCGCCGTTCATTAGTCAAAACCTCCAGCGGGTTTTGACGAATCCCGCAACCTTGAAATAAAATAAAAACCATTTTTAATAAACATACCATATTGGTTTGTGCTTTGCAAATAAAAAGAACCAAGGTTCTTCTTATGACATCTCCTTTTGTTAAATAAATAACCATATGATTTTTCCTCTGGAAAAATCTTCCTGATTTTTAATAGATTATAGTTAGGATTGAGATTATTATTAGATGATTGACTAGATAGATTACTAAATAGGTTTACTTGATGATTGAAATTATTATTAGATGATTGATTAGATAGATTACTTGATAATTTATTTATCATTTTACTAAACCTCCATTAAAAATGTCTTTTCTACTGTAAAATAATAAAGCCAAAACAATAGCTAAATTAACTGAAAGGAAAACATAAACAACTTGTGTTAATGAGTTGTGGAAAAATGCAATACCTAACATTTCAAATACAAAACCAATGATGATAGCCCAGATAAAGCTGTAATTCTCTTTAGCAAGGTTGTAGCTGATTAATATTTGAGTTAGTGAATAAAATGCCATACCAACTGCGAAAATTGGAACAAAGCTAATTATTGACGAATAATCTGAGCCATAAAGTAATGAAACAATAATTTCAGGAAACATGAAATAAACTATACAGCCAATTGCAGCAAGTGAAAATGTATATAATAACGATTTTTTAAGAAGCTTTGAAGTATTTTTTCCTTTTGCAGTTAGAGAAACAACTTTTGGAAATAAAGCTCCGGTTAAAAATCCAGAGCCAAACCATATAATTTTAGCAATCATACCAGCAGCTGCATAAAGCCCTGCATCTGCTGAAGAAAAATAATGTTTAACAAGTATCTGGTCAAAAGTTATAATTGAAACAGAAGAAATAGATGCAAAAAATACAAAGAACAAAAATATAGATATTTTCTTTGAATCAAGCTTTTCTTTTGTTTTGCCCTTTAAAAGATGTTTAATTGGATATGCAGAAATAAATAATCCAGCTAAAATTCCTATAAGAAGTGCAAGAAGTGCACCATTTACACTTAAACCAATATATACGAGAGTTATTGCTAAAATAAATTTAATAAAAGTAGATGCAAAACCTGCGCTGTTTTGCCATACAAATTTATGAAGTCCGTTTAAAGCTCCGGTTAAAACAGCTGAAATAATTGAAAGATAAGCAACTAAACCCACTATGATTAAACCAGTTATTGAAGAAAGATTCATAAAACGAGCAATAAATGGGGTAGATATAAGATAAATAACAAGAATTACTAAGCCAATAACTGCAACTGATTGAAGACTTTTCTTAATAAGAGCTTTTAATGAATCACTTTTTTCTTTTCCCTTGTATTCTGCTGAAAACTTTGAAATTGTTAGATTAAATGCAGAAGTTGAATAAGTAACAATATAGATAATTGCAAACAAGCTACCTAAAATCCCGTAATCTGCAGGCCCAAGCATTCGCCCCATAGATAAATGATAAAGATAGTTAAATATTGCAACTCCAATTGAACCAATTAAAAATATTACTCCGGATTTTAAAATTTCTTCTTCTGAATCTTTAAATGATTTTAGTTTGAACATTTTCTTATATTAATAGCCTCAGATTAATATTACCTTGTATAAAAACTCATTAAAATTAGTATTTAAAGTTTTCTTTTGTTATTATTTGTCAGTTGTTACATCGTGTTTTATTTGTTGCGGAATAGGGTGTTAGTGGTAGTTAGTAATTTTCAAATAGTAACATTTATAAATAACTAATTTGATGATTTAATATCTAATAAAAATGATAAAAGAAATTTGGCAGGATAAGCGAGCACGAACAGCAATAAAATTATTTACAGTTATACTTACAATAGGAATTATAACTATGCTTTTATTTTCTGCACCTGCAAATGCATTATCTATTGGATTTGGAATGAATAAACAAAATGTATCGCCTGGTGAAAGAGTTATTTTTGATGTTGTTGTTAATGCTCCTATTGACCAAGCTGTAAATTCATTAACATTAGTTCTTGATGGACCTCAAACAAATGAATGTGTTTTTGATGTTAATGGCAATATGTTATCATCATGCTCTGGAATTGCAAGTATTATTGCAACAAGAACAACAACTGAAGCAGGTTATGGATATGGTTATGGATATGGATACTTATTTGGATATGGTTATAGTGGTGGTGAACAGGAATTAAGATATACTGTAACACTTAATACTTTAGGATTTGCTCAGGGAGATTATAGCACACAAATAAAAGTTGTTAGTGGAAGCCAAATTATAACAAGAGCTGGCGGAAATCTAAGAATAGGAACATCTATAATTAATCAAACTACAAGCAGTTCAACAACAACTTCACATTATCATGCTGTTACAAAAACCTATAAAATAGGAAGCGAACTTGTTACAAGACTTGAAGGACAAACAGGAGATAATAACCGATTTGATGTTTCAAATGGAGATGCATTTAAATTAATGTCAAGCAATGGCTGGAATGACATGAAAATTTCAAGTGTTAATGGTGATTCAGTTGTTTTAACAATTGATAGTAATGATTATTTAGTAAAATTAGGAGAAGCAATAGAAATTGATGTTGATGGAAATGGAAAAACTGATTTGAGTGTAAGCATCTTATTTATCGGAAATGGAGAAGCAACTGCACTTATTAATTCATATAATGCTCAAATAATGACTTTAGGAGCAACAACATTCCAAAGTAATCTTGTTCCTTCATTATCAACAGATAGTTCAATTTATGAAAAACTAGCTGAAAAATCAGGATTTAACTTCTTTGAAGGATTTAATAACCAATTACTTAACATAATTGCCTTAATAATTGCAAACCTTATAGTTCTTGAACTAATTGGAATTGTTTATGTAAGAAACAAAAGAAGAGTAAAAAAAGTTAGAAAAAGAAGATAAATTATTTTTTAGTAAAAAACTTTTTTATTTATAAAGGGGGGCAAATTTTTAATTTTTATAAAAAATTAAATTCCCGACGGTGCTTTATAAATAAAATTAAAAAAATAAATTACAAAATATTAAAAATTTTACCACTAGATGTTAATCACGACAATTTATATATAAGTGGTTATTTTAATTAGCATAATTACAAAATTATAATTACTAAAAAAGAGGAAAAATGACTAATAGGGGAGTTAAAGCTATAACTGTATTAATTACATTGGGAATATTAAGTTTGCTAATCATTGCTGCGCCAGCTCAGGCATTTGCATTATCTTTTGTTATTTCTGATCCTTATGTAAGTTTTGGACAGACAACTGAATTTACAGTATCTTCTAAAATTGGGCCAAATGAGAATATTGTAATAAATCAATTTATCTTAAATATTTACGGACCTGAAACTATTACATGTGAATTTCTTCCTGATGGGACATTACTAAATGATTGTGATGGTATAACAATAACTCCTTTACAAAATATTAATACAACCAATAGTAGCTGTTATGGATATAATGGAGAAAATAACTGCGGAGGTTATGGCTATGGTTATGGATATGATTCTTTTACAAACCAAACACTAGCTTACAAGATAAGTTTTGATACTGGAAGCCATAAACCTGGAATCTACCAAACAGAATTTGTTTTATTAAGTGAAGGAAAAAGGCATGTTAAACCAGGTTCAAGTTTGTTTATATTTGACCGAGATGGTTTAAGAGGTTGTTCTGTTAGAGCACATAAAGGAATTCTAGAAATTGGAAATCAGACAATTGATAGTCCAAATAATAAATTAAGCTTTAATGTTCCACTTGAAAATGCAGTTTTAGGAAGTGGTTCAATGCTAGTTCAGGCAGATAAAGAAAGATTTGTTTATAATTTCAAGGTTAAAGGAGTTTTAGAAAATAATGAAAATAATGCTTTAGTTTTAGTTGAAGGAGATTACAAAAGCGGAAGACTTGGAAATTCAACAAGCGAGATTGCAATAATAAGTATTGATAAGAAAAATAAAGAGCTAAGCCTTGCTGGAAAGAAAATAACTGCAACAAATATGAATGTTAATTTATTGACTAAGAAGTGTTTGTAAAAATATATCTAACTTAATTAAATGTTTTAGGTAAATAATTAAAAAATCTAATGTCTAAAAATTAATAATCTAATAACTGAACATTTAATATTTTTTATATAATATAATAATAACTTATTGTTGTAAATCATAATCAGATATTAAATTTAAATATGTAATTTCCAGATAATATATAATATCAGTTTTGCTTCACAAAACTGCATAAGTAAATGTATTACATCTTTGCTTGCCTTTTATATCTTTTAGATATAGCTTAACAAGTTATATTTTGATGAATTAGTTTAAACAAATTATACCTCTATAGAAATTTTAGAATTTACATTTCCTAATAAAATAATAATCTGAAAACTAATTTTTTGTAGGATATTACATTTTTTCCGAGGGAAAAATGGTTTCATTGAGTTTAAGTAATTACAAAAAAGTAGTTTTCCGACGACAACAATACTTATAAAGTGATAATACGGAAAAATAAAATGATAGGGGTAAAAAAAAGAGGTATTCTATTATCTCTGATAACAGGATTATTCGCATTAATACTTTTAACTGCTTCAATTGAACTGGTTTCTGCAGGAATTTCTGGAAATATTTCATTAAATCTTTCAATTGCACATTCAGATGTTGCTTACATCTACAATCAAAATTATAAAATTGACCAAAATGTTATTGGAGAATTTGAAAGAATTGGTTTAAGTGTTGAACCAATAAAATCTTCTGCTATTTCAACAACTGATTTTTCAAAATATAGATTAATTTTTGTGGGTGATGAAAGATTTAGAAATGCTGCAGATATTCCAATTACAAACTATCCTACAATTATTGCAAATTATTATCATGGTTCAAAATGGGGATTAACAGATAATGATGAAATATCAAAACTTGTAAGCACTGACCCGCTTTCAGTTACCTATAATAATGGACTTGTCCAGATTTATACTGAATCTCACTATAAAGAAGGAAATACTCTTTCTATACCTTATTATTATCTTGCTGATGGAAATAAAGCAGCAAGTCTTGTAAAAATTGCAGGGACAAATATAGGAGCAAATCATGATTTAGGAGATGTTATTGCATATGGTGCTCCTGGCTCTCAATTAGTTAATGGAGATTATTTAAATGAAAAATTATGTTATTATGGAATTGTTAAATCAGATTATTGGACAGAAGAAGCAAGACAATTATTCCATGAATGCGCAGCTTATGTTGCAATGAATTGTATGAATAATTCTGATTGTCCTGAACCTGTTGAAAGTGATTCTTACTGCAATGGAAATAATGTATATAAGGATGTAAGCACTTATTCTTGTGTTAATCCAGCAACTTTAAATGCTACATGTATTGCAACTGGAAATTCGGTTCTTGTTGAGCAATGTGATAATGTTTGTTTTGAAGGAGCTTGTGTTGAGTGTAATGTAGATAATGACTGTAATGATAATAATCCAAGAACAATTGATAGTTGTGAAAATCATCAATGTAATTATGAAAATATAACATGTCTTTTTGATAGTGATTGTGGAGAAACTGGTTTTATTGGAGATAATTTCTGCACAGGTAATAATGTATTTAGAAATTACCAAAATGCAACTTGTTTAAGACCTGGAACATTACAAAGTGATTGTTTAGTAACTCAGATACCTCAACTAACAAATGATTGCAATGATAATAATAATCAAACAGTTGATAGCTGTTCAAATGGAGTTTGTCAAAATAATTTATTACAATGTATAATGGATAGTCAATGTGGGACAAAAACAAGTCAGTTAATTTGTTCTGGAAATGTTGTAATGAATAGAACAATAAATCCAATATGCAGTTCAAATAGCTGTTCTAATCAAACAACTGATAGTGTTTTAAGAACTTGTGATTATCAGTGTTCAAATGGAGCTTGTATTAATGCACCTGTAAATTGCACAAGAGATTTAGATTGTAATGATGAAAATGCACAGACAAATGATGTTTGTATTAATCCAGGAACACCTCAAAGCTATTGTAATCATAATCCTTTACAATGTATAAATAATAACCAGTGTGGTTTGATAACAAGTTCGCTATTATGTTCAGGGAATAATGTAATTAATAGAACAATAATGCCAGTATGTTCGAATAATAACTGTTCAAGCCAGACAAATGATAATGTCTTTAGATATTGCGCAAATGGGTGTTTAAATGGGGCTTGTATTAATGCTCAGATAAATTGCACAATAGATAGTCAGTGTAATGATAATAATCCTAAAACAATTGATCAGTGTGTAAATGCAGGAACTCCACAAAGTTATTGTAGAAATGCAGAAATGAATTGTTTAAGAGACATTGATTGTGGGGCAACTGGATTTATTGGAAGTGAATTCTGCTCACAAAATAATATATTTAAAAATTATCAAAATGCAACATGTGTAAATGCAGGAACAGCGCAAAGTAATTGTATTGTAACTCAGGTGCCTAAATTAACAAAAGATTGCAATGATAATAATCCTTTAACAAGTGATACATGTTCAAATGGAGCTTGTGTTTATACGAATGTTGGTGAATGTACAACTGATAATCAATGCAGTGATAATAATGAATCAACTTATGATAGATGTATAAACAATCATTGTCAGCATGATAATATAATCTGTTTTGTAAATGGGGACTGCAATGATGGAAATTCAGGTACAATTGATATTTGTGTAAATGGTGGAAGTATCAATAGTTATTGTAGACATGATCAAACAGATGGACAGATTTGCAGAGAAATTTGTACTGGCGGAGCAATTGACTTTGATTTATTAATAGATACAAGCGGAAGTATGAATCTTTTCCTTGACCCTTCTCCTGACAAACCATTTGAAAGAGTTGTAAAAATAAAAAGTGCAAGAGATGCTGCAGATGAATTAGCACAAGAAGCATTTGCTAAGAACAGTAATACAAAAATAGGAATAGATACATTTTCAAATGAAATATTTAATAATCTTAATTTAACAAGTAATTTATCTGCAGTTGATGCAGTTATTTTAAGAATATTTGCAGGAGGAAATGCAAATACAAATTACAATGAATCAATAGTTGGTGGAATAAATAAACTTGTTTCACAAGGAAGAGCAGGAAGCCCTAAAGTTTTAATATTTTTATCAGATGGACAGCCAAGTGTTGTAAATTCACATGATAATACTGGGGCATTTGTTGATGCAGGAGATATTCAATCTTCAATTGATGCTGCAGTTTATGCAAAGAATAATAATATTATTATGATTATAATAGGATTTGGAAGAAAAGCTGATGTTAATGAAACTTTATTACAGCAAATGGCTCAAATAACTGGAGGAAAATATTTCTTTGTAAGTACTAATGGAGGTTTAATGGATTTATATGAAAGAATTGGAAGAGATACTTGTTCAATAATTTGCACAAACCCAATATGCAGCAATAATAATGATTGTAATGATGGAAATGCACAGACAAATGATGTTTGTGTTAATCCTGGAACAGAGCAAAGCTATTGCAGACATGATATAATTAGCTGTTCTAATAATAATGATTGTGATGATTCAAATTCCTATACAAATGATGTTTGTATGAATCCGGGAACACCTCAGAGCTATTGTAATCATAATCCTTTACAATGTATATCAAATAGTGATTGCAATGATAATAATGATTTAACAGAAGATAGATGTATAAATAATCAGTGTGTGCATAATCAACTTCAATGTGTTAGAGATTCTCAATGTGGCTCTCAAAGCAATCAAAGAATTTGTATTGGTAATAATGTTATTAATAGAATGACAACTTCAAGATGTATATCAAATTCATGTTCAAGTGAAACAATTGATAATCTTTTTGAGCAGTGTTCTTCTCAATGTTCAAATGGAGCTTGTATAATTCAACAGGTAACTTGTTCTTATGATAGCCAATGTAATGATGGAAATATACGAACAGTTGATAAATGTATTAATCCAGGAAGTGCTAATAGTTATTGTACACATAACGAAGTAGATTGTTTATATGATAATGATTGCGGAGAAACTGGATTTATTGGAAGTACCTTCTGTTCATTAAATAATGTATTTAAAATTTATCAAGAATCAAAATGCCAAAATCCTGGAACATTAGAAAGTAATTGTATGATAACTCAAACACAAAGACTTGTAAATAGCTGTGATGATGGAAATATACGAACAGTTGATAGCTGTTCAAATGGAGTTTGCCAGCATAATAATTTAGAATGTTTAAATAATAATGATTGTAATGATGGAAATAATCAAACAAATGATAGATGCAATCTAATAAATAACAGATGTGAACATGATACTATAGTTTGTTCTTTTGATTCACAATGTAATGATGGAAACGCTTATACAACTGATATTTGTATGAATCCGGGAACACCTCAGAGCTATTGTAATCATAATCCTTTACAATGTATATCAAATAGTGATTGCAATGATAATAATGCACAGACAAATGATAGATGTGTAAATAGCCAGTGTGTTCATGATAATCTGCAATGTATAAATGACCAACAATGTGGAAGTTTAATAAGTCAAAGAATATGTTCTGGAAATAATGTTATTGACAGAATGAATGTTCCAAGATGTATATCAAATTCATGTTCAAGTGAAACAATTGAAAACTTTGTTCAGCAATGTTCTTACCAATGTTTTAATAGCTCTTGTATAAATGCACCAATAAGATGTTCGCTAGATAGTCAGTGTAATGATAATAATGCTTATACAATTGACCAATGTGTTAATGCAGGAAGTGCTAATAGTTATTGTAGAAATGCAGAAATGAATTGTTTAAGTAATAACGATTGCGAATTTAGTGGATTTATAGGAAATGAATTCTGTTCATTAAATAGTATATTTAAAAATTATCAAAATGCAACATGCATAAACCCAGGAACATTAGAAAGTAATTGTATTGTAACAATAACTTCTAAATTAACAAGAAGTTGTGATGATGGAAATGTTCAAACAACAGATTCTTGTGCTAATGGGGCTTGTGTAAATACAATTTTACAATGTATAAATGATGGACAGTGCAATGATAATAATAACTTTACTTTAGATAAATGTACAAATAATATATGTATACATACTCCAATTGTGTGTTTTGTAAATAGTGATTGTAATGATAATAATGCGCAAACTCAAGATGTTTGTATTAATCCAGGAACACCTCAGAGCTATTGTGTGCATAATCCTTTACAATGTATAAATAATAACCAGTGTGGTGCTATAACAAGTTCGCTATTATGTTCAGGGAATAATGTTATTAATAGAACTACAATACCGAGTTGTGTTGGAAATATTTGCAGAACAGATAGTGGTGATGCAATAGTTGAACAATGTGCAAATGGATGTTTAAATAGCGCTTGTATATTGAAAAAAGAAATTTGTGATAATAGAATAGATGATGATAGTGATGGTTTAATTGATTATATGGATGTTATTGATTGCCCTGCAAATCAATGTACCTCACAAGGAAAATTAGTATTATTTCCAATGCCTGGACTTGGAGTTGGAAGTCCTTGGACTCCTTTTGAGAGATTTAATAATTATAAAGGATGTTGTTATTCAAATCAGTGTTATAGTGGTAATGAACAAAAAGGTGGATGTTTTGTTAATAATCAAAAATTAGATTTAAGTGATTCTGAATTTGGAGTTTTATTATGTTCAGTTGCGGGGAACAACGCAAGATGGTGTAAAGATGGTTTTGTAAATGATGGAAGTGGAAATTGTATTTGCCCTTCAGGAACACAATATAATTCAACAAGTAAGTTATGTTCGCCAATTATAATAAAATGTTCTTATGATATTCAATGTAATGATAATAATGCGCAAACTCAAGATGTTTGTATGAATCCAGGAACACCTCAAAGCTATTGTAATCATAATCCTTTACAATGTATAAATAATAACCAGTGTGGTTTGGTAACAAGTTCGCTATTATGTTCAGGGAATAATGTGATTAATAGAACTTTAACACCGAGTTGTGTTGGAAATATTTGTCAGACAAATACAAATGATATTAATGTTAAAACATGTCAGTATGGATGTGCTAATGGTGCGTGTTTGCCTCAATGTACTTTGGATAGTCAGTGTAATGATAATAATCAATTTACTTTAGACAAATGTACAAATAATATATGTATACATACCCCTCTACAATGTATTGCAAATATTAATTGTGGTGTTGTAACAAGCCAGTTAATTTGTTCTGGAAATAATGTTGTAAATAAAACAATCACTCCAATATGTTCAAATAATAATTGTTCAAGTCAAACTTCGCTAATAACAATTAATACCTGTCAGTATGGATGCGCAAATGGAGCTTGTATACAACCAATAATAAATTGTACAACAAATGTTCAATGTAATGATAATAATGCGCAAACTCAAGATGTTTGTATGAATCCAGGAACACCTCAGAGCTATTGTGTGCATAATCCTTTACAATGTATAAATAATAACCAGTGTGGTTTGGTAACAAGTTCGCTATTATGTTCAGGGAATAATGTGATTAATAGAACTACAATACCTAGTTGTGTTGGAAATATTTGCAGAACAGATAGTGGTGATGCAATAGTTGAACAATGTGCAAATGGATGTGAAAATGGAAAGTGTAAAAAACCAAATGGACTTGATATTATAATTCCTGGTGGAAATGAAAATGATTATAATAGTGTTTGTCCTGCATCGGGATTCTGGGACTTTTTCTGGGGAATTGAATGGCAAAATGATCCTGAAAAATATGCAGAAGTAAAAACAAATATTAATGCAAGTGGAATTGAAGCTGGAAAAGCATATAATTTCTATTGTACTTATGGAAGTGAAACTCAACCTGGAAGTCCGGTTACAATAGTTCCAGATGCAACATTTAGAACAATTGAATCAAGCACAGAAGCACATAGAAAATCAGACGGAGTATGTCCAACTGTTCCTCTTCCTGGAGAAGATTTAGGATTTATTTGTAATCCTCCTCAAGAAAGCGGAATAATAAAACAAGCTTCTGATAATTATGAATGGAAAGTTGCTTTAGTTGATGGAAAATTAAAGTTCAGAGTTTATAGACAAATGGGTGGAAAATATTATAGTGATATGGGTGGAAGAGATAATCCAGGTATTACATTAACATCATTTTATGTACCTAAGCCTTGCCCGGTTTATAGTGTTCAGACTGCATTAGTTCCGGGATTACGTTATACTTCAGATAATTCATTTAGTCAGTATATGGAATTAAATTATGGAACTCAATCTCTTGTACCTGCAATAAAAGTTTATGGATGGGAAGGAATAAAGTGTCAGATAAGAGCGGTTTAGGGAAATAATTATATTTATTATTAAAAGTTATATCCTCACTCACTTTGTTCGCTCGGGAATATAATTATTTAGAAATCTGATACAACCTTATTGATTTTATAAGGTACCTTATTATTATAAATCATAATAAGCTAATAAATTCAGGTGTTTAAATTACTAATATTATGATAATAAGTTTTCGAAGAAAACTTGCATAAAAGCCGAGGGCTTTGCCCGAGGCGAATATTAAATAAACATACTCGCAACACTGCTCATTATGTCTATTAGTTTGTTCTCGCAAAGTTGCTCGCCATATCTTTACCTAATTTTTACATAGTTTATTTTATGATTAATAGGTTATTATATTCGCAGAATATCAAATAAACATAATTATTACATAATTATTACAGGTAGTTACTTAATTCTCCTAGTTTTCATCTGGATTGAGTAACTACAAATAATTATGTTGTTGAAAATAATAATACTTAAATAGTCTCGGAAATGCTTTAATTCCTGAGTAACAAAATTTAAGATGATAAATAACACAAATAAGATAAATAAACTAATGATATTGGGCGTTGTTATTTTTGCATTTATATTAATTTTTTCTGCAAACACAAGCGCAATTACTGGAAAGATTGGAAATGGGAGAATGATTCTCAATACTGAAGTTGGAGAGAAAATTGATCGTTCAATTTTAGTTATAAATGATAATAATATTACATTAAATATTTCTTTATTCCCTACAGGAGATTTAGCAAACAGTATAATAGTTAATGATAAGAGCTTTTTGCTTCAGCCAGGAGAAGAGAAAAAAGCAGGTTTTACAATTCAATCAGATAAAGCAGGAAGATATGAAAGCAAAATTAATGTTAAATTCACTCCTTATCAAATAAATGAATCAGGAGTGGGATTATCTGCTCAAATTGTTCTTAATGTGAATGAAGGAAATTCTTCAATTAACTGGCCTATTAAAATTGGTGAAGAAAATAAGCCAATATTTATATTATTTGCATCAACAATTCTGCTGGTGATTGCAGTATTGTCCTTGCTTTATTTTGCAAAAAAGAAAAAAAGAAGTGAAAATGGAGGTGGTTTTTATAACCTAAAGAGTAATGGAAAAAAATCATGAAAAAATTAATATTGCTTTTACTTGTAGGAATAATGATTCTTCCATTTGTATCTCCTGCAGATATTGGTTATATTGTTAAGCTAAATGCAGATAGTGCTGTAACAAATGCACTAAATGAACTTGGATACAGCTATGATATAATTAAAGAAGCAGAAACAAATCACTATAATTTTTCAGATTATAGAATGATTCTTGTTGGAAATGATAAATTTTCAAATATTAATGCAATACCGGTTGCAGAATATAATTCTCTAATAATGAATAAATATCATTATTATAAAACTGGAACAAATTATCAATGGGGCTGGAGCACAGAAACAGGCTCGCTTTCAAGCAGTAGACTTACTTTAAAAAATAATAAAGATAATATAACTATAACTGAAAATCTTGGAGATACTTTTACAGCTTATAGTGCAAGCAGTATACCTGCAATGATTTTGAAGAATCAAAAACCTTCAGGAATAACACTTGTAACTTATGGAGGAGTATTTCCTTCACCAGATTATGTTGTTGCATTTGTAAATCCTGGAACAAGAATGTTAAATAATAATATAACTCAAGGAAGAAGTTTATTTTTTGGAATAACTGAATCACAATACTGGACAACTGAAACAAAAGAGCTTTTTAAAAATTCTGTAAAATGGACTTTAAGCGGACAAGATAGAGATGGTGATGGATTTTTTGATGGAGATTGTAATGATAATGATGCTTTAATTAATCCAAATGCAACTGAAATTCCTTATAATAATATTGATGAAAATTGTGACGGGTTGGATTTAAAAGATATTGATGGAGATGGATATAATGCAACAATTGCAGGAGGAAATGATTGTAATGATAATGATGCAACTATTAATCCGAGTTCCACTGATTTATTGAAAAATTGCAGAAATGATGCTCCAGTTTTACATACAAATATTTCAGATATTGTTTGGGATGAAGATACCATGAATGTGTTAAACTTATCTGAATACTTTAATGATCCTGAAGGAGATAGTTTATTGTTTAATATTAAAAATACTTCTAATAATGAAAATATTATTGTTAACTTTATCGACGGGCTTTTTGTATTTCAATCACTAAAAGATTGGTTTGGAAATGATTGGATTATATTTGGGGCAAGTGATGGAACAAATACAACTGAAAGCAATAAAATAAATTTAGTTGTAAATCCAGTAAATGATGCACCTGTTTTAGATAATTTTGAAGACATTTATGTAACTGCAGGGCAGACTATTAAAGTTAATCCTCGTGTAACAGATGCAGAAAATGATAATTTAATATTTACATATTCTTCACCCTTAAATTCAACAGGTGAATGGAAAACAACTGAAGAAGATGAAGGAAGTTATGAAGTTATAATTGGAGTTGATGATGGAAACGGAGGATTTGACAGTAAAATAGCAGTTATTAAAGTAATGCCAAAAGCAGTAATAAATGAATTTTCATTTACAGATAATTCATGGGTTGAACTTTATAATCCTGGAGAAAATGATATTAGTCTTGCAAATTGCTTTATTCAAAATAAAGCAGGAGATAAAATTAATTTAACTGGAATAATTGATCCTAAAGAAATTTTAGTATTTGATGTTTATGATTCGCTAAATAAAGCAGGTGATACAATTAAATTAAGTTGCAATGGCGAAGTAATTGACGAAGTTACATTCGGGGATTTAGAGGGCAACGCTCCTATTCCAGGAGAAAACCGATCAGTCGGAAGGATGCCAGATGGCACAGATACAAACAATGCAAATGATTTTGTGACATTTGTCATCCCCACTAAAGGTTTATCAAACAGTGCAGATATGAGTTTACCTATTGTTACATTAATAAATCCTGCAAATTCGCAACTATTTAATATTAGAAATACAATATTTTCATTTAGTGCAAAAGATAATGCAAATTTAAGATGTGACTACTATGGAAATTTCAATGGACAAATGGTTGTTTATGACAGTATAAATATTGGAAATGATTCTCAAGGAAATTTCTCAATTGAAGATATGGCTGATGGAACATATCAATGGAAAGTAGGATGTTCTGATGGAAAAAATACAGGGTTTTCAGAAACAAAAGAAATTAGAATAAGTGCACCAGATGCTCCGGTATTCAATTATATTGGAGATAAAAGTGTTTATGAAAATCAAACATTAAATTTTGAAGTTGAAGCTACTGATCAAGACGGAGATAATATAACTTATTCAGCTCAAAATCTTCCTTTTGGAGCTTCATTTTTAGACAAAATATTTTCATGGATGCCAAATTTCAATCAAAGTGGAATATATAATGTTAAATTTATTGCAACAGATAATACTGGATTAAGTGGAGAGAAAAATGTTCAAATAAATGTAAATAATGTTAAATTGCCACCAGTATTTTCTGAAATTGAAAAATGTTCAAATAAAACAAATGATATTGATTTGAAAATAAGGTCTCCAACAGATGGAAAAAAGATTGAAATAACAGATAAGCTCATTGTTGAAATAAGATTAAAGAATAATTTTGAGGATAATCTTAAAACAAATGTTGAAGTTTATTTATATGACACAACTGAAGATAAAATTATAGATAGTATTAATAAAAAAATAACTCTTGGAGATTCAGAATCTAGTGATGAAGAATTTGAACTTGCAATAGATGAAGACATTAATGTAACTCATGATTATGCAATTTATGCTTCTGCAGATCCAAGTGGTGAAAGCTTTTGTGATTATGAATATTCAGAAATAACTTTGAAAAGAGCAAGCGACAGCATGACAATAAATAAATTTACAATAAATCCAACAAGTGCAAATAGTGGTGATGAAATTTCTCTAAGTGTAAAGGTTAAAAATATTGGAGAAGATGACCAAGATGATGTTAAAATTGAGATAAAAAATAGCGAATTGAAAATGAATTTAGCATCAAGCTTATTTGATGTTGAACAATTTGGAGATGATGATACTGCAACAAAAGACTTTATATTTAAAATACCTGCAAATGCAACTGCAAAAACTTATCAAATAACTGCTAAACTTACCTATAATAAAGAAAGTGTTGAAGAATCAAAAGAGATAACAATAACGGGAAATACAATTATTGTTGAAAATATAGAAAATGATAATACAAATACCTATAAATTAAGTGATGGAAATGAAAATACTTATACTGGAAAAAATTATGAAGCAGATTCAACAACTACATATTCTGCTTCAAACTTAAATTCTCAAAGTATAAATTCAAATAGTGCAAACTATCAAAAATCAGTAACTGAACATCAGATAATTAGTCTTCCTAAATATATGAAAGATCCTCTTACATTTAGTCTTATTGGAGTTCTTAACTGGGCATTGGCAATAGGAATAATTTTATGTATTGTAGTATTCTTTGCAATTGCAAGAAGATAAAATGGAAATGGATTTTCACTACAGCGAAGAAGGAAGAAAAAAATTCTATGAAGAAGTAGAAAGACAGAGAAAAGAAATAATGAACTTGCATGAAAAAGGAATTATTGACAGCGGGCAGGGTTCAAGACTTTTTAAATTTGCAACTGAAACTGAACAGCGATATGAAAAAAATAGAATTGCTTATTTTAACGAACAGATTGCGCTTAATAATTTAAATAAAAAAAGAGAAAAAGAAGAATTAAAAAAAGATTTAGGAGATATTTCTTTGCAAATGAATTTATTAAGATTTAGTTTAGAGTGTATTATAAAAGAGAAAAGACAGAAAGGGGAAAAATAGATATAAGATACTAAACTTTTAGGAAAAGTTTAATCAAAAAGTTAGGAAATGTATGTCACATATTTAATTAATTTATTATAAGTTTAAACTGATTAATCGGTATATAAATAATGTTAAAATCAGGAAGATTTTTTCAGAGAAAAAATCCTATAGTGCATTTATTAAATAATCTCGCTCGCAAATCCAATTTTTCTTCGAAAAATTGACATTTTAATATTTAGTAATCTGCACATCTAAATTTTTTAGGTATTATAATTTATATAAGTAGTTTAATTATAACCTATGCCAAATTAAGTAGAGATATAATTGTATTAACTGATATCTAAGTAAATTGTAAATTCAAAACCCTTAAATACTCTAATTTTATGGTTTTTATGTAGACAGGCCGGCGCGTTAGCTCTGCGCCATTTGCTCGCGAGCTTTAAGCAGGCTGCAAGAAGGTAAGTGATTTAGGAGTCAAAAAGTCCTTATTCGGACGTTGACGTTTTGTCCTATCTGATCTTGCTCTTGCAAAATGGGTCAGATCTTGATCGAAGCAGCCCTAAACAGGAAACATGATGCTGACGGGGTCGCAAAACCGAGAATGATTGAGGGTAGCTTTTTGGGTTTTAATGAGCAAACCTTTGGTCTACACTGATTTTATTATTTTAAGCAGTTATACTAAAATAATACAAATAGAGAACACTAGTAATAATCCTAAAATAATCAATTCAAACTTAGGTAATTTATTATACTTAATATAATAATTTATTAAATCGTCTTTTGGAATACTCCAATCCTCCAATGCCAAATTAATTCTTTTAAAATATAAAAAATATAGATTATATAATGAAAATACAAAAAGAGATAAAGATAAAATATATTTTTGATTAATATCAAACTTGTTTGCAATAAAAAATAAAAGTATTAAAAAGATAATCCATAAAATATCTAAAATTCTTAATAGTTTTGCAGAAGGATTATCCTTAATCAATAAAAATGTTCTATCCGCTTTCATAGATATTTATATTTGTTAGCTTGTCAGGAGGAGCTCCGTTATTTTCAATTGAAAATGCATAGGGTGAAGGAGCTTTAGTAAAACTGTGGGTTTGGTCTTTGCTATTATATGTTAAATTTATTTTATTTCTGTAATCAAGAGTAATTGTTACTTTGAATTTATTTCCGTTTTTTTGTGTAAGAATTACTTGATTTGAACCTGGAATTTTTATATCATAATTAAGCTGGCTGTAAGAATATGAGCTATCATCAATCTGAAATTTAATAGTATCATTTTCTCCAAGAATAATAAATGTTCCTTTACTAATTGATAAAGTCATTGTTTTTACATTTGCAGCCCCGTTTCTTTTTACATCAAGAATATTATTATCTAATTCACTCATTGCTTCAATGGTCTTGCTAATTATTGTTTTGTCTTTCTGCTTTTCAATTGCAGGAGTTACAAATGCAAGAAGTGCTCCAATTAAAACTAAACCAATAAGAGTATAAACAACTGTTTCTACCCAGACTTGTGCTTTTTTTGTTTTTATTTTTCTCATTTTAGCATCCGTTTAATTCAATTGTATCAGAAATATCACATCTTTCTCCACCAATAATTGCCCCAACTTTTGCTATCCTTGAATTTAAATTATTAAAAGTATAGGTTCTTTCACCACCATCTTGATTTGGCATTTTTATTGGATCTATATTAATTACTGCAATCTGGGTTCGACCTTCTTTTAGAGCATAAGAAACTACATTTTCGCCTGATTCTAATGAAATATACATTTCACTTATATTTATATTCCAAAATCTTACTCTTACACTTGTATTTTTTGGAGTTGCATCATTATAACATGAACCTTGTGAAACAAAAGTAATTTTACCAATTGTATCGAAACATGTTGTTCCTTTGTTTAAATTCTCCCGGGCAAATGGAATAAGAACTGCAGAAAGAATTCCAACTGCAATTATAGCTATTAAAATTAATAATACTGTTGCAATAATCTCTGAAAGTCCTTTATTATTTTTCATTGGCAAATTTAAGAAATTAGTATTTCCTTATTGCAAGTATATTCTGCTTCTGATACTCCTTTCTTTATTCCTTTTAAAATTGGAGTGATACTTACAGCACCTGCATATTGTGAATTACTTATATCAAGAACAGTAGAATCTCCAGGTGTTAGAGAAATTGCATCAGGATATGGAATTACTTCTTTTGCACCGTTATTCTCAGTATTAATTTTAATTTTAAAGACTGGAACTCTCTGAGCATTATTTGCTATTCTAATTGAATTCCCACTTTCTTCAAAACTTACTGCAAGCTCGACTTCATTACAAGCACTACTTATAGGAATTGCAGGATTAAATTTTTGTATATCTTCTTTTATAAATGTTCTAGCCCATAAAAATATTATTGCAGCTAAAACAAGAACTATAGCAATCAGAAGAACTGTAACAATAACTGGCGACACTCCTTTTTTACTTTTCATTATTCTTATTAACTTTATTTTATTTAAATAACTTTCTATAGTTTAATTGCAGACAATCTCTTGAATAAATTTAGAATCTGTGCAAAGAACTATTTGTTTTTTTGTTGAACCTATTTTTTTCTCATATACAAACGGAATTATCTGAACACTGGTTATTTTGCCTGGAATACTATAATTATATAATTCTGTATATTCAAATCCAGGAGGCATTGGAGGTTCAAAATAAATATAACCTTCTTTATCAATTGCAACTGCACCTGATGTTCCTGCATTTTTAAGAGGGTGTGCTGTAACTCCTCCCGAAACATTTGCAACTCTAAGATTTATTCCTTCAATATTAAAATAGCCTTTATTTTGAATTGTTAAATTAATTAGTTTATTTTCAGTGTTGCAAGAAAAATCTTTTATTATTACTGCAACATTTTCAGAGCATTCGGGTTTTTCTTTAGGTAATTGGAGCTGAAGCCAGGCATAAACCATAACTGCAAGACTAACTGCAATTACTATTAAAATTACATATCCTACCATTTCACTCAAAGCTTTTTTATTATTAAACATCTTGACTTGGTTGAGTTATTAAAAAGTAAAAATTCTGCCCTTGTTTAAGTGTAAAATCATATGTTTTGCCTGAAATTATTACAGAAACCTGTCTATCAGGGGTTGCAGTTGTTATTTCTTGAGATAATTTTCTTCCAGGAATTTCAGTAACAATTGGTGCACTATCTCCAAAGTTTATACTTATTGAACCTGCAGCAACTCGTGTATATCCTAGAACAGTAATTTTAGAATCATCCCCATATACAAAATAAACATCTGAATCTTGGCTTAAATAATCAGTAAAATTTCCTGCAAATGATGCCAACAATGTATTAGTATCTTTTGAATTATACAAACCATAATTTATTACAGATTCACTTTCAAGATTAAGCTCTTTTGAAAGTTCATAAGTCTGAACCTCTGGAGTTTTGGTTTTTATATAATTAGTAACTCCTGAAAGCCCGAAAAGAATTATTATTATAATTACTGCTGCAATAAGATAAAACTGCCCTCTTTTATTAAACATATAATTATGAGTAGAGGCATGTTTAAATAGATTACTACATTAAAAAAAATATATTTATCTTTAGATTAATTTAAGTAAATATATTCTAATATAGATTTATAAATATAATAAGATTAATAATCAAATGGACTGGTTGCAATTAATATCAATATTTTTTGAATTTATTATAGTAATATTGGCATTAATGTTGGCAGTAAAAAAGAAAAAAGTTTATGGATACACATTTGCATTAACTTTTGGAATATATGTTTTTTATGATTTATCAAAATTGTTAAACTTTGAAATTTCTGAAATTATGCTTTCAATTATATTCTTTATAGCAACAATTTCTGCGCTTTTCTCTATTTGGAAAGTTTATAAGGATAAAAAATAGAGCTTTTAAGTAATAGTAACTTCTCGAAATCTTTAAATAGAGTAGGTGATTTTTATATTGATAAAAAAGATGGATGAAATATTTAATATAGACACATCTCCGCCAATACCTGCATTGCCAATGCTTAAAGATAAAACTCGCATTGATGTTAGATATGCAGTTACTTCTCCGTATACTACAATACATATTTTTTGGGATAGACAAACTTCTGAATTAAAATATGAAGTTGAAGAGCCAATTCTTACTGCGCAGGAAAAAGATATACTTGATAAAATTGAATCGGGAATGATGGAGCTAATTAATGTTAATGTGGTTGTTGAAAAAACTCAGGAAGCAGTATTAGAATATCTTGATAAAACTGCGCGATTATTAATAAATGAACTTAATCTTAAAGTTCCTGAATCACTTTATAAAAATATTTTTTATTATTTATACAGAGATTTTGTTGGCATGAATAGAGTAGATGCTTTAATGAATGATTATTTTATTGAAGATATAGAATGCAATGGAGTTAACAGCCCAATTTTTATTGTTCATAGAATTTATAGAAATATAAGAACAAATGT
Organism: Candidatus Pacearchaeota archaeon; assembly: GCA_041660485.1. GTDB lineage: Archaea > Nanobdellota > Nanobdellia > Pacearchaeales > GW2011-AR1 > JACPLR01. Next base: position 813,415 of record JBAZWF010000001.1, on the reverse strand, counting down.
TACATTTGACTCAATTGAGGAACTTGCGAGTTTTGTAGAAAAACTTGCTCAAAGATCTGGAAGATATATTTCATATGCTTCTCCAATTCTTGATGGTTCTCTGCCAGATGGTTCAAGAGTTAATGCAACTTATACAACAGATATTTCAAGTAAAGGGCCAACATTTACAATAAGAAAATTTACAACTCAGCCATGGACTCCAATTCAATTAATCTCATTTAATACATTAAGTCCGGAAATGCTGGCATATTTCTGGATGCTTGTTCAATATAAATCCAATATTCTTATTGCAGGAGGAACATCATCTGGAAAAACAACTTTGTTAAATGCAATTTCATTTTTTATACCTCCAGAAGCAAGAGTTGTTTCAATTGAAGATACTCGTGAATTAAATTTGCCTAGAGAAAACTGGCTTCCAAGTGTTTCAAGAAGTGCAATTGGAACCGGAACTATTGGAGAGGTCGATTTGTTTAAATTATTAAAAAATTCATTTAGACAAAATCCAGATTATGTAATTGTTGGTGAAGTTAGAGGGCAAGAAGCTTTTGTTTTATTTCAGGGAATGGCTTCTGGACATTCTTCTTTAAGTACAATGCATGCAGACTCAGTTGATACTGTTGTAAAAAGACTTGAAACTCCTCCAATAGAACTTTCTCCGACATTAATTAATACACTTGATGCAGTTGCAATTATGACTCATGCTATTGTTAAAAAAGAGCAAACAAGAAGGTTAAGTTCAATTGTTGAAATAATTAATGTCAGCCCTGAAGGTATTGCTATGACAAATACCCCTTTTGTTTGGAATCCTGCAGAAGATAGGTTTTACTTTAAAAAAGATAGTAAAGTTTTTGATAAGATAAAAAGAAAATACGGGCTTACAGATGAACAATTACAGCAGGAATTCTCGGTTAGAACAAAACTCTTATTTGAAATGTATAGAAGAAAAATATATGATTTTAATGAAATTCAAAGAGTTGTAAATGAGTATTATAAGAATCCTGAAAAAATAATTGCAGAGTTTGGAATAAAGTAGCGCAGGGCTATAAGTTTAATGATATATCTTTGCCTAATTTGAGTTAAGAAACAAATAAAAAGCTGAAATATCTAAGAATATTATAAAAAATTAAAATGATTACTAAAGAGGAAGTTTATAGTCTTAATCAGCTGATGCAGGCATTAGTAGAATCGTATCAAAAGTTGGAATCTGCATATAATCAAAAAGATATTGCATCATTTGAAAAAATAAAAAAATTTATTCTAGAAATACAATCTAAAATCGATGCAATTGTAAAATGAGTCTTGAATTGTTAAAATCTAATATAAATGAAGAGAGAAACCTAGTTAGAAAACTTTCAGAGATGTCGAGGCAATATGAAATAACTTTAGATATAGAACAAAAAAAATTAATTGAAAATGCAATATTCGCAACAAAAAAGCAAATCGCAATTATAAACAGTTCAATTCCTTCATTAATGAAAAATGTTTCAATGATAAAAAGACTTGAAACAGAAACTCAAGTAATAAGAAATCCTATTCCAAACACTAATCAAGTAATAAGAATAAGTCATGAAACAGAAGGTTCTAGAACACTTGTTGGAATAAATAAAAAAGATAAAGATGAATACCTAAAGCAACTGCAAATATCAGAGACTTCTGTTAAAAATTTGAAGAAAAAAAGAATGATTGGAGAAGCTTATGAAAATGAATTTAAGAAACCAAGCAAATATGCTAGTTTCGCAAATAGACTTTTTTCAAAAACCTCAAATAAATTAATTGCTAAGGGGTATTTCAATTCTTTAAGGGATAATTTAAGAAAAGGAAATTTTATGATATTACTTAACAGCTATGTTTCTTCAATGTTTTTAACAACTCTAATTGTATTAGTTTTTTCAATAATCATTGCATTATTTTTCTTGTTTTTTAGTATATCATTTGAAGCACCTTATATTTATGCAACTCAAGATTTGTTAATTAGGTTTGTCCAAGTTATTTGGATTATTCCGGTTGTTCCTGCAATAGTTTTTTTAATACTTTACATATATCCTTCACTTGAAAAATCTTCACAAGAAAAAAATATAGATTATGAACTGCCATTTGCTACAATTCAAATGGCTGCAATTGCCGGTTCAGATATTGAACCAAGTAATATATTCAAGATTATAGCTTTAAGTAAAGAATATCCTGCAATAAGACAAGAAGCAAAAAAATTAATGAATCAAATAAATCTTTATGGATATGATTTAGTTAATGCATTAAGAAATGTTGCAATGGCGAGCCCGAGCAAGGAATGGGCAGAACTTCTTAATGGATTTTCAACAACAATACGTTCTGGAGGAGATTTAGCAAAATATCTTAATAAAAGAGCAGAAACATTGCTCTTTGAATATAGGTTGAAAAAAGAAAAGGCAACAAAATCTGCAGAAACATTTATGGATATTTATATTAGTGTAGTTATTGCTGCTCCAATGCTTTTAATGCTTTTATTAATAATGATAAATGTTAGTGGAATAGGATTTTCAATGCCAATATGGCTTTTAACATTTATTGTTGTATCAGTAATATCTCTGATAAATATTATATTTTTAGTATTTTTACATTTAAATCAGAAAAGAATTTAAGCAATATAAAATAAATAATAAGATGAGACTAAAAAGAGGAACAATAAGTGGAATTGTTGCAGGAATAATTATAATTTTATCATCATTTTTATTTTATTTTGAAATAATACCTGGTTTAGAGCCAAATAAGAATATTTTTTATTTCTTACTAGGTGTTGGAGTTTTAATAATGCTTTTACCTTTTGTTTTATACTCAATATTTGAAACAAAAATTGAAAGAGAAAAAGATGAGATGTTTTTGGAATTTTCAAGAAGTCTTTTAGAAAGTGTTGATTCAGGAACACCTATTAGTAAAAGTATTATTAATATGAAGGCAAAAAATTTTGGAAGTTTAAGTCCACATATTGAAAAACTGGCAAACCAGATTGAACTTGGAATTCCAGTTAAAGATGCTCTTGAAACATTTGCATATGATACAAAAAGTAAAACAATAATCAGGGCAATAACTTTAATTAGAGAAGCAGAAAAAACAGGAGGAAATATTAATGCTATACTTGAATCTGTAGCAACTTCTGTATCTGAACTTGAAAAATTAAAATCAGAAAGAAGAGCGGCAATTTCCTCAATTGTTGTTGAAGGTTATATTATTTTCTTTATATTTATTATTATAATGATTGTTATGCAAGTTCAAATAATACCAATGACCACTAATCTTGCAGGGCTACCTCAAACCGGAACAACTGGAATTCCAGGCGGAGAAAATATAGGACTTGGAGGAGGAACTAAAATTGATCCTCAAGAATTCTCAAATGCATTTCTAGCATTACTTGTTGCACAAGGTTTATTTGCAGGACTTATTATCGGCAAATTATCTGAAGGAAGTCTCAAAGCAGGAATAAAACATTCTTTTATAATGGTTGCTATGGCAATATTAATGTCCACAGGAGCATCAATAATATTAAAATGAACAAGAAAGGAGCAGCACATGTTGAAATAATTATTTCTGCAACGATATTCATAGTATTTCTTATGTTTTTATTTGTGCTTTTAAATCCATTTAAAAAAACAGTAAGTGATGAAGTAATTAATACTGCCTATATTAATATTAATGAAATGGTTAAGACTAATTTTTCAAGTGTTTCAATTAACCTTATTGAGGATAATGAACTTATTGACAAGATAAAATTAAAAGGATGTTTTAGCATTAATACTTTATCAGATATAGATTGTAGTGAAAACAGAAAGATAATTGTAAAAAATGAAAGTGGGAGTATTATAAATTCCAATATTATTGATGGAAAAATATTAATTGAATATTCTGAAAAAGACCGATATTATACTATTTATTGTTCAAATGAAATAGAACTTCATGAAAATGGAATAAATTTATGTCAGTATGTTGAAAGTAGCCAGTATGTTCTTGGTTCAATAAGATTAAAAGAAGTATGGTCTGAAAAAAAATTAAATTTGCTTAATGAAACTTATTATAATCAATATACTTCGCTAAAAGAAAAGGTTGTGCCTCAGGGAACTGAATTTAGTATTTTAATAACAGACATAAATGGAAATGTTAAATTTAATTTATTAAAAAATGTTCCAAAGGGAATTGATGTCAAAGCAAGACAAATCCCTATAGATAAAATTAATAAAGATGCAAATGTTACTAAAGAGGTATTAAGAATATTAATATGGTAAATAAAAAGGGATGGATAAGAATTGTAGAAGCATTTATTGCAATAATGCTTATTGCTGCAGTAATGACTTTTGTTTATGTGCAAAAAGTTCAAAAAACAGATCCTTCTGAAGAACTAAGAGAGAAGGAAAAAATAATTCTTCAGAATATAGCTAGCGACGATGAATTAAGGCTGGCAGTTGTAAATAATAATTTAATTTTAATTAATGATACCATAAAAAAATATCTTTCTCAAGAATATATTTTTATTTTTAAAATATGCAATATTAGTGAAATCTGTCAACTTGAAAAGACAAGCAGTTATTATACAAAAAATGATATTATTGCAGAAGATGTTACAATAAGTGCAACACTTACAAATTATAGCTTAAAAAAATTAAAATTGTTTGCTTGGGAAAATAATTAAAACAAAAATTTTATAAAGACAATTTCCATTGATAAATTATATATCAAAAGTAGAAAGGAGGTAAAATGGCAAAAAGCGTACTTGATTGGATTGCATTGGTTCTTTTAATTATTGGTGGTTTGAACTGGGGACTTATAGCAATTAATCAAAGTTGGGATTTAGTTCTGATGATTTCTGGAGGAACTTATAATTTGTTTGCTCAAATAATATACGGCCTCGTTGGAATCTCAGCATTGTATACCATCTATTACTTATTTAAAAAATAAGTTTTAATTATTTTTTAATTTAATTATTCTTTTTCTCTTTTTTTATTTTAAATTAATATACTTTAAATATTTGAAAATATTCGTAAAGTGAAAATTAAGTAAATGCACCATAGTAAATTTTTCATTAGAGAAAAATTTTACATTTTAAGTTGATTAAATGAAATATTGCTAGGTTAATTAATACTTTATTGATATTAATATAAATATGTGATGTATAGATTTCCAAATAATTATAATACCATTTCGCGAAGCGAAATGGAATCTAAGTAAATAATATATCTTTTCCAAACTTTACATTGTTTTAATGAAGTGTGTTGTTGATAATAATGAAATATCTGATGTAATAATTTCCTAAATGATATAATAAATTTATCAATAATCTTAAAAACCTGAGAATATTAGAATTATAATGAAAAGAGGGGCAAGAAGTTTACTTATTTTTAGTATATTTATATTTGGAATTTTTTATGTTAATGCATATAGTTATAATGAAAATTTTGATAGCAACATTATTGGAAATTCTAATATAAATCAGGAATCTATTCATGATGTTGCTTGGATTGGAGGAGAAGTTCATCCAAATTTAGCTTATCCTTCAACAGGATTAGGTGTTGCAATGTTGTGGCATTTAAATGAAGTTATATATATAAATGAAAATATTAGTAGGACGCTTGATAGTTCTGGAAAAAAAGTTATTTTTAACGGAACAGTTATTAATGCAACTTTAGTGAGTAGTTGCAAATTTGGAAATTGTTTTGATTTTTATAATCTTAGTATGGTAAAAATGGCTTCAGGATTTCCAGTTGATACAACTCTGCCAAAAACCGGAATTTCAGGAGCTGCATGGATTTATATTAAAAGTTTAACAAATAATGGTGCACCCATATGGGAATCTTATGCTTTTAATCTAGGCACTTCTCCTTCAGGATTATATTGTGGTTTAACAAATATTTCTCTTGCTACATTAATTACTACAGTATATTTACCAACTTCTTCTGAATTAAACAGATGGTTGCATGTTGCGTGTGTTTATGATAAAAATACAAAAAATTTAACTTTATATGTTGATGGTGTTGCAAAAAATTCAAAAAATAGTGCTTTTACTAATTTACGTACTTCAGTTATTGGTATTGGAAATCGCCCACCAGAATTTAAGACTATTAGAGTTTTTGATGGAATGATTGACGAGTTTGCTATTTGGGATAGAGCACTAAGCTCTCAAGAAGTTTTAACATTATCTCAAGCAACAGGGGAAATAACAACTTATCCAGGATATTATGCATCATTTGAATCTAATTTAATTAATACTGGAGTGAACTTTTATACAATAAAAGCTGATTGGGAAGAAAGAGAGGGGCCGATTAGAGTTGAAGTTAGCACAGATGATGGATTAACATGGGCTCCAATAAATAAAGGACAGACATTAAATAAAGAAGGAAGATTATTTTTTCCAGCTCAAAGATTTAAGTATCGTGTTTCATATTTTTCAAATGCTTATATTAATAGTATTAATTTTGAATTAAATGAAAGTGTGCCAGACAGCAATTATACTCCGTTTGAAATTGGAATAAATTTAAATGGCATTGCAAGTTGGGAAAGTGCACTAAATTTTGTTGATTTGATGAAAAATTCAAGATATTGGTATGTTACTAATGCAAGTAGAATAGGCCCTTCTATGAATAATGAGCTTGAGAAGATTCCTAAGGATGAAAATGGTTATCCTCTGCAAGTTCCTTATTATAGTGAAAAATTAGGCGGATGGCAGCAAGTTGGAGTTGTAGTAAGAGACAAACTTTACAAATATGGTTATCCTGAAGGAAATTACACTTTTAGTTTTGAAGGTGATGGAAAATTAGATTTGGTTAATAATGGAGGAGGACTTAGATATAGTTTTAATAAGTCTGGAACATATAAAGTATGGCTTAAAGATTGTGACACTCCGGGCTGTTCAAGCCTTATTTATATTTATATATTTAATTCTACACTAGGTAATAATATTAGAAATATTCATTTAATTATGCCGGGATATGAAGATAATTATGAAACACAAATATTTTATCCGGGATTTTTAGAAAGTTTAAGAAATGTAAGTGCAATTAGATTTATGGATTGGCAGGGAACAAATAATGGAATAAATTTGAGTGGTGTTTGGGAAAATCGTTCAACTCCAACATCATATACCCAATCTTATTTATATAGAAGCGTTGCAATTGAATATATTATAAATCTTTCTAATCGTGTTCATGCAGATCCTTGGGTTAATATTCCCCATAATGCAGATGATAATTATATTCGACAAATGGCAAGGATGATGAAAAATGGTTTAGACCCAGATAGGAAGGTTTATGTTGAATATTCAAATGAAGTTTGGAATTGGATGTTTTATCAGACAAGATATGCATATAATAAAGGTATTGAATTGAATCTAAATGATAGTGCTGGGGCTTCAGCTGAGGATAAAGGAATGAGAAAATTTATTGCAAAACGTTCCTGCGATATATTTAATATTTTTGAACAAGAATTTGGAGGTTCAGAAAGGATAGTTGAAGTTATTTCAACTCAAGCTGCAGGATGGAAAGCAAATGAATTATTAAATTATAGTAATCATTCTATATATCCTTCTTTAAATCCGTATGGAGTTACAACTGATGCAATTGCACTTGCTCCGTATTTCGGAGGAATTGGACCTCAAGTAATAGCTAGTGGTGAAGACGAGAATATTACAATTGATGAAATTATTGTAAGAGTAAAAAATAATATATATGTTGGTTCTGAAGGGTTTTCAATTGGTGCTCTTGGTTATGTGAGTGATGTTAAAATTGCTGCAGATAGATGGGGTGTTAAATTATTAGCTTATGAAGGGGGACAGCATCTTGTTGCTTCATCAGATGATAAATATGTTAATCTTACTAATAAATTTATTGCTGCAAACCGTGATCCAAGAATGGGAACTTTGTATGATGAATACTGGCAAATGTGGTCGCGAGTAGTTGGTAAAGGGCCTTTTATGTATTTTAGTCATATGGGGCCAGCAACTAAATACGGGATGTGGGGAGTAATGGTAAATGTAACTGATACACAATCTCCTAAATATCTTGCATTTAGAAGAATGGTTGATTTATATGCAGGTCTTCCTATAACTTGCATTCCTGAAATATGTGGGGATCATAGAGATAATGATTGTGATGGTGAACCTGATGAAGGTTGCACACCGCCAGTAGATAATCCTGAAAATCCTCCGGGAGATTCTGGAAGTTCAGGTGGTTCTTCTTCTGGTGGGCCAATTGAATCTCCGCCACCTTTAATAACATTTAATGGAAAAAATTTAACAATAAGCGGAGTTGTTGCGAAGAATGTTGGGAATCAGGTTTGTAGTGGTTGTAATGTTAATTTAAATTTTAAAACTTATACTTTGTCAAATATAACTGATTCAGAAGGAAAATTTATAATTAGCTTCCAAAATATTGATTTTAGTTCTGGAGTAAATGAGTTAGATGTTAGTGTGTATAAAAGCGGAGAAATAAATAATAAATATAGTAAAGAGATTTATATATAATAATTTTTAGAGAATACGATTTGTTGTGAAGTAAAAGCACAATATGATTTCTATGATGTTTACATTTAGATTAATTAAATATATAAGGTATGTTTAATATTAATTTTAATGAAATACAAATTTATACCCCATACAGCAGATATAAAATTTCAAGCTTATGGAAAGAATTTAAATGAAGCATTTGAAAATTCTGCTTTAGCTATGTTTAATGTAATGTATGATGGGAAAATTAAAGGGAAAATAAAGAAAAAAGTAAATGCTGATGGAAAAGATTTAGAAGAGCTTCTTTATAATTTTCTTGAGAAATTAATAATTTTAATGGATGCAGAAAATATATTTTTATCTGAAATAAAAGTTAAGATTGATTCAAAGAATTTTAAACTAACTGGAGAACTGGTAGGAGATAAATCAAGTAATTATCCAATTAGCTTAGATGTTAAAGCAATAACCTACAATGATATGTTTGTTAAGAAATTAAATGGCAAATGGGTCTGCCAAGCAGTTATAGATGTTTAGTATAATAGTAAAGATAACTTTATAAATTAAATAATCTAAATATATAGATAAAATGAGGATTGAAAAAGTTTTGATTTTAAGTTTTGTATTTATAATAAGCATAATCTTAATTTCTTGCGTTTATGCAAATGAGTGTGATGAAAATCAAACAATTATGAAATTATCTTCTGAAACAAATGCTCATGCTTCACTTTGGGATAAATCTTCTTATCCAATAAAAATCTGTTATAATGAAATATTTGGAAAACAATTTGTTCCAAGCGCTGGACAAACAATTCGTGGAACTGATGCGAATAATATCACTTATTTAACTGCAGAAACAAATGCTCAGGCAATTGCAAATTATAGAGGAGGGTTAAATGTAATTTCATATGGAGATTTACAATGTATTTCCTCATCTGCAGATTGTAATGAAACTGGAGGATATTATTTAGTTATTAGTTTATCTGCAATGGAAAATGCACATTTATCAAATTTAGGAAATTATCCTATAAAAGTTTGTTGTAAATCTTCTTGGGCAGGAGGAATAATAATATACCCTCCATGTATTCCTGGAACAACTCTTTGTTCAGATGGAACTTGTTCGAATAATTGTTCTGAAACTGATACTGGAAATGCTGGATGTGTTGGGGCTGCAAATGAAGTTTGTAGTAGTGGTGAAGGTTGTGCTTGTAGTGATTGTTATAATCAACAAGACACTTGTGTAAATGGTGCAATATGTAATCAAACAAGCCAATTATGTATATGCTCTTCAGGAACAAGATATAATCCTGCAACAAAAGTTTGTGAATCAACAAATGGATGTGGCGAAGGAGAAGCATTATGTGCAGATGGAACTTGTTCATCTAATTGTAATCCTCCTCAAGGATGTATTGGAACTGCAGATGGAGTTTGTAGTAGTGGTGAAGGTTGTGCTTGTAGTGATTGTTACGGACAGCAAGATAGTTGCAGAACCGGATTAATTTGCGATGCTGCAACTGAATTATGTGAGAATTATATTTATCCTTCAATAAATATTATTAAACCAGAAAAATATTCTGATTTTAACAACTGGAAAAAATTTAAAATTAATGAACAGATAAGTTTTGAACAAGAGAGCAAAGCATCAAAAGATTTAACAATAAAATGGAATTATGGTGATGGAGCTGTAGATGAAAAAACAAATTGCTTAACAACTGGAAATTGCAATACAACTCATAGTTATACTCAAGCAGGACATTATACAATAACTGCAACTGTAAAAGAACAAACAACTATTAATCCTATTGAGGCAAGTAATTTCACAGATATCCTTGTATATAAAGAAGGAATAAATGTATTTGCAATTATAACTCAGCCTCGTTACGGAGAAAGTATTGTTCAAGGAGCTGTTGGATTTAATGCTAAAGATAGTTTTGTTGCAAAATGCTTTTCTCTTCAATCTTCGTGTTCTGCTGAAAGTGTAGGAACAACTTGTTATAGTGTTGGAGTAATTTCACCATTATATTGTTATAATCTTGCTAAACCTTCTGGAAGTTCTGCACCATATAAATTTTGGTTTAACTGGACATTTGATCCAAGTACAACACATAGTTCAGGATTAATTGGAACATGGAATGATAACTATAATGAAGTTGTTGAATTTACAAGAAATTTCGTAGTTGCAGGAAGACATTTTGCAGGTTTAAGGGTAGGATATGAGGCAATATAAAATGAACATAAAAACAATTTTAATTGGATTGGTATTAATTGGAGTTTTTTCATTTGTAAATGCAGAGTCTACATGGTCTGATGGAACGGGAATAAGTTTTGATACTGGAAGTGGGGCTTTATGTACATTTAGTGGAAGTTTATCAACATGGAATGAAAATGGGCTTCAACTTAATTCAATGGGAGATTGTTATCGTACTAATGGAATTGATTCAAATGGAAATACAATTCATGGATGTTGTCCTGAAGGACAATATTGCGATGGTACAACTGCAAATTCTTTATGTAAACAATCAACAGTTAGTGCATCAAAATGTTCAGATTATAAAACCCAAAATCAATGCAATGGAGTAGTTTTAAATGAAAATATAAAAACAAATATTGAAGAAATTGCAAACATAAAAAAAGATGGAAGCTTAGTTAAATTTTGCCATAGTTATTATGATGGTTCAAGCAGAGGAGAATGTGTTTATCTTGGAAATTGTTATTGTGAATGGGATTCAACTAATAGGGTTTGTGTAAGTAATTATGTTAGAGGTAATCCGTGTGATATTGATAATCCAAATAAAAAACAATGTAAAATATTAACAAATGAGGTTATAGATAAATGCAATCAACCTGAAGAAATAATGAGTTTGGGGTGGACAGCTACAATTATTGAATTATTTGGAAGTGGAAGAAGTTATGCTGGAAATGAAGATTGGTGTAAGGGAGGAAGCAGAGAATTTCCTTGTCCTGAAAGAACTGACTTGCCATTTTTTAGTTTAATTAATATGTTAATGGTTATTATTTCAATTATGATAATTTATTTTATAAAGAAAAAATGAATAAAAGTAAAAAAGCAGTTAGTCAGGTTGTAACAACAGTATTAATAATATTAATTGCAGTAGTTGCTGTTGGACTTATTTGGGCAGCAGTTAATTTATTTATGGGAAATTTCAAAAAAACAACTACAGGAATTATAAGTAATGGAAAATTTGAAATTCAACCTTTAACTGAACAAGATATTAATTTTGATAGATTTAGATTGAAAAATACTGGACAGGTTCTTTTAACAGAATATGAAGTTAAAATTGACGGCGTACAAAAAAGATTAATTGTACAAAAAAGAATTGCTCCGCAAGAAGATGAATATTTATACATTGCAGAACCATATCAAAGCGGAGAGCATGATTTATTTGTTAAGTCATTAGGATATACTCAAAATGTTAAAATAAGTGTTCCTGAAGCATGGCACCTAGTTATAAGTAATGTAACAGTTCAATAAATATTTCTGAATAAATATCTTATAAAATAATTTATAATCCTGTAATAATTTTAGATTTGATATTTTCTAAGAGTAGATTATCAATTTTCGCTTCGCAAAAATTGAGTTAAGTAAATGCACAATAGGATTTTTTCACAGAAAAAATATGCTTGATTTAATGTTGTTTAAATATAGATTAATTATTTTAAGTTAAGTATAACCTTATATGTGCAGATTCCTAATATATAATAAATTCAACCTTTAACAACAACAAGAGGCTTAACTCTTGCAACAAGCTTTCCAAGCCCGACTTCATTGCTTACTTTAACAACTTCATCAATGTCTTTATAGACATTTGAACCTTCTTCAACTAAAGATTTCCAGCTTCCTGCAGTTATAGCGATATTTTTATTTTCCATTTCTTTTTTTACATCTTCACTTTTGAATCTTTGCATTGCTTCGTTTCTTGACATTAATCTTCCTGCACCGTGAGCTGTTGAGCCAAATGAAAGTTCTTCTGCTTTTTTTGTTCCAACTAAAATATATGAAGCTGTTCCCATACTTCCGGGAATTATAACTGGCTGTCCAACTTCTTTGTATTTCTTAGGTAACTCTTCTCTGCCTGGACCAAAACTTCTTGTTGCACCTTTTCTATGAACGCAAACTTTAGTTTTCTTACTATCAATTTCGTGTTCTTCAAATTTAGCAATATTATGACAAACATCATAAACTACTTCTGCATTAAATTTAGGAAACATTTCTTTCATTGATTGTCGAATAAGATGAGTAATTATTTGTTTGTTACAAAAAGCAAAATTTGCAGCAGCAGACATTGCAGAATAATATTTTTTCCCAAGTTCAGATTTTATAGGTGCACAAATTAATTGTCGGTCTGGAATATTTTCATGTCCGTATTCATTTTCCATTAATCTCATATAATCTGAAGCAATTTGATGTCCTAAACCGCGCGAACCGCAGTGAATCATAATAGTTACTTGCCCTTTTTTTAATCCAAAAGTTTTTGCTATTTTCTCGTCGAATATTTCATCAACATACTGAACTTCTAAAAAATGATTTCCTGCACCTAAACTTCCAAGCTGATTTATACCTCGTGAAATTGCTTCTTTTGAAACATCTTTTGAATCTGCATCTTTCATGCATCCGTTTTCTTCTGTAAATTCATAATCTTCTTTTTCTCCATAACCTTTTTTAACAGCCCACTTTGCTCCAGTTTCCATTATTTCTTTTAATTCATCTTCAGTTATTTTCACTTTACTTCCTTTTCCAACTCCTGAAGGAACTGATTTATACAATAATTTTGAAATATAATCTCCCTTTCCATCTAAATCTTTTTTTTCAAGATTTGTTCTTAATAATCGAACCGAGCAATTTATATCGTAGCCCACTCCGCCCGGACTGATAATTCCTTTATCAATATCAAAAGCTGCAACTCCTCCAATAGAAAAACCATATCCTAAATGAGCATCAGGTAAAACAATTGAATGTTTTAAAATTCCAGGAAGCATAGCTACATTTTTCATCTGCTCAAAGCATTTGTCTTTTTTCATTTCTTTGAATAATCTTTCAGATGCATAAATTACAACCGGAACATTCATTTTTCCGCTTTTCTCAATTTCATAGATATTTTCAGATATTTTTTTTGCTTCTGCCATTAAAAAATCAAGGAATTGTGTTTTATATTATTTGCTATTATCTATTTTATAAACATTTAGAAATCTATGTATACTATATTATTTATCTATTAATCTTCATAATAACTTATTAATCAATGTTTAAACAGCGTTAAAATTAGGATGTTTTGCGAGTTATTTCAAAAAAGGAGATGGTCTAACCAGGAGAATCACTGATTCTCTGGCCCCGAGAAACAAAATCCAAGTTTCTCGTGGGGGAAGAACCCGTGTCCTACAACTTAAAGTTGTACTTTATTTCAAGTTCTTCTTAAGCACAAACTATTATGGTACATTTATTAAAAAGCAATTTTCACTTCGCGAAAATTGATTATATATTTATTTGGAAATGTGACATCTAAACTTTTATACTTGATTAAAATTATTCATAATAAATATATTTTTTTGATAAATTATTAATCTAAGTTTAAACAGCGTTAAAATTAATATATGATTAGAATTAGCATAACCTTACTAATTTAGATATTATAAACAATGTAGAGGTTTGATAAAAATATGATTAGGTACTAATTACTCAATTGCTTTAAGATTAGATAGATATAGAATACTTTATAAATTTGAAATCTGTTAAAATAGCAAGATGAGAGAGGTGAAAAAATTATTATTTTTGTTAGTTTTAATATTTACAATTAGCTTATTTAGCTTATCATTTATTTCAGCAGCTACTTGTGTTAATGACCAGTTGATAATGAGAATATCTGCAGAAGGAGAAGGACATTTATGGAGTGATCCTTCACAAACTCGCGGCTATGATATTTGTTATGATGATATATTTGGACAGACTTATAATAAAGCAACAGGTGAAGATGTTCATGCATGCAAATATGATCAAGCAACATTATCAACATTTACTAATTTACTTTTGTCTATAGATAATAATGGTTTAGGATATCCTGGGTTTGTTGGAGGAAGTAGAACTTTTGATACAGATGGGAATAACATTATTGATGGAGCAGATGTTGGTAATGTTATCTATTGTTCACAATTTAATGGAGAAAATTGCAATGCTGCAGATAATAATGATGATGGGGTTGTTAATGCAGTTGATGTACAAAGAATTATTAATTGTGCCCTAGGCATTGGACTTTGTCAATTAAAACAATTTCCATCTGTTTCTATTACAACTTATCCTACATTAAATATATATGATGTTAATGATGATACATTTGTTAATGAGGCAGATTATAAGCAAATTGTTGGTTGTGTTTTAAATGGTGATCTTTGCAATTGGGTTGGAGACCATTATAAAGAAGACACAAATAGAGATGGGAATCTTGATGCAAATGATATTCAATTAATAACTACTGACACTTTAACTATTTCAAGAACTGTTGATGCAATTTGTTACGGAGATTTAGCATGTAATGTTAGAGATTCAGGAAGCTGTTTACAAACTGAAAAAGAAATCACTTCTTTAAATGGATTAACTGGCTCGTTATTTTTTCAGAGAACAGGTTCTGTGAAAATATGTTGTAGTTCAGCTAAAACTCCTCCAGGCGGAAATGGTTGTTTGGATCCTAATAAAGAATGTACACGTTCATCAACAACATATACTTGTCCAGCTGATAAAGGTGTAGGAACCTATAGTTGTGGTGGAGATTGCAAATGGGATTATAGTGGATGTAAACCAGTTTCAAGAACTTGCCCTAATGGAGAAATAGATCCGGTTACAGAGGATTGTGAGGGAACAAATTTTGGAACAAAAACATATTGTACAGATTATGGATATACTAGTGGAACACTAGCATGTACAAAAGAATGTAAAATTGATCTTAGTAGATGTGTAAATAATCCGTGCGGTAATCCTATTGGTACAATAAATCCTCCTGAAGAATGTGATGGAACAAATTTTGGAGGGCTAAATTGTGGTAGTTTTCCAGGATATGAAATTGGAAATAATTTAATTTGTGATAGTAATTGTAAAATTAATCTTGGAGCTTGTGTTAAAAAAACTGTTGGAGTTTGTCAAGATGGAATTATTAATACAGCTCAGGAAAAATGTGATAAAACAGATTTAGGAGGACAAACTTGCAGAAAATTAGGTTATGCAGATGAAGGAACTGGATTAAAATGTGATGGAAATTGCCAGTTTGATAAATCAGGATGTGGTTGTCCAGGAACTCTTCCGCAATATAATTTTTTAACTGGACAATGTCAGGCAATTAATTCTAAAACAAATAATATGTATTTTAATGGATTAGATAAATGTTTTATTCCAACTATGGGATATTATCATCCATTAGGAGGAGGATATGTTTCTTTGTGGAATACAAATGGTACAAATATTGTAGGAAATAATGGAGTATGGACACAAACAAATAAAAATGATTTTGTATGGACTAATGGGCAGCCAGTTAGTCAAGAAGTTAAAGATTTTAAACCAGTTGTTGGATATTATCATGCTCTTGGAGGAGAATGGATTTCTCTTTGGAATTCAACAGGAGGAGTTTTTGTATTAAATAATATGTTTACTGGTGCTGCATTTTCTAAAGTTGATAAAAATTCTTGGATAATGAGTGATGGATTGCCTGCAGATAATTATGTTAAAAATTTTAATGCAACTGTTGGATATTATCATCCGTTTGGAGGAGGATATGTTTCACTATGGGATATTAAAGGATTTAATTATGGATTAAATGCAAATTGGTGGATGGCAATAAATAAAAATAATTGGAAAATGGTGGGCGGAGGAGATTTAACACCCGAAGCATTAGCCTTTAAACCAATTGTTGGATATTATCATCCGTTTGGAGGAGGATATATTTCTTTGTGGGATGTAAACGGAGTAAATTATGTTGTAAATAGTTTAGGAGTTGCAAAAGCAAATAAAGATGACTGGAGATATAATGGAGGAGTTCCTGCAGATAGCGAACTTAAAAATTTTAAACCAACTATTGGATATATGGATTATGTTTTATATAAAGTTGTTTTATGGAATGCAAGTGGTGCAGGATTTACTGTTAATAGTGCAGGATTTGAAAGAATTAACAGAGCGCAATGTAATGCTTATCAAGAGGATATAATTATTGATACTTCTCAAACAATGTGTGGAACTTATAATGCTAAAAGAGTTTTGATAACAAATAATGCAGTTGTAACAATTTGTCAATGGAATGGAATTGAAGGAACTGGAACTTTGCAATTTAATACTGAAAATTTCACAATGATGAAAGGAACAAAAATTATTGGGACTGGAAAAGGATTTACAGGAGGTAATCCAAGTGTAAATGGATGGGGAACTGGACATGGATATGCTTGGGGAGGAGGTGGAGGATATGGAGGAGCAGGCGGTTTTAGTGGAGGTGCAGGAGGAATAATTTATGGAAGTGATATAGATGTTACAAGTATAGGAAGTGGTGGAGCAGGAGGAGGAGATACTGGAAATGGTTATGGAGGAAATGGAGGAGGATATTTTAAAGTTAATGCTTTAGATAGAATAATAATAAATGGAACAATTGATGTTTCTGGAAATTCTGGAACTTTAGATAAAAATGGAGCAGGCGGAGGAAGTGGAGGAGGAATATGGGTAAAAGGAAAATATCTTTATATTAATAATTCAATAAATGCTTCTGGAGGAGTAGGAGGAGATGCCTCAGAAAATGAGATTGATTGGTATTCTGGTGGAGGTGGAGGTGGAGGAAGAATATTAATTGACTATTGTATAGACTTAACTAATTTAGGAACACAAAATTCAATTGGTGGAATTGATGGAAGTCCAGCATATGCTGGTGCAGATGGAGGTTATGGAGAATCTGGAACAGTAAAAATAAGAAGCACTTGTGAAGGAATAATTGGTTATTGTAATAATAATGGGATTTGTGAAGCTGGTGAAAATTGTGATTGTGCAGATTGTAATGATGTTAATGATCCTTGCGATAATTTAGTTTGTGATATTGATAATACTTGTCAAACACAATGTACAAGTCCTTCAAGAATATGTAATGATGGATTTTGCAGAGAAAACTGTGAGATAATAAATCCAATAAGTGTTTCATGTAGTAGATTTAAAACACAATCAGAATGTGTTCAAGATGCTACAGAAGATATTTTATTCAGCATTGAATCAAGAATTAATCAAGATGATTCACTTATTCCTGCAGCATATAAAAATCATTTTTGTTTTAATAAAGAATTAACTTATCAAAAAATTACAGATAGTTGTGGAACTTATGTTAAGTGTGGATGTATATGGGATAGAGATGAATGCAAAGAATCAACAAGAAGAGTTGCTGAACCTTCTGGATGCATAAGTTTGAGTCCTAATGAAGAAATGCTTTGTGTTATTAATGTAACTGGAATTTCAAATGCTCAATGCACAACAGGAGACGAAGCATTATTAATGTGGAATGTGAGTTGGAGAGGAGAACAAACTGCTGATCCGAGATTAAGTGGATGTACTGCTGGGCAAAGAACAATGCCTTGTCAAGGAAAAGTAAGAATAGACTTCTTTGATTGGAAAAATGTGATTATTGCAGTAATAGTAATATTTATTAGCTATCTTGTGATAGTATATAAAACAAAAAAGAGAGTGAAAAAGTGAAACGAAATATATTATTAGAAATTATTATTTCAATGGTATTTTGCAGTTTATTTGCAAGTGCATCTGTAACTGTTGGTAATATATCATCAAATATTCAAAGCACTTATAATGCAGGAGAAAGTGTTCAGGGATGGATAAATTTAAGTTTTAACAATCAAGATTCAACATCTCAATTTGTCGACGATCTTTCAAATTCAATTGGTTTGTTAAATGTCTTAAAAAGAATATCAGGTGCAAATTATAGTTGTGTTCCTTCAAATTGTTTAAATGATTATTCAAGTTCAGCTACTGGTGAAAATTCAAAAACATTTCAGTTAAATGGAGAAAAAATTCTAGGAATTAAACTTTCAGGACAAAATGTAGAAATATCCAAGTTTAATATTGGAGTTTCAAGCAGTGCTTTAGCAAATTGCAACAGACAACTTGAAATAGATGTTTCTGATGATAAATCAATTGATTGGGGAAATAAAAAATATATTTCAGAGACATGTGTAGATAATCTAAAATCGCTTTGTAATAATGGAAATTTCCCTGAATGGATTTTAATTGGCCCTCAGACTTATTGTGAATTAATTTCTCTGCCAAAAACTCCTGCAATTGAAATTAAAGCAAATGTAATGAAAGATGCAAGTGCAACTCCTGTATTTTCAGATGGTTTATTATTAGCTTCATTATATAATCCTAATAAAGAATTAGTTGGAAAATGTAATTTAAGTGCTCCTTCAACTTCAGGAGGGATTATATCATGCGTAATAAATTATGTTGTTACAAATGAAAGTGAGCATTATGTATGTATTTCAACAAAAGAAGTTGAATCTAGCGGATATAAACTTCAGGCAAGAGCAACTGAACCTTATTGTGGATTTTTAGGAGATCCTGCAACAACAAGCAATAAAGTAAAAGACTATAATATTATGGTTTCATCTAAGAAATTCGACGCTGTTGGAACATTTTATTTTAATGAAACGACATTTGAAGAACAGAATCCTCTAGGAGAATCATTAATTGGCAGATTAAATAACTACATTGTTAATAATTATAATAAAGACTGTTCAAATGGATGTGTTATTCCTATAAAATTTTCAGGAACTGATCAGCAATTAGTTTTAAACAACTTAAATGTTCAATATTCTTCAGAAGGAAGTGTTGGAGCGATAAATAATTTAATTTATGAAATTACAAAAACTCCTGCAAAAATTAATTCTGGATTTTTAAAAATTGATTTAAGTTTATTAAATTTTACAGTTTCCTCTGGTAATAGAACATTAAAATTATATATTAATAGTCAAGAGATTGCAAAAAAAAATATAACAACTCTTAATCAAGGATTGCAAGTTATAAGGGCAATTTATCCTCCAAATGTCGCTGCAGGAAATCCAACAACATTTAGTGCATTTGCTTCATCAAGTGCAAGTTTAACTGGATTGAATTTTAAATGGGATTTTGGAGATGGTTCTGATACACAAACAACTTTAATAAATAAAGTAAGACATACATATGATTCAGTTGGAAATTATACTATTGAAATAAAAGTTATAAAAAATGAAAGTGTTGTTTCAACATCTCAGTTTAAAATATCTGTTGAATCTCCAAAAGAAGCTATTAATAGTACAATTATAAATTATAAAAAACAAATAAAAAATATAAGTTCCCAAATAAGTTTAATGCCTACAAAATATCAAATAATAATAAATGATTCTATTAATCTTGAAGAAAAAGCAGCAGAATTAGCTTCAATTGAATCAGACTATAAACAAAAACTAAGTTCATCAGGAACTACTGAGGATTATATCAAAATAATGGAAGAATTAATTGGCTTGAATTTACCACAAAAAATTGATTCAGGAATTGTTACAGAAACAAAATTAATTGATAATAAAGATGAAATTAACATTGAAAAAATTAGAACAATGACAAATGAAAATATAAAGACAAGTTTAACAGAACAGTATAAAAGTGCAATTGTTGCATGGCAATTAGAAAAAGTAAATATTAAAATTAATTATAGATTAATAAGTGTTTATTATGAAGATAAAAGAGAAGATCTGATAAGTGAGTTTAATGTTATTGTAAATCCAATAAAAACTGTTGAATCGCCTGTTTATCTTATAAGAGAAGATGAAGAACAAAATCTTATTTTTGATAGCACATATGATGTAACTGATTTAACAGATTCAACAGCAATAACATTAGATTTATCCTCTGGACAAAAAACAGTTAAATTTGCAGTTGAAGGAAAACAAGATGTATTTGATATTCCAATGTATTTAGCACCTAAATTTTCTGAATTAAAAATTGGTGGAGATGTTGGACCATTTGAACCTGGAAGTTTTTGGAGTAAATTCTGGATAGGAATGATTATACTGTTAATTGTTTTCTTTGCAGTTTATATATTCCTTCAGGAATGGTATAAGAAAAATTATGAAAAAAGCTTGTTTAAAGACAAGAATCAATTATATAATTTAATCTTCTTTATTAGCAATGCAAAAAAACAAGGATTAAATAATGAGCAGATAAAAACAAAATTGAAAAAAGAGGGCTGGAAAGGTGAACAGATAACTTATGCACTTAAGAAATTTGAAGGAAAAAGAGTAGGAATGTGGGAAATACCTATATTCTATTTCAGAGATAAGAAAAAGATTAGACAAGAAATTGAAAAAAGAAACCTTCGTAGAGTAGTATATTAATCTAAGAAAGCTTTAAAAAGAAAAATAGATTTGAAGATTAGAAAGTATTTATATTTAAAATAGGGGAAAATGAAAATTAACATTTTTAAAAATTTGGGGAAGAAAATATCTAGGCTGTTTGGAAGAAAGAAAAATATCAGCTTAGGTTTTTACGGTCCACCAAATGCAGGAAAAACAAGTCTGGCAAATCGAATATGTAAAGACTGGACAGGTGAAGAAATTGGGGTAGTAAGCAATGTCCCACATGAAACAAGAAATGTTCAATTTAAAGAAGAGGTTGAAATAAAATCAAATAATAAAAAAATGATATTCAAACTAATTGATACTCCTGGAATTGCAACAAAAATCGACTATGAAGAGTTCATAAGATTTGGAATAAGGAAAAAAGAGGCTCAGGAAAGAGCAAAAGAAGCAACGCAAGGAGTTATTGAATCAATTAAATGGATTGAAGATATGGAAGCAGTTGTTGTTGTTTTAGATGCAACAAAAAATCCGTATTCACAGGTTAATATTACAATACTTGGAAACTTGGTTGCAAGAAAAATACCGGTTTTAATTGTGGCTAACAAAATGGATTTGAGAAAGGCAGATATAGAAAAAGTTGAAGCTGCTTTCCCAGATTATGATGTTGTTGGCATAAGTGCACGAACTGGTGAAAAAATGGATAAGTTTTATGAAGCATTGTTTAAATTGGTGAAATAATATAAGAGGAATCAAATTCTCACGAATTTGAAACTGCGAGAAACTTTGATAGTTTCTCGGGTTTTAATTTTTGGGAATCAGAAAAATTAAAAAATTAAAATGGCAAAAAAAATAAGTGGGCTAACATTGGAATTCATGCCGTATTCGGAGATAAGGCACTTAGATAGTGGAGAGAGAATTAAAAAAATATTGGCAATTGTTTTAGATGGAAAGATAATTATTCTTCAAGGAAAACTTAAGCCAGAAGAAGAGACAAGGCTTATAGAAGATACAATGGCCATGATTGGACATGTTAAAGATTTTAAGGGCATTGAGCTAGCAGTTATTGGTTCAGGAGAAAGAGCAATAAGCTTTGGTAAGAAAGTTACTCAAGGATTTACAAAAATGCTTGTTGGAGATACTGCTGCAATGACTTTAATAGGTCCTGCGAGCATTGTTAAAGAGATAAAGCGAAATCCTAAAAAGATTGAATTGTTATTAAAGAGATAATTCTTATTTTAAGTAAATATAATATAACCCTGCCTAATTTGACATTGTTTGAGCAAAGTGTAATTAATGTGGCATACATTTCCAGATATCATAATATCATTTCGCGAAGCGAACAATCCTCGGCGAGCTTGCGAACCGAAGCATATACCAATCCATACTAAATTATTTAAATGGCAGTTTTATGAATATGTTATGCCTCATCAATGTGTTCATTGTTCTAAAGTATATCCAAATGCTTCTAAAGAGTTAATAGAAGGTTGTGAATGTGGAAGCCATTTTTTCTTTTTCATAAGAGATGAGATTGCAAATAAATTAAAAGAAAACCCGGTTGAAATTGAATTTAAACAGGCAGATAAAGTTGAGATTGAAAAAGAAGTTAGAGAGATTATTGGAATAGAAGATGAAGATGCGCCAGTTATACTTGATTTAGAATCTGTTAAAGTTCTTGGGCCAGGCAAATTTGAAATTGATGTTGTTAATTTATTTAATAGAAATAAGCCCTTAATATATAAATTAGAAGAAGGCAAGTATATTATTGATTTGGCTTCTGCTTTCAAAGCAGAGCTTGGTGAAGCTTAAAATATTAGATTTTGGCGAGCAAAGACTTTAAATAATATTTTCTTCTATTAATTATATGAATGTTACTACTGTTTTAAGTGAAGAAATAAGAAGGGTAAAAATTTCTTCTGATGAAAAGAAATACCTTGAAAAGCTTGGAGGAGAGGTTGTAAAACAGATTCAAAAAAAGCTTAAAAGAAAAAAAATTGATGCTTCAGTTTTTATTGGTGGAAGTGTTGCAAAAGAAACTGTTGTAAGAAAGAAAAATTATGATATTGACATTTTTATAAGATTTAATAAAAAATACTCTGAAGAGCAGATTAAAAAAATGATGTTTTGGCTTTTCTTTTTATTTAGAATACGGGGAATAAAATTAAAAATAAGAAAAATACATGGTTCTCGTGATTATATAAGAATTATTTTTAAAAAAGATAAACATGTTATGGCAGAAATTGTTCCTACATTAAGAATTTCAAGTCCAGAAGAAGGGAGAAATATAACAGATTTATCTTATTTTCATGTTGAATATATAAGAAATCAATGTAAAAAGAACAAAAATATTTCAGATGAGATAATACTTGCAAAATCTTTCTGCCACGGGCAAAAATGCTATGGTGCTGAGTCTTATATTAATGGTTTTTCAGGTTATGCTTTAGAATTGCTTGTATGTTATTATGGAGGATTTTTAAAATTTTTAAAAGAAGCTGCTAATGCACAAGGACAAATAATTATAGACCCTGCAAAGCACTATAAAACGCGCGCAGAAGTGCTTGAGAAGCTCAATGCTGCAAAAAAACAAAGTCCGATTATAATTATTGATCCCACATTTAAAGAAAGAAATGCAGCGGTTGCACTTTCAAAGGAAACTTTTAATAGATTTAAGAAAGCTGCTGCCGTATTTATTGAAAACCCAAGCAATGAATATTTTGAACATAAAAAAGCAGATTTAGGAAAACTTAGAGAACATGCAAAAGAAAATGAAGGAATTTTTGGGATAATTGAATTAAAAACTAATAAACAGCCTGGAGATATTGCCGGAACAAAGCTAATTAAATTTTCGAAGGTTTTACTTAGAGAAATTGAAAGATACTTTGAAGTATTAAAAGAAGAATTTGAATACCATGGTGAAAAAAAAGCGCATATGTATCTTGTTTTAAAGAAGAAAAATGAAATTGTAACTGTTGGGCCTGCTTTAAATTATAAAGAAGCTGTTATTAATTTTAAAAAAGCTCATCCAATCTGGTATGTTGAAGACGGGCATATTAAATGCGCTCATAGCACTGATATAAAATTAAAATATGTTTTAAAAAGATTTAAGAAATCTAATAAAAAACAAATTAAAGAAATGGCTATAAAAAGAATAAGAGTTGTTTAAAGTTAAAAGATATGGAAATAATTTTATCTTATCATGCTAAAAAAAGAGTGCTAGAAAGAAACATTAGATTTAATGATATTAAAGAAACTATTGAAATACCTGATTATACTATTTCAAAAGATAGTAAAAAAGAAGCATATAAAAAGATAAATAATAAGATTTTAAAAGTAATTTATATTACAGAAGATAAATATATAAAGGTAATAACTTTAATGTGGAAATGAAAATAGAATATGATGAAGAATCAGATATAGCATACATCTATTTTAAGGAAATAGAAAATGGTGAAGTAGAGCAAACTATTTCTTTAAATGAATCAGTTAATATTGATTTGGATAAAGATGGGAAAACTTTAGGTATAGAAATTCTTGAAGCGAGTAAAAATCTACCTAGCAATGCATTAAAATCAGCTGTTATAATTAATTAAATATTTGAGATTAATTGTTAAAAATGAAAATTTTTGTCCAATTTTCGCTTCGCAAAAATTGATATTATATTTTTTTAAGAATATAAATGTCTAAAGTTATCATATAACTATAAATTATGTAAGTAGAAATAACTAACATTAGTTTATTAATAGGGTATGTTCCCGAGCGAGCGTTAGCGAGCGAGGGTAATCATTATAAGTTTAATTATTATTCTGTAAAATTATTTACTTAATCTTCTTTTATAAACTCAAATCTTTTTTAGGAACAAAATCAAACATTTGAAAAGCTGCTTCTAATGATAAAATAACTTTGCTTTTTCTATCATTATCAGTTATTTCACTTTGATTTCTGAATGTATTAGCTAAATAAATAGAATCATCTTTATATTCAAAAGCTAAATGAGAAATTCCTTGTTCAAAAGGGCTAATTCCATTGTAAAATGCGTCGAGTCTTGCCATTTTAAGCGTCCTCTGAGATAAACTCAAGAATTTTCTTTGCAAGTCTTGCAGAAACTTTTACGTATTTATCCGGATATCTAATATGATTTTCTGGAGAGTTTTCATTGAACATATGCACAAGTCTTTGAGGTTCAGTTGAAGTATCAATTACCACATATGAAAATTCGTAAGTATTTGGATTTGGAAATATTTTATCATAGGTTATTTGAGTTCTTTCTCTTTTTGTGTCAATTATTAAGGGAGCCATTTTTACTTAGTTATCTTTTTTATTGCCATGTCAAATAAAGCTGTGAAAGAGTTTACGAAAAACTCTGATGAAAACCAAACTGCTAATTGCTCTTGGCTGTCATTTGCTTCATTTAACATAAATAATATTTCTTTTTTATCAGCTATATAAAAAGATGCATTTATATCTATTTTCTTTGCTCTTAAATTAAGTCTTTCACCTATTAATTTTATATCTGGTTCAGGTCCGTTAAGAGCAAGTGTTATTTTTACATTTGCAGAACTTACTTGTTTTACTATTGGTTCAAGTAATTTTAATCTTCTTTTTACTTCATTTGTTGAAGCGCAAATTATAACTTCTTCTTTTGCAAGGTTTATAATATCACTTATCTGTGAATTAATATTTGTTCTTCCTCTGATTGTTCCTGACAAATCCTGTTTTTTAATCATTTCTGTTTTAGTTGAGTGTAAAAGTTCAAGTTCTTTGTATTCTTTTGTATCTTTAATATTAGAAAGCATTGCTACTTTTTCATTCATTTCATCCATTGTATTTTTCTTTAGCTTTTCAATAACTGCAATTGGTTTTATAGCGAAATATTTAACTGGTTTTCCTATTTTTTGCATTGCAAATCCGTTTTTTTCTAAAGATTCAAGAACATCATATGTTCTGCTTCTTGGAACACCTGAAAGTTCTGCTATTTCTCCTGCTGAGGCTATTCCTTTATTTAAAAGTGCAAGCCATACTTTAGTTTCATAAATATTTAATCCAAAGTAGTCTTTTATTTTATTAACTAAATCTGGTTTTACTATCATTGTGATGCCTCCAGCTTTGGTGTTTCTTTTGCTTTTTCAACTTCTGCTAAAACATAATCTTCTACTTTTTTCATTGATTCTATATTCGCATATTTTTCAAGTGGGCTTCCTTTTGGCAATGAACTTAAATTAATACCATCATATCTTCCATCATGATTATCATCAGTACCTACTAAACAATTATTATTTAAATCGCTAATTTTTACTGAACTGTTTACACGACTATCTGTATAAATCACTGAATAACCTTCATAACCTGCTGTATAAACCTTAATTCCATCACATCCAGCAAAACTACCTGCTATTGTTAATGCTGTTAAGCCTCTGATTAATTTATTTTTCATTTTTATTTCCTCCGGATCCATTATCTTGTAAGCATATACTTTCAATTGATGAACGATTAAGTGTTCTTGAAGGCATAAATTCTACTGCATTATATTTTTTTAGTGTTTCAAAAACATTATTTAAATAAACAAATTCTCTTCCAAAATTATTAATTG
Source organism: Candidatus Pacearchaeota archaeon (assembly GCA_041660485.1). Classification (GTDB taxonomy): domain Archaea; phylum Nanobdellota; class Nanobdellia; order Pacearchaeales; family GW2011-AR1; genus JACPLR01. The sequence goes on along the minus strand of JBAZWF010000001.1, from coordinate 787,001 downwards.
TTGCTTTATATCTATGTGCCCCATCTATTTCATTTGTAGTTAAAAAAACTGGTTTATCAAGATATTGCGAAAGTATTTGTATATCTCTTTCTTCTGCTTTTCTTAGCACTGACTTGTAAAGCATTTCAAAAAGTCTCATTGTGATTCCTCTGATATTTTTGGTTTAATAGAATAATATGAATTTGAAAAGTCTTCTTTATGAAGCGGAATCATTCTTGAATCCTGAATAATATATCCTTTTTCAGTTAAAATACTATAAACAAGAGAAGGGTTTATTAATTCACAGTCAATTTTAAGGTGTCCGTGAGATATTCTTGGATAAACTGTAATTGCAGGGAATAATTTTTCAGAAAATACAATACCTTGTTCTATTTTATCTTCTTCAACTCCTTCTGGATTTGACAAATTCATAAGATGAGCAACACGAATTGAATCAGCAAGCGCTTCTAGATCTTCTCTAGATACTTTCTGAAATCTCTTTGCGGGTTTAACATTTATTCTTAGTTTCATTTTAATTAATTTTTGAATGAAAGATAGCAGTTATGGGTATTTAAAAACCTTTCGTTTTTGTTACTTTTCCATAGTGGGTACACCTCAGAAAGATTTATAAAAGCTTGGAATTTGGGGAGAATATGAAAACAAATAGAATAGGATTTATGCCTACAAATGAAGAAAAAGAAGAAATAATTGAAGGATATAAGATAGGAGAGTTAGTTAAGATAACTGTTCAAGGAAGAGGTAATTTTCTTGGAAAGTTGAAAGAAGCTAATGGAGATAGAATTATTTTAAACCCTAGCATGGTTTGTGAGCCATTATATGATTCTGAAGCAAAAGAAATACCTCAATATAGACTTGAAGAAACAAAACCTACAATAATTACAAGAGCTTTTGTTACAACTATAAGTCCTGCAAGTGAAGAATACCTAAATAGACTTTTAGAGATTGGAAAAGATAAGACTGAATAAGTTAGATAAATATATAATTCTGGCTAATTTGAATTAAAATTATAATGATTACCCTCGCTCGCTAACGCTCGCTCGGGAACATACCCTATTAATAAACTAATGTTAGTTATTTCTACTTACATAATTTATAGTTATATGGTAACTTTAGACATTTATATTCTTAAAAAAATATAATATCAATTTTTGCGAAGCGAAAATTGGACAAGTAAATATATCATATTATTTTTCCTCTGGAAAAACCTGCCTAATTTTAAGCTGTTTAAACTTAGTATGATTAATTAAATAATTTAAAGATAGATTGAAAGTTTAGAAATATATTCCAAATAATTTATAATTTATTTCGCGAAGCGAAATAGTATCTTCTGCGAGCCGAAGGCGAGCAGGTTATTTAATTAATTTTAAATTCCCAGCAAATGCAAAAGCCATGCAATAGCCATACCGATGAAAAGTCCGGCTGTTAAGAAAGGCATTGCAGGGTAGAACTTGCCTTTTTGAGCATACATAAATAATCCTAAAAGTGAAAGAGTTGCAAAGATAGTAACTGCTAAAGCAGGAATAATACCCCAAAGATGATAAATAACTCCTGCAGTAATAATTGGGAATACAACGTCACCACCGCCAAGAATTGCTAGATTAACTTTCATAGGTTTTGTTAAATTTGATTTACTCTGTCTTGCTTTTTTTACAAGTGCTCTTTGTTTTTTATTCAAATAAGGAACATAAAAACCTGCAAATATTTTTAATTCATTCATCTGGTATTTTGCCATTTTCTGCATAAATCCAGAATGCCAGACAGCCCACATATCATATACTGAAATAATTATTAAAAGAATAATCATTGTCCAGATATTTAACAAAGGAATAAAAACAACTGCTATTCCAGGGTATATCATAAGCTCGGTTAAATTATGAATTATAAGATTTCTTTTAAAAACTTTATAAATTGCCAAAGGAATTGCAATTAAAAGAGCAAAAATTAGTGCTAATTCAAGACTTATTTGCAAAGGCATTAATTTTTCAAATGCAAAAATAGTTATTGAAGTAACTAAAATTACTACAATGAAAAACCAAGTTTTCATTATAATTGTTGATTTTATTTTTGTTAATATAAATATAATAAACAATGCAAGGATAAATGAGATTAATAAAACTGGGAGAGTAGAATAATAATCAGATTCTTGATTAATTTGATTTGAAGAAAATGCTTCAAAATACGGATTATTAACTTGTTGAACTGTGCCATTTACAACTTGATCAACATGAAAAGGGTCTGCGTAAATAACTGCAAGCCCAATTAGCTGAGTAACTAAAAACATTGCAATAAGTATCAGAGTTATTTTTAATGAGTGTTTAATTTTAATTACCTCTTTAGATCATTTATAAAACAAATTAGAGGTTTTAAATGTTGTGAAAATAGAGAATTGAAGAATATATTAGATATCTGTCAAACTTGATAAAATCCATTAAGTAAATGCAGTATATGATTTTTTCAGAGAAAAAATCTTTCTAATTTTTTATACTATTAAACATGGATTAATAAGTTAAATCAAATTTATACTAATTATTATAATTTTAATTATTCAATTATCTTATAAATTTTAATACAACAATGCTTTTATATTCAAGTAAACCAGCTGGTTAATGGATATTGAGAAATTTAAAGGGCTTTATGCAGTAATTTATAATGAAAAGGAAGAGAAAATAATAGAAGATATAATGGTTAATGATGAAAGAACATTGGATAAACTTTTTGCTTTTTATAGAAAAAAGAAAGGGGCAATGCTTTATAGATATCTTAGTGAAAAAGATATTGGTGAGATGTTTAAGGACTATAAATAAATATTTTTATTTTATTTTATTTTCGTGGTATTCTTGCATAAGTTAAATAATCTAATGTATCTCTTCTAAGGTTTAATCCGTGAGCTAGAGCATATTCTTTTTTTAGAATATTATCAACTTTAATTTCTTTAGGGTTTACTCCTCTTCTTTGCGCTTCCCATCTCATTAGCTCTCCTTTAAACCTTGATTTATCTGGAGCATCACTATCATCATATATAGTATTAAAAAGATAACCTTTGATTAATTCTTCCCTGGTTGGATGTTCTGGCAAGGGCCCGTATGCAGATGCACGTTTTATTAAAAAATCTACAGTAAAAGGAGTTCCAACATCTCTATTTGCTAATTTACTTAAATCTAATTTAAGACCTCCGATTAAAAAATCATAAATATCATTATATTCTGGGTCTTTAAAAAACAAATCTTCCATAAAAATAACCCTATGTTCATCTTTTTAAACATTCTTATCAAAACCTTAATAAACCCTATTTCTTCCTAAGCTAATGCAACTCGCATTATATGATGATTTGAAGACAACTATTGACAAGTGGGGTAAAATTTTTCATAGGAAAAAAATAACTAAAAGAAAAATTGAATATCCGTATGTTAAATCTTTATTAGGCTCACTTAATCCAAGTGCATTACCCAAGGGGTTAAATGTTAATTATCATGATTCTTCTTCAGATTCAAAATATTCTGGTGTAAAAACTTTAGATGAAACAATTGATTTTTTCCATGAACATTTTGGTTCTCATTCAAGTATGCAAGCAGGTTATTGTGACGGAGAACATCTTTATTCTTCTGATGATATAGAAGAAGAGCATAAATTAATCATGCATTATGGCTTGCTTAAAAAAACTAATGGTGAGATTAAAAAAGACAAGCCATTTAGAACTATAACTTTAGATTTTATGCTGAGAAGAAAGTAGCAACCAAAAACTTTATAAATTGATTATGTATATTAAAATTATAAGTTCTTAGGTGTTATTACAGAACGTTTCTTAAAATGAATGAAGACATAAAAAAATCAATGTTAAATACAGGGACAAGTATTATTGGAATAGTTTGTACAGATGGAGTTGTTTTAGCTTCTGATAGACAGGTTAGTGCAGGTACAATTGTTGTTAATAAAGATTTTCCAAAAATAATTCCTATAAATGACTTTTTATTAACTGCTATAACTGGAAGTGTTTCAGATGCTCAATTTCTTATGAGATTAGTTTCAGCTGAATTAAAACTTAAAGAATTAAAAAACAAAAAGCGTGCAACTGTTAAAGAATCAGCAAGTTTATTATCAATGATGACCTATAGAAGTATAAGAAACCCTTCAATGATTCCTTCAATTGTTGGAACTCTTGTTGCAGGAATTGATGAAGATGGAACAGCAAAATTATATTCTGTTGAACCTGCTGGAGGAATAAATGAAGTTCATGATTATGATGCTAATTTTGGAAGCGGTATGCCATATCTTTTAGGAGTTATGGAAAAAGGGCATAGAAAAGACATAAATGTTAAGCAAGGAGTTCAACTAGCTGTTGATGGATTAAAAGCTTCAATACAAAGAGATATGGGAAGCGGATATGGAATTGATGTTTACACACTGACAAAAGAAGGGGTAAAAAAGGTGTTAAGCCAGGAAATCCAATCAGTGTTTAAGTAATTATTTTTATTAAAATGGACATTCTAAAAAGTATAACTGATGAGTTGCCTAAAGTTATAAGTGACGTAGGTTTTGAAGGAGCAAATATTGTTATTTATACTGATAATGCTCAATTTTTTAGAGAAGGAGAATCTCAGATAAAAGATATTGTTAATAGAGTTAAAAAAAGAATTGAGCTTAGAGCAGATCAAAAAATTCTTGAATCTCAGGAAAAAACAAAACAGATTATTGAAAAAATAATTCCTACTGAAGCAGAGCTGACAAATATTATTTTTGATGTTCAAAGAAGTATTGTTATAATTGAATCAAAAAGGCCGGGAATGGTTATTGGAAAACAGGGCTCTGTGCTACAGGAAATTAAAGAAAAAACTTTATGGATACCTCAAGTTCAAAGAAGCTCTTCAATTCCAAGTAAAATAACAGAAAATATTCGTGAAGTTTTATATGCAAATAATAATTATAGAAGAAAATTCTTAAATGATATTGGAAAGAAAATTTATAATGAATGGTCGAATGAAAAAAAAGAAGGTTGGATAAGATTGACAATGTTAGGTAGTGGAAGGCAAGTTGGAAGAAGCTGTATATTGCTTCAAACACCAAATTCTAAAATTTTATTAGATTGTGGAATAGATGTTGCATCACATGGTTCAGAAAGATTCCCGTATTTTGATATCCCTGAATTTGATATTTCAACAGTTGATGCAGTAATTGTAAGTCATGCGCATCTGGATCATTGCGGGCTTGTACCGTATTTGTATAAAATGGGTTATACTGGGCCAGTATATATGACTGCTCCAACACGAGATATTGCTTCACTATTAGCTTTAGATTTTATTGGTGTTGCATATAAACAAGCAGCTGCACCAATTTTTAGTTCAACAGATATTAAAGAAATGGTTAAACACAGCATCTGCCTTAATTTTAATGAAGTTACTGATGTAACACCAGATATTAGAATAACTTTTTATAATTCTGGACATGCTTTAGGTTCTGCAATGGTTCATATTAATATTGGAAATGGCGCACATAATTTGCTATATAGTGCAGATATGAAATATTCAAAAACCAGATTATTGGACCCTGCTTCAACTGTTTTTCCAAGAATGGAAACAACAATAATTGAATCAACTTATGGAAGTAAGAATGATGTTCTTCCACCAAGAATTGAATCTGAAAATATTTTAATTGATTTAATTAAAAAAACAATTGAGCGTGAAGGCAAGGTTTTAATTCCAGAATTAGGATTAGGAAGAGCTCAGGAAACCATGCTTATTATTGATGATGCAATTAAATCTGGAAAATTGCCACCTATACCAGTTTATATTGATGGTATGATTTGGGATATTAATGCAATTCATACAGCTTATCCAGATTTTTTAAGTCAGGCAGTTAAGGGACAGATATTTATGGATAAAAATCCGTTTGTTTCAGACACATTTAAGAGAGTTGGTTCTTCATTAGAAAGAAAAGAAGTTATTGAAGGTGGGCCGTGTGTTGTTTTAGCAACTTCAGGTATGTTAGTTGGAGGAGCATCTGTAGAATATTTCAAACATTTTGCAAGCAATAAAAGAAATACAGTTTTATTTGTTTGTTATCAGGGTGTTGGCAGTCTTGGAAGACAGGTTCAAGAAGGATTAAAAGAATATCACTTTGAATCTGGTGAAACAACTGAAATTAATTTAGAATCTCATAAAATTGATGGATTTTCAGCACATGCAGGAAGAACTGAATTGTTAAATTTTATTAAAAACTGCAAGCCAAAGCCAAAAAGAATTATAATTAATCACGGTGAAGTCAGTAAATGTCTTGACCTAGCAAGCACTTTGTATAAGATTGAAAGAGTTGAAACAAATGTGCCTAGAAATCTGGAAACTTTAAGACTGAAGTAGGAAAAATCAAAAAAAGGGTTGAGAAGAATAAATTAATATTTACTAAATGTTCTTTTCCTCCCAAAACCCTATCATAATTATATTTATAAAAACTAATATTATATTGCCTACTATGGTAAAAAAGGAGGAATTAATTTAGCATGCGATTTGCACATCTTGGAGACTGCCATCTTGGAGGGTGGAGATTTCCTGAACTTCAAGAACTTAATATGCAAAGCTTTTCAATGGCTATAGACATATCAATTAAAGAAAAAGTTGATATGTTATTAATAACTGGAGACTTATTTGACTCTGCTTATCCTGCAATTGAAATCCTCAAAAAAGCATTTGCAGAATTTAAAAAACTTAAAGATGCAAAAATCCCGTGTTATATTATTGCAGGTTCTCATGATTATTCTGTTGCAGGAAAAACATTTTTAGAAGTTTTAGAACATGCTGGTTTTTGTGAAAATGTATTTAAATTTGAAGAAAGAGATGAAAAGATAATTTTGCAACCAACAATTATAAAAAATTTTGCATTATATGGGTATCCTGGAAAAAAATCCGGGCTTGAGGTACCAGATTTACGAAGAGTTACATTGCAAGATGCTCCTGGCTTTTTTAAAATATTTTTACTCCATACAACTATAACAGAAGCAATAGGAACCTTGCCAATTGAATCAATATCAATAAAAGAACTGCCAAAAGCAGATTATTACGCTCTTGGCCATTTACATATTGATTTCTGCAGAAATAATGTTGTTTATGCTGGCCCAATTTTTCCAAATAATTTTGAAGAGCTTGAAGAGCTGAAAAATGGACAATTTTATATAATAGAATCTAACGGAAGTTTAACCTGCACAAAAATACCCCTAGTTCTTAAACAGGTTCTTTCAATAAATCTGTCAATAGACAATACTCTTTCAGCAACTGAAAAAATAATTTCAGAATTAAATAAACATAATTTAAATGATAAAATTATAATGCTTAAATTATCTGGCAAAATGTCACAAGGAAAAGTTTCAGATATTAAATTTGACGAAATTGAAAAATTCACAAAAGAGAATAATGCATATATTTTCATTAAAAATATTTCAAAAATAACTTTTGAAGAGTCTGAAATTCAAGTTGAAGCAAAAGATATGCATGAAGTTGAAGAAACAATGATAAAAAACTATTTTGATAAGTCTCCTACTAAATTTAATGATAAAATTCCTCAAATGCTTAAATCCTTGAGTATAGAAAAGCAAGAAGATGAAAAAAATATCACATTCAATGATCGTCTCTTAGGCGAATTACAGAAAATATTGAACTATTAATATGTTATTCAAAAGAATTAAAATACAAAATATAAGAAGCTATGAAAATGCAGATATTTCTTTGCCAAAAGGCTCTGTTTTATTATCTGGAGATATAGGTTCTGGAAAAACTTCAATACTTTTAGCTTTAGAATTTGCACTTTTCGGGCTTCAACCTGGACAAAAAGGAACATCATTATTAAGAAATGGAAAAGATGATGGTAGTGTTGAACTTGAACTTGAAATTGATGGAAAAACAGTTATTTTAACAAGGACACTTAAAAGAAAAAAAACAGTTAGTCAAGAATCCGCTTTTATAACAATTGATGGAAAAACAGAAGAAAAAGCAGTAACTGAAATTAAAAATTTTGTTCTTAATCTTTTAAATTATCCTTTAGAATTTGCAAAGAAAACAAATTTATTATATCGTTTCACTGTTTACACTCCTCAAGAAGAAATGAAACAAATTATACTTGAAAATCCTGAAATTCGTTTAAATACATTAAGACATGTATTTGGAATTGACAAATATAAAAGAATAAAAGAAAATACACTAATCCTAACTGCGAAGTTAAGAGAAACTGGAAGATTAAAGCAGGGCGAAATTGCAGATTTAGATCTTCGTAAAGGAAGACTTCAGCAAAGAATGGAATCTCTTGCAGAAATTCAGGAACAGATTCCTGAAATTGAATCTCATATATCAAAAATCCTTGATGAAAGAAAAATTCAAGAACAGGAAATAAATGAAATAAAATCAAGAATTGATGAAAAAAGAAAAATAGAAAATGAAGTTGAAAAAACCAGTATTTTATTATTAACTAAAAAAGAGCAAATTGTTAAATATGAAAAAGATATTAATATTTTAAATGCAAAATTTGAGCAGGCAACAAAAGAATTTAATGAACAAGAATTAAATGAGATAATTAATAAAATTATAGAAAAGAAAAAATTATATGAATTAACTAATCGTGAAATAATTGAATTTTCAACTAAAATTTCCGGACTTTCTTCAAAAGAATATGATTTATCTAAGTTAAAAGAAAAAATAATTAATCTTAAGTTATGTCCAACTTGTCTTCAGGATGTTGCTGACTCTCATAAGCATAATATCTTACAACAGACTGAAAAAGAAATTTCTTCATTAAAAGATGAAAAAATTAACTTTGATACTGAAAAACAAAAGCGTGAAATCACTTTAGGTAGTTTAAATTTAGAAATTTCTCAGCTTGAGAAATCAAAAACAGGGTTAGAAATAATTAAAATCCGTCTTCAGACAATTGAAGAAGATAATAAAAGAAAAGATGAAATGGAGAAAAATAAAAAAGCTCTTGAATTAGATATTGAACTTCTTCAAGGACAAATTGAACGCCTTAAAGAAGCTATTAGTGAATTAAAAAGATTTGATACATTAATGTTGTCTAAAGAAAGAGAACTTGAAGAAATTATTCGGAGAGAAAGACAAGTTGAAATAAAAAAAGCTGAACTTATCAAAGAAATTGAACTTGGCAATCTTGAAATCACTCGGCTTGGAGAAGAAATTGAAGCAAAGGATAAAATTAAACAAGAGCTTATTTATGTTGTTGAACTTGAAGATTGGATTTCAAATAAATTTTTGGAATTAATTTCATTTATTGAAAAAAATGTTATGATTAAACTAAGAGATGAATTTTCAAAATTATTTAATGAATGGTTTTCAATACTTGTTCCAGATACTTTTGTTGTTCGTCTTGACGAAGAATTTACTCCAATTATTGAACAGCAGGATTTTGAATTAGATTATAATTATTTATCAGGCGGAGAAAGAACTGCAATTGCTTTAGCTTATCGTTTAGCATTAAATCAAACAATTAATTCTTTATTAAGTGAAATTAAAACAAAAGGAATTGTAATTTTAGATGAGCCAACAGATGGATTTTCACAGCAACAATTAGATAAAATGCGTGATGTTTTGCAACAGCTTGTTGTTGACCAGCTGATTCTTGTCAGCCATGATCAAAAGATTGAATCTTTTGTTGACAATATAATTAGACTGAAAAAAGGGGTAGATGGTTCAAATATTATAAATTAATTACTTCTTAGAATTAGTATAATTATAAATAACTACAGGTGCAGTTACAGCTAAAATAGCAGCATATAATGGCAAAGACAATAAACCAAGCAAACATCCTGCGTATAAATTTACAGATTGAGATTTCCAATCATTAGGTTAGGTTTCGGGATATTGGTTTGTTGTTATGTTTTCTAAATTATCTCTTTTCATTTTAACCTATCCCATTATTTATTTATAAGGATTTATGTTGGGAATTTAATCAAACAAATATCCCCTCGCTCCTTCCAGTCACTCGGCTTAATCACTTGCAAGATTAGTTCGGGGCTTACTAATCTCGCTGAAAAATATTAGAAATATGGAAAATTATTATGATATTGTGTAAGTATTATAAATTTATTAATCAATTAAGAGAAGATTTTTATATAAATATTTATAAAACCTAATTTTACTTAAATTATATGGATAGAAACAAATATCTTCAAAGATTAGGATTACTTTTACTGGCAGGTGTTGAAAATAGAGATGATGCTCAAATGATTTTGAGTTGGGGAAAAAATTTAGAATATGAAAGAGATACAATAGCAAAATATCCTCATTGTTTTGAAAGAACTATAAAAGAATTAAATGAATTAAGTCTGTCTGATAATATGGATTATGTGGATTATGGTAAGAGATTTACTGAAATAAATAGAAAATATAAATTATTAAAAGATATAAGGGAAAATCCTTTAAAATATTGTGATGCTGCTCATGCATCTAGTTAAGCTCTTACTTCCCAGACAAAAAGCTCTTCGTAGAAAACAGGTTTTGTTGCGACTTTTTGTATTTTGAGTTTTTGTTTTTTTGCTTCGATTTTCCAGCGCTTTTCAGGAGTATATGAAGATGTTAACAAAAAACAAACTCCTTTTTTTGCAAGATGTGGCTTAAGTTGTTTGATAAATCGAACAATTGTTTCATCTCCTTTTTTTCCACCGGTTGTATCTGGCTTGTCATCAAATTGATGCTCTGGCAAATATGGGGGGTTAAAAATTATTAAATCAAATTTATTTTTAATTTGTTCAAAAAGATTAGAATTTAATGTTTTAAGTCCAAGATTTTTTGCAACTTGAATTGCATGAGGATTAATGTCCACTGCAAGAATATTATCTTTATTTATTCCGTTTTCAACGGAAATTTCGGATTGAATTCCCGAGCCAGTGCCTAAATCAAGAACATGGAATTTGCTTTTTTCAATTATACTTAATTTTTTCAAATAATTTGAAACAATTTCTCCTAAAAAATGCGAATCTTCTGCAGGTTCATAATATTCCATTTTAACTAAAAGTATCTGCTAAAAATTGACTGATTTGTTCTTTGAAAAAAAATGTTAATATTAGTCCAATAACAAGGACAACAAGGATAAAAACTAATAAAATTACTACTACAGAGGATTTTTTCTTTTTTACTGGCTCAACAGGCAAGGGAGGATAGTTTCCGGGCATTTCAATTTGTGGTTCAGGTAAAGAAGGAATTTGAGATTGTTGAATAGAAGGATTTTGTGAAGGCTGAGAAATTGGCTGAGGCATTACTCCTCCTGTGAGATAGTTATATGCTTCATTTATATCTCCAATATTATATCCTGAATTAACTAGAACTTGTCTTGCTTGTTCAAGAGAATATCCTCTTTCAACTGCGTTTTTTATTGCAACAATAATATCCTCTCTCATTTTATTTCTAAAATTCCTCCATCTTGTGAAAGATGACAGGTTTTTCCAAATGTATAATTCATTTCTTTTGCAAGTTCAATTGCAGGAGTTAATTGATCTAAACTTCCGTGAGCAGGAAGTACATGCATTGGTTTTAAAAGAGTAATTAAATCTCTTAAATCTTCTCTGCCCCCATGCCCTGAAACATGAACATTATCAAATATTCTAACATCTTGATTTTTTAATCTTTTTTCCATATTTGCACGATTGAGCATATTAATAGGAGTAGGAATTATCTTTGAAGAAAAAATAACACTATCTTGAGGATGAAAATTAAATGGGAGTTTTTTGGTTACTAATCTATCTAGAATTGAGCCAGGTTCACCTTGATGCCCGGTGCACACAATAACATATTCATGACGGGCTTTATCAATTTGTTTTAATTTTGATTTTACCTGATTTGAATATCCAATAATTTGAATATCTTTTTCAAATGGGCACATATGAATTGCTCTTGAAGCATTTGTATATTTTGCAAGACTTCTTCCAAAGAAAACAACTTTCCTATTTAATTTTTTACTAAATTCAACAATACTTTTTAATCTTGCAATATGTGAAGAAAAGGTAGTAATAATTATTCCATGATTTTTATGGTCAATTGTTAAAAGAACTTCTTCAACCATTGCTCTTGCAATTTTTTCACTATGGGTTTTTCTTTCATCGCCTGAATATAAAGCATCAACAATTAAAATTTTAACTCCTTTTTTTGCAAGCTCGCGCATTTTATCATAACTTGGTTCTCTGCCAAGAGTTGGATTATTATCCAATTTATAGTCATTAGCATAAACTATAATTCCATCTGAAGTATGAAGTGCAACAAAAGTTGATTGAAGAGTTGAATGAGTTACATTAACAAAATCAACTTGATAATTTCTTGTTTTGCCTTTTATTGTGCATGAGCCATCTGGTTGAACAATATTTATTTTATTTTTTAGATTTATTTTTGAATCTTTAAGCAATGCCCTTAAAACTTCAATTGTAAAGGGAGTTCCGCAAATTTCTGCTTTTGGATATTTTTGAGCCATATATTGAACAGCTCCAACATGGTCAAGATGAGCATGAGAAACTAGAATAGCACGAACTTTATCTTTTGAACGTTCAATTACAGTATCTTCTGGCAAAGCCCCTACATCTTTTAATAACTGTGCTGAAGGATTTTTATTTGATTCTTGCAAATCAATAACTGCTGGAAGATGCAACCCACAGTCAAAAACAATAATATCATCAGGAAATTCAATAGCAGTCATGTTTTTCCCCACCTCGTTATATCCGCCAATTGTATGCACTTTAAACATAATAAAGATAATTACTAATGGTTTAAATAAGTTTGCAGAAGGGAATTTTCTAATAAACTTAATTATAATAAGTTAGTAAAATATGCCCTAAATTTATGTTAATTAAACTAATGTATAAATTGGTAATTAATTAAGTAATGTGATGTCAAGATTTCTAGATATATTATAACTTGCGAAGCAAGCATTTAGCGCGAGCGCATAGAAACATTTAACTAATTATTTTTCTTATTTTTATTATGGTAACATATGGCAAATTAAAGGCTTTGAAACCTTCAATGAGGGAAAATAAAAGGTATCTTATGCTTAGAGGAAACTTTGAAAGAAAAGATGTTGAAAAAGCTATATTAAATTATGTAGGAATGCTTGGATATTCAAAAGCATCTCCAATATTTATTACAAATAATATTCTAGCAGTAAATAGAGAAGAAGTTGATAAAGTAAGAGCAAGTTTTGCTATGTCTGGAAAAGAAATTAAAGTTATTAGAGTGAGTGGGACAATAAAAAAGTTGAGAGAGAAAAGCAAATAAATTAAGCATATAAATGCTTATAAATAAATATTTTATTCAATTTTTGTGAAATCTTCAAAAAATACTGAAATAGTTGATGCAGAAACTGAGGAAAAAAGAAATCTTGAATTGTTATCAAAAGTTATTATTTTTCCGGGTTCTATAGAAGAATATGAAAGATTTACTGGTTATAAAGTAGAAATAATTAATACATTGGAGAGTGATAAAGGAATGGAAATATGTAATCCTGACACTCGAACTATGAGATTAATAAAAGAAGAAGGAGTTGAAGCTATTGTAAATGCTTATACCTGCCCAACAGAACATGTATCTTATGGTCTTCCTGTAAGAAGAAAGTAAGAGAGAAGAGCAAATAAATCAATGATACTGATGCTGTTGTGTTATGTCAAATAAATCGTTAAGAGTAATAGAATTACCTGTTAAATCAAGTAACTTTGAATAAACTGGTGCATTTTCAGAGCATAATGGATATAAAGGAATGTGTTTAGTTTTTAATCCAGGCACTTCATCAATTATTTTATCTAAATTCGAAAGAACCAAATCTGTTATTGGGGCTGAACTTGCCATGCTTTCTTATAGGAAAGAGGTTTATAAATATTTTGGGGTGGTATGTTAGTATTTGAAACCTTTCATAACTGCATATATTTCATCTATAACAAATCCTTTTATAGAACCACACAATCGTGAATATACTGGTGCGTTTTCTGCACTTATTGGATATAAAGCAATATCATTTTGTTTTAGCTCAGGATAATCACTAACTATTCCCATTAAATTCTCAGTAAGAGATTCTATTCTTTTATCTCTACTTTTGTCAAAATACGGGTCAAGTTTTTTACGTCTCATAGTCTTTTGATAAACTGTTTATTTATTAATATTATGGCGATATCTTGACATATAAATATTTATAAATCTCTGCTAAAATTAAATAATATGGTAAAACAAATTAAACTTAAAGAGATATTAAAAGAGTACAATATTATATATGATGCTTTCGAGGCATTAAAAGACTTTGAAATGATGCAAGCGAAAATGGATTCTAAATATTCTATTATTGATGTAAAACAAGATTTTATGATTCTTGAAGAAAATCGTGTTTCTCTTGATGAATACGGCATGAGATATAAAGAGCAACTTTTACACCCTTATGGTTCACCAATAAGCTACTTATTTAAGGAAAAACCTGTTTCTAAAAGCTAGATTTTTTAATTAATTTATATGCATAATCAAAATCTTTTGCTAACCTACTGACAAAAAGTTTTTAAAGCGAAAAATCTTGTAAAAGGGGTAAGAAAAATATATTAAATTCATATTATTAACTTTCTAGTTAATGGAGTAAAATACAATAAAATGGATATGCCAAGTGAAATTCAGCATCAAGCAATGGGATATGACCGTGCAGCAACTATGTTTTCACCAGATGGACATCTTTTGCAAGTAGAATATGCAGAAAAAACTGTTCGTTTGGGAAGCTCAAGTATAGGAATTGTATGCACAGATGGAATTGTACTTGTTTCTGATAGAAGAATTAATGATAAACTTATACTTCCTGAATCTGCAAATAAAATTTATGAAATTGATAGCCATATAATTGCAAGTGCTGCAGGAATTCTAAGTGATGCAAGAGTATTAATTGAAAGGGCAAGAATTTTAGCGCAGCAAAACAGAGTAACTTATGATTCTCCAATAGAAGTTGAAGAAATAATTAGGGAAATTGCAAATACAAAACAACAATTTACACAATATGGTGGAGCAAGGCCATTTGGAGTTGCAATAATTGTTGGAGGAATTGAAAGAAATGAACCTAAACTATTTTCATCAGATATAACTGGAAATTATTTTTCATATCATGCAATGGCTATTGGAGAAAATGATGAAAAAATAAAAGAAATGCTTAGACTAAAATACAATAAAAATCTAAATATTAACGGAGGAATTAAATTAGCTTTAGATATTTTCAAAGAAATTCTTGGAAAAAATTTTGAAACAAGCAGATTTGATGTTGCCTATATTGAAAAAGACGACAAAAAAATCATAAAACTTGATGAATCAGGGCTAAAGAAATTTGCTTAAAATGGGTAATGTTGTTGCTAGAATAAAAGCTGGCGGAAAAAATTTTGAAATTCTTGTTGATGTTGATAAAGCTGTAGAATATAGAAAAACAGGTAAAGGGTTTATGGGAGAAATACTTGGAATCGACGCTGTTTTTACAGATTCTAAAAAAGGGCTTCATGCAAGTGAAAAAGATTTGCAAGAAGCATTTAAGACAAATGATATTAATATAATTGCTGATAAAATAATAAAGAGTGGAGAAATACAACTTCCAACAGAATATAAAGAAAAACAAAGAGAAGGGAAATTTAAACAAATTGTTGAGTTTTTTGTAAGAAACGCTGTTGATCCTCGAACAGATAGACCTTATACTGCAGATAGAATTGAAAGATCATTAGATGAAGCAGGAGTTAATATCACAAATAAGCCAATTGAAGCCCAAATTAATGAAATTCTTGATAAATTAAAACCAATTTTACCAATAAAGATTGAGTCGAAAAAAGTTATAATTACAGTTCCTTCACAATATACTGGGCAGGCATACGGGCTTTTACAGGTATATAAAGAATCTGAAGAATGGCTTTCAAATGGAGATTTAAAATGCAGAATAAATCTACCTGTTGGTTTCCAGATGGAATTTTATGATAAGCTGAATGCAATAACACATGGCGCAGCATTAAGTGAGGAGGTAAAAGACTAAGGTTTTTAAACCCTTATTTGTAACAATTAAAATGAAAGAAGAAATGGAAAATGAAATAGATTATGATGATAAGAAAGAAAGAGAAATAGTTATACCTGGAGAGGTTATTGTAAAAGGAGATGATTATCTTCCAGGAGAAGAAACTCATAGAGAAGGTGAAGAAATAGTTGCAGAAAGATTTGGAATTGTTGAACATTCAGGAAAATTAGTTAGAGTAATTCCATTATCTGGAGTTTTCCTTCCACGAAGAGGAAATGTAGTTATTGGACAGGTTGTTGATATTTCATTTAATGGTTGGATGACTGACATTAATGCACCTTATTCCTCATTTTTACCTTTAATGGAAGTGCCAAGATTTGTTGATAAAAATAATATTTCAGAATTTTTAGCTATTGGTGATTTTTTCAGTGCTAAAATATCTTCAATAAAACAAAAAGGAATTGATTTAACTCTTGATGGAAGAGGTTTAGGAAAATTAGAAGATGGAATAATTGTTTTTATTAATCCAAATAAAGTTCCGAGAGTTATTGGAAAAGAAGGAAGTATGATTAAACTTATAAAAGATGAAACAAACTGTAAAGTTACTATTGGACAAAATGGATTAGTTTGGATAAAAGGAGAGAGTGTTGAAGACGAATTATTTGCAAAAAAAGCAATTTTATTTGTTACAGAACGCTCGTTTGTTCACGGCTTGACAGAACAAGTTCAGAAATTTTTATCAGAAGAAAAAGGGAGAATGAAGAAATAAAATGGTAAAAGAATATTTTATTGAAGTAATGAGAAAAACAGATGGGAGTCTTGCTAAGTATACTAATGAAATGGCAGTTGATAATCAAAGAACTAATAGACGAGATGAATCTGATAAGTATATAATAAAAAAAATGGGTGAAGAAGCAGGAAAAATATTTAAAAAAAATAAAACTCTTAGTCATCTTGAAATGAGGGTTAAAACTTGGTAAAATGACAAATAATTTTATAGATGAATATGAACATGAAATACGTGATCTTGATAAAAGATATATAGAATCTGGGTTGCTTGGAACTCCAATGGGGGCAGAATTTTGGGTAAGTAATATTAGAAGAAGAGCAGAAGGTATTGAAGAACTAAATCACCGAATGGATAAACTAATAGAAGATTATAAAAAGACAAATTCAGGAGTTAGAATTTAAAATGACATACACAAAAAGATTAGATGGAAGAAAATTCGATGAAACTAGAAAGATAACTGCAAAAGTTGGAGTTATTCCTAATGCTGATGGAAGTGCAATGTTCTCATTTGGAAATACTGTTGCTTATGCAGCTGTTTACGGGCCAAAACAATTACATCCTCAGCATATGCAAAATCCTGAAACAGGTATATTAAGAGTGAATTATAGTATGTTAAGTTTTTCAGTTTCTGAAAGAATACGCCCTGGACCAAATAAAAGAAGTACAGAAATTTCTAAAGTTTCTGAATGGGCTCTAAGTCCAGCTGTTTTAATTGAAGAATTTCCAAATACTGTTGTTGATGTTCATATTATAATTCCGCAAGCAGATGCTTCTACAAGATGTGCAGGAATAAATGCAGCTTCTTTAGCATTAGCACATGCAGGAATACCAATGAAAGATTTAATTTGTAGTGTTTCAATTGGAAAAATGGACAAACAAATGGTTGTTGATGTTGACAAAGCAGAAGAAGATTATGAAGAAGGAGAAGGTGCAACAGATATGGCAATGTCATTCCTTGCACGAGGGGGAAAACTAACACATATTCAATTAGATGGAAAAATTTCTACAAAAGAATTAAATGAAGCAATAAAATTAGGAAAAGAAGCTGCAAAGAAAATTTATGATATACAGAAAAAAGCATTAAAAGAATCTGTAGTGGAGAAAAAATAACATGACAAATTATAATGCAATGGATGTTAGAAAATTAAAAAAAGTTTATTTAGAAAAAGCAGGAGAATTAAATAAATATATTGATAAATTTGCTCCTAACGGAGTATATAACGGAGAAAAAGTTGATAAAATAGATGTAAGAACTATTCCAACATCAAAATTTAGTTTAATTACTAAAATAGTTGAAATGGATATTCAGTTTTCATTTGGAGACCAGATTGAAAGTTCAGATGATTCAATACTTTTAACAGTAGGGGAGACAGCATGATAGAAACATCAAACTTAACAAAAACAAGAATTAGTCAATATTTAGCTAGTGGTAAAAGATTTGACAATAGAAAAGTAGATGAATTTAGAGACATCTCTATTGAATGCGGATTGTCAAAAAAAGCAGAAGGAAGTGCAAAAGTAAAAGTTGGAAAAACAGAAGTTTGGGTTGGAGTTAAAATGGAAACAGCTGAACCTTATCCAGATTCTCCTAATAAAGGAAACTTAATGGTAACTGCAGAATTGCTTCCATTAAGTAATTCAAAATATGAATACGGGCCTCCAAGATTTGAAGCAATAGAATTAGGAAGATTAGTTGACAGAGGAATAAGAGAATCAGGTTATATCAATTTTGAAAAATTATGTATAAAAGAAGGAGAAAAAGTTTGGAGTGTTGTAATTGATGTTTATTCTATAAATGACGACGGGAATTTACTTGATGCTGCATTTATAGGAGCTTTAGCTGCAATAAAAAGTGCAAAGCTTCCACATTATGATGAAAAAACTGAAAAAATAGATTATGAAAAAGAAGCAAAAGGGGCTATACCTTTAACTGAAAATATGCCTTTTAATTTTAGTGTATATCAAATTGGAGATATAATATTCTTTGATCCAACAATTGAAGAAGAAGCTGCTGCGCATGGAAGACTAATACTTGCAGCAATACCAACAAACCCAATAAAAATATGTAGTATGCAAAAAGGAGATACTTTGGAGATTAGTCCTGAAAAATTCGCAGAAATGCTTGAGATGGTTGAGAAAAAGCACAAAACAATATTCCCTCAAATAAACAAGCTGATTGATGAAGCTATAAAAGCTAAGAAATAAGTTTAGAAAAACTTTAAAAAGGACTAAATTTGTTACTATTACAACTAGATAAAATGACTGTACAAAAACTTGACAAACACACTTTTACAAAATATGAAAAGACAAGAATAATTGGAGCAAGAGCTTTGCAAATAGCAATGGATGCTCCGCTTTTAACAAATATTTCTAAAGAAAGACTTGAAGAATTAAATTATGATCCTATGGAAATGGCAAATGAAGAATTTGAAAAAGAAGTTTTGCCAATAACAGTTAAACAGCCAATGCCAAAGAAAAAAGCGGTTAAAATTAAAAAAGCTGTTGAAGCTACAAAAGAAGAAGACAAAGACAAGCAAGTTGAAGAAGGAGAAATTGTTGAAGAAAAAGAAATTTCAGAAGAAGGAGAAATAATGGAACTTGCAACTCCAGAAGATGAAGAATCATTTGAAGGAAGTGCTGGTGGAAGAGAAGGTAGCGAAGAACTGCAATAATTCTAAATAAAATTATAAATTAAAGATGAAAAATTTAAAATTTATGTGTCAAAGCAAAGCAAAAGATTTAATGGAAATAATAGATAGGTTTTCTGCAATTGAAACTAGAGCAAGGTATGAAAGAGTTGAAAACCCTTCTGAAATAAGTAAATTTTTGGCATATGCACATACTGCTTTTGAAGATGCTTCAAATAAATATGATTCTGAAGATGATAAATTCTTTTCTAAATATGTTGAAAGGGTTGAAGCAATAGTTAAGCTTTATTCTCCAAATGCTTTTAAGATTTGAGTTTAATAAGCTTAATAAACTGATAAAAATAGGTTAAAATATGAAAAATAGAAATGTTGGATTTTTAATATGTGCAATTTCAATTGTTATAGGAATAATTATAATTATATTTAATCAGGGTTTAGCAAAAATTGTAAGCCAAACTTGCACTCACGGGCCTTCTTGCACAATGTATGATACAATAAACACTCAAACCTGGCTAAGCATTGCAATTGCTTTTTTAGTTTTTTTAATAGGAATATTTTTTATATTTGCTAAAGAACCTGAAAGGATAATTATAAAAAAGATTAAAGACAAAAAGAAAAAGTTAGATTTAAGCGGGCTTGATAAAGATGAGAAAAAAGTTATTGATATTTTAATTGCTGAGAACGGAGCTGTTTTCCAGTCATCATTAATGGAAAAAATGGAAATTGGAAAAGTAAAGACAACACGAATGCTTGATAAGCTTGAAGCAAAGCAGTTAATTGAAAGAAAGAGAAGAGGGATGAATAATATAATTGTTCTAAGGAATTAAATCAAACTAGTTTCATGAAACTAGTTTCTCCAAAGCGCATATAATAAAGAATTTTCTAGGTATTTTACAATGGAGGATAATTAAAATGAATATGTGGATAATTGGTGCAATAATTGTTGGACTTGTATTAGTTGCAGGAACAATGGTAATTGCTGCTGAACAAAATAACAATACTACACCTGTAACTCAAAAAAGTTGTGGAGGATGTAATGGTAAATGTACTGCAGAAAGCAACTGTGGTTTAGCAACTTGCGGAGCAGCTAATGGTAAAACTTGTGGTTGCGGAAAGTAATAAAATATTTTAATTTATTTTTTATTTTTTGTTATTTGTAAATTAGCTAGTTATAAAATGCTGCTTCGCAGTTATCATAAATTATTTGCAAATCCTTGCGCCTAAACTTTTATGATATGTCTATATTTTAAACCTTGGATAATTTAATAAACTCTTTTTGCTTTGATTGAGCATGAAAATAAAGCTGTTAAAAGCAAAAAGCATTTCTGATACAAGAGGAGATAAAACAATTGAAGTTCAGTTGAAAACTGAATATGGAGTTTTTATTGCAAGTGCGCCAAATGGAAAATCTCGAGGAAAATATGAAGCTGAACCGTGGAAAAAAAGTTCAAATGAGGATGTTAAATTTGTTAATGCTATCAAAATAAGTGAAGTGAAATTTGACAAATTTGATGATTTAGCTTTAATTGAAAAAATTTTCAGGAATAAAGTTGGTGCAAATACTATGATTGCAATTGAATGTGCTTTTTTAAAAGCACTTGCTAAAGAAAATAAAACTGAAGTTTGGAAACTGATAAATCCAAGAGCAAAGAATTTTCCAATGCCTGTTGGAAATGCAATAGGTGGAGGAGTGCACTCGCCTGGTAAAAAGCCAGATTTTCAAGAATTTCATTTAATACCGAATACAGATTTTGAAAAAGCAGTTAAGATAAACAAAAGAGGATGGGAAAACTGCTCAGAATTATTAAAAAATCTTGATAAAAATTTTACAGGAAAAACAAACGATGAAAATGCCTGGATAACTGAGTTTGATGATAATCAGGTTATGGAAATTATTCAAGATGTTAAAGAAAATATGATTGAGGAATTTTCTACAAAAATTCATTGTGGAATAGATGTTGCGGCATCTGGACTTTATAAAAATAATAAATATAATTATCTTAATCCTAAAAAATCTTTGAGCAGAAGCGAACAGATTAAATTTATGACAGAAATTGCAGATAAGTTTTTTTATCTTGAAGATCCTTTAGAGGAAAATGATTTTTCTGGTTTTGCAGAGCTGATGAAAAAAGCAAAAGGGCAAGGTTTGATAGTCGGAGATGATTTAACTGTAACAAATTTGCAAAGGATTGACAAAGCTTGGAAAATGAGGGCAATTAATGGGGTTATAATTAAACCAAATCAAAATGGTTCGCTGATAGAAGTTAAAAAAATTGTTGAATATTGTAAAAGTAAGGGAATTAAAACTATATTTTCTCACAGAAGTGGAGAAACTTCTGAAAATATTCTTGCTGATTTAGCATTTGGTTTTCAGGCAGATTTTATTAAAACAGGCATTACTGGAAAAGGCAGAGATGAAAAGCTTAATAGAATGATTGAAATTGAGAAAAGTTTGTTTTGAAGCTAAAAAGACATTATAAAAACATTTATAAATATCTTTTATGTTAGATAAATATAAAAAGAGCGAGAATGAAATTTACATTTAATATCAATATTCAGAAAAAGCATGTTCTCTCATTATTTATTTTATTTTCAATTGTTGGAATTGGTTTGGTAATTGCTCAAACAGCACCTGCAATATGGCAGGATAATCAACATTTAGTATGGCATAGTGCAAGTGACATTAAAGTAAATATTGATGGAACTTATTATTCTTTACAAGATGCAATTGATAATAATATGATCGGAAGAGATGCGACAATTCCAACTCCTAGTGGAATATTAATTTTTTCAATACCTAAAGGAAATTTAAGCACATATGAAACAACTTGTCAAAATGTTAATAAAGCAATATGGGGAACAGCATATATTAGTGAAGGTGAAGCAACAACTACAATTGACCCTGCAGGAAGCGGGCTTAATTTAATTAATGGAGGAAAATACACTATTTCATGTCCGTTTTCAACTGGACAGGTAACTAAAACAATTACATTAACAAGTGATTCAAATACTGAATTTTATAGTTATACAACTGGACATATGCTAAGAGATTATACTCAATGTGCCCAATATTGTACAGATAGAACCGGTCAATGCTGTAAGACAGATAATGGTTTTGAAGGTATTGACACATATAAATATTCATTCAAAATTGATAGTGGAAAATTAAAACTAACTCTTGATCGTTCTTGTAGTGATTCAATATCTGCATCTGGAACTGAATATGGTTGTCAATTCTCAACATTATTTGGACAAAAATCTTCAAGTACATGCCCATCATATAAAATAGATAGCAAAGGAACTTTAGGAATGATTGTTCAAAAGACAATTTCTCCTTGGACTGGAGTTGATGGTTGTATAATGCAAAAGATAGGATAAGAAGATTATAGGAAGCTTTAAAAATATAATTTTATCTAGAGATTTGTATTTTATTAATATTAAGGCTATACATAGCTTTTTAAATGTAAAATTATAATGATTAAAATGGGAAGAAAGAAGAAAGAAGAAACAGGGAAAACAGAAGAAATAATTGAAGAATCAGCTGAAGAAAGTAAGAAAACAAAGACTTCTGACAGAACTGTTTTATTAAAAGAACTTAAAGAAAAGGCAAAAAAGCTTGCTGAAGGAATAAAGGGGATTGAAACAGAAGAAATTAAAGAAGAACTTGCGCAGAAAAGAGAAACACTTGTACCTTTGGAAGATTATGTTAAAACCGGAATCCATTTAGGAACAAGAGTTATAACTCCGGATATGAAAAAATTTGTTTATAGAAGAAGAGCAGATTCTATTGGAGTTTTAAACACTGCTTTAATTGATGAATATATTAAAAAATCAATTGAATTAATATCAAAATATAGTCCTGAAGAAATAATTCTTGTATGTAAAAGAGAATCTGGATGGAAGCCAGCAGTTTTATTTTCAGAAGCAACTGGAATAAAAGCATTTACAAAAAAATATCCTGCAGGAATGATGACTAATTTAAGATTAGAAAATTTCTATGAACCTTCATTAGTTATTGTTTGCGATCCGTGGATTGATAAAAATGCCCTTGGAGATGCAATAAGAACAAATAAAAAAAGAATTGTTCTTTGTGATACAAATAATTTCACAAAAGATGCAGATTTAATAATTCCTTGCAATAATAAAGGTACAAAAAGTCTTGGATTAATATTTTATCTTTTAGCAAGAGGATATATGGAAAAGAGAAAAATTGAAGGCAATTTACCTTCGATGGAGAGATTTACAGAAGAAGATATACAAGAAGGATATTAGTTCTGGGTTTTTTATATTATAAGTTATAGGAATATTTAAAAAGATATTGAAGAATAGAATAAAATGATAAAAATACCTACAAAAGAAGATTATGCCGGATTTATGGAAGAATTTGTTGGAAAGCTTTCTAAAGAATTACCTAATATTTGTTTTTATACATATGGTTCCATAAATAATGGTGATTGCAATTATGGAAGAAGCGACATTGATGGAGGATTAATTTTAGATTCTGGAATTGTAACTCCAAAAGATAAAGTTTTAAGATTGTCTGAATTATTTTCAAGAACCTTAAATAATAGGGGAATTAAAACACATTTTAATCTTTTAGATAGAGAAACTTGTAAAGATGGAAGATTCTTATCTTATACAGAAGATTATACAAAATTAATAAAAGATACTGCAAAAATATGTTGCGGGCCTAATTATTTAGAGGAAATGAATGGTAAGGACTTTAAATCAGGGGTTCTTAACAGTGCTGCTTTTAATTTTTGTGGGCCTAGAGGAGTTAGAGAAACTCTTCTTTATTCTTTAATTAATGCTAATATGAGTTATGATAATTTTATTGAAAAAGTATCTAAATCTCTAGAAAAAGTATCTAAGTTTCCAAAAAAACTGATATGGTTAAGGGAAGGAGAGATTATTCCATCTAGAAGTGAAGCAAGAAAAAGATTAGAGAAACTTTTAGAAGATGTTGATTTAACTGGAATTGATAAAATAAATGATTTATTAGATAACCCTCAAGCATTATATTGGGAATTGTCTAGTAAAACAAGAGCCATTAATCTTTTAGGAGAGTCATTGGAAACAATGGAGCAGATGATATCTTCATATTTAAGGCATTTTCCTGAAATTGGTATAAGAGAATTAAGGGAATAAGTTTAGATTCAACATTTCCTAATAAGATAATAAGGAATTTTGCTTAGCAAAATTCCCAATCTTAAAGCGCCGAGCGAGCGTTAGCGAGCGAGGCAGTATCACAAATAATCTTCTCATTTTATTTATATTAACCATATAGTAGTAACACAAACGAAAGGTTTAAAAAGCAGGAAAATATGAAAAAATATGGAAACAAAATATGGCCGATTAATTAACAAAGAATTAAAAGCAATAGACAAGATGCTATTAAGACCAGAAGAAATTTCTGAGGGAAATAAAGATTTAGAAATTGCAGTTGCTAATGATAATGCAAGTGAATATACTCTTGCAGGAGCTGCCGGAACATTTTTAACAGGATTAGTTTCAGGAATGGCACTAAATCAAATTAGGGTAGATAATTCAGGACTTATGGAATATATTACAAATCATCCTGAACAAACTTTAGGTGCACTTTTCTTAGGCGGAGCATCTGTTGCAATGTTTGCACTTGCTGAATATGAAAGAAGAGTTGCAGATAAATTAAGGAAATAAAAATGATATATGATTATAGAGTAAATAAAAGAACTGAATTTTGGAGTAATGGAGATGTTACTTGTAAGTTTGATATTGAAGACATTAATGGTTCAGGAAATTGTGCTACTTATCAACCTTCTTTAGAAGCTCTTGCTCGCGCAATTGTTTCTGAAAGAATACATGATTTTAAGAATTACAAAGAACAAAGAACATTAGTTCCAACTAAAAGTGAAAGTAATGTAGGACCGGTTACTTTATTTGAACCATTATCAAGCGAAGAATTAAAAACACTTGCAAGAATAATTGCAAAGGGGAAATAAAATGAACATTAAAAAAACATTATTATCTGGAATAACTGCGGGAATGTTAGTGCTTTCTAGCTGTGATAGTTATACAAATTATCAACAGGCAGAAAAATTAGAATCTGGAAAAACATCAGTAAAAACTCCTGAATATACATTCAAAGATTTTGGAAAAGTTGGAGACTTTGATAATGGTTCTGAATATGATATTTCTACTGGAGATTTTGATGGTGATGGAAAAACAGATATTGCTGTAATAACTGCAAATGGAACTCTTTATATTATTAAAAATAAGATGCCTGAAAATTTATAAAGTAATTCTAAATAATAAATAAAATGAACAACGAAAGACAAAAAAACGAAATCCTGGTAAATGCGAGAAAGAAACTTGGATTAAGCGGAAACCAACTTGCAAGGGAAATTGGTTTGCCTATAATGACTTATATGAATTATGAAATAATGAGATCATATCCTACTAAAGAAAATCAGGAAAAAATATGTGATTATTTTGCTATGAAAGGGATACATTTAATGCAATGTGAAGTTTTTCCATGGGATGTTGGATTAATAAAGAATAAATTAGGAAAGAAAGTTTCATCAGAGCAATTTGTTCCCTTATCTTATCTTGATAATATACTTGTTTCTTGGGAACAATGGCAAGTTAACAATGATGTTCAAAAAAATGAAATGAGAGAAGTTTTAGAAGACGCAATATCAACTCTACCTGAACAACAAAGAGAAGTTATGAAATACAGATATGGATTCTATGACGGAGGAGAATATACTCTTCAAGAAGTTGGAGATATTTTAGGTGTGTCAATGGAGAGAATAAGACAAATAGAAAAAAGTGCTCTAGAAAGATTAAGGAAAAAAGAATTTGTAAAGACACTTAAGCCATTGCTGAGATGATTTTTTGATTAAATTTCTAAATTAAATAATTCTGTTAAAATTAATATAGGTTATAATTAAGCTAGGATAGTTTATACAAATTATAATCGGGTAATAACTTTAGATGTGCCGATTACTAAATATTAAGATATCAATTTTTTGAAGAAAAATTGGATTTACGAGCGAGCGTTAGCGAGCGAGATTATTTAAGAAACACACCATAGGATTTTTCCTTTGGAAAAATCTTCCTGATTTTACGCTGTTTAAAATAAGCATTAGTAATTTAATTGATAATGAATAGATTAGTTTAACTTAGAAATTCTACTATTTATCAAAATCGCCATTAATAACCTCTTCTAAACCCGGATTATAATAATAGTTTGCTTTTAACTTATGCATACGTGGAATAACTTTTCTAAAATAATTGTCTAATTGTTTTAAATCTTTTTTACATGCTTTTAAAAATAAAGGGCTATAAAAATCAATTGTATAATTAGAGCCAATAAATCCATCTATTGTCTCCCTAATCTGCTTTAAATTTATTTCTGCCAGTTTCTCGGTTTCTTTAATTTCTCCATAATAACTTCTTAAAAAAATATTTCTCATTTTTATTGTTTTCTTTATTTCCATACTAAAATTTAAAACGGCGGTATCATATCCATCAGTTAGAGCTGAAAATTCCATAAAAGGAAATGTGAATTTAAGAGAATTTAAAAGAACATTTTTATATGTATTTCTTACTACATCAAATGATGGAATTGCATTAAAGTCTGATAAATCATTTATTGCCTGCTCAGGTGTTACTTTTAGTTCAAGAGCTTTTTTAATATATTTTGGCTCAATCATTAATTGATCAGCTGCACGGAACAAACTTTCTTCTCTTAACATTTTAGCTTCTTGAAATTCATCTGGAAGTTCGTTTAATCTAGAATTTTTTGACAAATCTTGTTCATAAACTTGTAAAGCATCTGCTTGTGCAAGTATTTCTTGAAATTCTTGTATTGAATATGTTTTCCCTTCTTCTAAATTTTTTATATTATTTGCTTCTTTAGTTAAAGTAAGAGCTGAATTAATTTCTGTGCTACCTTTATTTACAATTCTACTAGTTTTTTTTGGGTTTACTAATTTTCTTTCCATTTTAATTTTCTCAGAATAAGTTCTGAGGACTATCTCCTCAAAATTTGAAGATAATGGTTGTTTAAAAAGGTTTGGATTTCCTTTAAGCTTTGAGTTAAGTAAATGCACAATATGAGTTTTATGATGTTTACATTTAGATTAATTAATTAAATAATTTATAGATAGATTAAAAGTTTAGATGTAACATTTCCTAATAATATATTTATTTCGCTTGCGAAATAGTGTATTTTTTCTAGTTTTCTTGCAAATCCCGTTACTACTCTATTTCAATAAATAGCGAAATCTTTATAAAGAAGGAGGGGTTGGCAACCTAATTTTAGTTTACAAAATGAATCCTGAAAATTTAAATGCAAATGAAATTTTTGAAAACCTTGAAAGACACACGTCTTTTAAAGATGATGTTGTAGCATGGATTGGATTAAGACCTGTTGATTTTTCATCAATACAATTTGCATATCCCGACGCAATTGCAAGCACAAGATATGGAAAAGAAAGTCAACTTCTTGAAAGAAAATATTCATTAATTTCCACTGAAAAACAAACCAAGACAAGAACTGATTCAAGTCTTGCTGAAATTGAACCATATATTGATGAATTTTTAAAATCATTTGATGGACAACCAACACATTTAGTTTGCTATCATTCAACTTCGGTTTTAGAGGAAATAGCAAAAAATTATCCAAATGTTCAAATATTAAATCCTCCTGCTCGTCTAAAAAAATTTTTAGATACAAAGAGCAAAGTAAGACGAGAATTAAGAAATCAAGGAATAAAAGTTATACCGGGAATTGAAGGAGTTCTTGAAGAAGATAGTTTTGATAAAGTTTCAAAACTATATGGTCTGCCTTTTTTTGTTCAGTTTGATGATTCTGCTTCTGGTTCAGGTTCATATCTAATTGATAGTCAGTCCTCTTTTAATGAATTAAAAGGAAAATATAAAAATGAACCTGTTACATTCATGAAGTTTTTACAAGGCCCAAGTCTTAATATTAATGCAGTTAAAACAAGAAATTTCACAGTTCTTTCAGAACCTTCTTTTCAAATAATTGGAGACCCATTATGTACTACAAGAAAATTTGGCTACTGTGGAAATGATTTTCATATTGGATCAAAATTATCTGAAGAGCAAATGAATCAAATTTTTGAAATGACAAAAAAAATTGGCAAATGGATAGGTTCTTTAGGATATTATGGAGTATATGGTGTTGATTTTATATCAGAAGGAGAAGATATTTACTTTACTGAAATAAATCCAAGATTTCAGGGTTCAACTTCTTTAGTTGTTGATAGACAGATTGAAACTGGGAAAATACCATTATCTTTTTTCCATCTTGTCCCTTATCTTGATGAGATTTCTGTTGACCCCGAAATTATTTTTGAATATAATAAAATAAAAGATCCCTTAAATGTTTCACAAATATTATTACACAATAAATCAAGAAAAAACTGCATTTTAGAATCTTCTATAATGCCAGGGAGATATGAATTAAGTGATAATAAACTTTTTTATCAAGGACCTGGAAAAATGTTAAGTGAGACACAATCTTATGATGAGATTATAATTGCAGGAGATGTCCCTATTGATGGAACAGAAGTATTAAGAGATTCAGACGAATTTTGCAGAATATATACTTATAAGGAAGTTCTTGATAATGGTGGAAAAAGATTAAATTCCTATGGAGAAAGGCTTGTAAATCTTGTATATAAAAATTTTAAGTTTAAATAAAATGAAATCTGAAGAAAGAAAAATAGATAACCTGGGAATAAACTTGGATAAGCTTGTTAAAGATTCTGATAAAAAGCTTGAAAATTATAAAACTATATTAAAACAAAAAAAAGTTTATATTGAAGAAGACCCAGAAGATGTTTCTATTTATCCAAGAATTATTAAGAAAAAAGAACATGAAGAAATAAGAATAATGTGCAGAGATTTAACAGAAGCTGCATTTTCTCGGTTTGAAAATTATCTTAATGGGACAGTAGAAATACCTATCTCTAAAATAAATGATTTCCTTTCAAAAATGCAAACAAATGAAACATTATTTTCTGGCAATGCAAGATATGATTTTCTAAAAGAAGGATGTGAATATAAATTAGTTGAAATGAATTTTGTAAATGTTGGAGCATTAATTGAATCAACTGAATCTGCTGCAGCAATTATGCAGTTATTTCCTGAATTAAAAGAAAAGTTTTATTATGAATCTCCTTTAATGCATGTAAAAAAAAGAATGGATGAAAGAAATGCAAAAAGAATAGTTCTTTTAACAAGAGATGATTATTCAAAACAACTATCTGATAGTTCTGATAGGCCATATATTCGCGACTCACTTTCTCCACTGGAAGTAATTATAGTTCCTGAGAGAGAATATAAAGAAATAGAATTTAATAAAGGAAAGAAAACAAAATATTTAGGTAAACCTGTAGATGCATTTTATCTAAAACATCTTGATGGGACAAATGGAGATGATGATTCTTTATTCAAAAATGAAAGTTTTTGTAGAGAAATGCTTCAATCTAAATCATTCCTTTTTGATTCTCTTTTAACAATGCTTCTTGAAGATAAGGATCTAAGATTTTTATCAAAAACAAATTCCAAAGTTGATAAATATTTGCCAAAAATTATTGATTTAGAAGAAGGAAGAAATTTGAAAGATTGTTCTGAATATGTGTTAAAATTAAAAGATACTCATTGTGGAAAAGGAGTTATAATTTCTCCAAAATCTCTTCCTGAAGGAAATGCAATATTGCAACAGAGAATTCATACAAATAAATTCCCGGTTAGAACAATTTTAGGTAAAGAGGGAAATGGAACTTATGATACAGGAGTATATGTTTCTTATTGTTATGATTTTAATAAGAGAGAAATAAAACAATGTGAAGTTGCAGGGTATTTAACAAGATATTCTCTAAATAAAGATATTGTTAATTTATCTCAAGGAGGAGGGTTAATACCAACTTTAATTGAAAAATGAACTTATTATTTTTAGGATATTTCAAAAAACCATTTGATTTCTGCTATGTAACTGACAAAATGCTTGTTGATTCTATGAAAAAAATTAGAAAAGACGAAATTACATTTTGCGATTGGAATGATGTTAAAGATAATCTTGATTTTAAAAATGGATTTAATAGTAAAATAGAAAAATATTGCGATAAAAATATAAAAGAATTTGATAGTTCAATAATTGTTGAAGTTCCAACGCCTTCATCAACTCATGTAAAATATGATAAAGTTTGGCCAATAATTAATAAAATGGCTTCTGAAAAAATTAGGGGAGTTAATCCTGCTGAAACATATGTTAAATTTCCAGACAAAAAATATTATACACAATATTCTCTTCCTTTTCCTAAAACTAAAATTGTAAAATCTTCTAATCTTGAAGAAGCGTTAACAGAATTTAATGAAGAAGTTGTTGTAAAACCAATAGATGGGGATGGAGGATATTGTGTTGCAAAATTAAAAAATAAATATGATGAAGTAAATGAATTTTTAAAAAAAAGTAATTTAAGTGATAAAACATTTTTAATTCAGGAATATTTGCCAGAAATAAAAGATGGAGAAAGATCATTATTCTTTTTTAATAAACAATTTAAATATGCAATGTTAAAAAAACCACGAGCTGGAGAATTTAAAAGCAATGAAGATTGCGTTGAAAGTTTAACAAGATATCATCCTAATTCAGATGAAATTAAAATTGCTAAAAATGCAATAAGAACAATTAATTCTCCTTCATTTGTTGAAAGAGTTGATATAACTTCTAAAGGCAGGATAATGGAAATGACTTTAGATTGTCCTGGGCTTTATCTAGTTGAAGCAGATATCGATAGAAAAATTGGTAAATGGTTTTATGAGGCAATTGATGCTTCTATTAAAAGTTGAATGCAAGAGGTTAAGTAAATAATATAATTTTACATTACTTAAATTTAGATTAATTAGTTTAATTAATAATTATAATAACTTTAGATGTAACATTCCAGATATTATTATAACAAGTTTTCGAAGAAAACTTGCAATCTCCCGCGAGCTTGCGAGCGGGTCAAGTAAACACATAATATAATTTTTCCTCTGGAAAAATCTGCCTGATTTTTATTAAGTTATTATAAAGCTATGCCAGTTTATACAAGTTATAATCATATAATACATTTAGATACAACATTTCTTAATAATATTTTATAAATAAAATTATTCAACTCTAAAAAACAACCAGCTATCTTTTTGATAATTAGTCTTGATTAAAACATATTTTCCAATTAGTTTTTTTCCTTTTAGCTGAAAAACAATTTTATCTTTATTTTTAGATTCTAATTTATATTTTCCTTTGTCCCAGATTTTAACTGTGCCTTTTCCATAACCTTCTTTTATTTCCCCTTCGAAGTTTCTATATGAAAATGGATGGTCAGGAACTTGAATTGCAAGGCGCTTAATTGATTTTGATTTAGAAGGAATTTTTGTTATTGCCCAGCTTTTTAATTTTCCATTCATCTCGAGGCGAAAATCCCAATGGAGTTTGTGTGCGTGATGTTGTTGAATCGTGAAGATGGGCATGAGAAGATAAGGGAAATGAAGTTTAAATAATATTTGAAATAAAAAAATTTCAAAAGTAAATTTCTCGTCGCAAAAATTATTGAAAAATGACGAAAGGTTTATAAACACATTTTATTAAACTTAGATATAAAATGTTAATTCATTTAATGAGTGCCTTACGTACGACGAATATCGCAAGATAAGGTATGATGTATGCGAAGCAGTCATTTGTTGTATTTCTCAATAATATAATAATATAGAAAATTAAACCATCCGTCGGAGGATTAGGTCACCAAAAACTTTTCCGAGTTTTTGGAATATATAACTAAGGTTATATGTTTTGCATCAATCACTTTTGAACAACTTGTACATTCAAAAGTTAAACAGAATAAATTGATTAATTCCAGTTTATCCTGCTGGCGGTTGCGGCTATCTGGTTTGTACTTAGACATGCAAGTCTTTCGAAAGAAGGCGAACTGCTCAGTAACACGTAGCTAACCTTCCTTAAGATTAAGAATAACTTCGGGAAACTGAGGATAATGCTTAATAGAAGATGATTTCTGGAACGAGTTATCTTTGAAACGTAAGGTCTTAAGATGGGGCTGCGGCTGATTAGGTAGTTGGCGGGGTAAAGGCCCACCAAGCCAATGATCAGTAAGGGCTTTTAGCGAAGGAGCCCTGAGAAGGAATCTGAGACACTATTCCTAGCCCTACGGGGTGCAGCAGTTAAGAATCTTCTGCAATGCGCGCAAGCGTGACAGAGCGAGCCAGAGTGTTTCTCAATATGAGAAACTTTTGTTTACTGTAAAAAGGTAGACGAATAAGGACCGGGCAAGACTGGTGCCAGCCGCCGCGGTAATCCCAGCGGTTCGAGTCGCAACCACAATTATTGGGTCTAAAACATCTGTAGCTTGCTTTGTAAGTCTCTTGTGAAATCTTATATCTTAAGTATAAGGCGTGCAGGAGATACTACATTGCTAGAGACCAGGAGACGTAAGAAGTATGGTTAAGGTAGTAGTAAAATACGTTGATCTTAATCAGACTAACAACAGCGAAGGCATCTTACGAGCATGGATCTGACAGTGAGAGATGAAGGCTAGGGTCGCGAAAAGGATTAGATACCCTTGTAGTCCTAGCAGTAAACACTGCACACTAAACATCAGTATCTCCTCGAGAGACATTGGTGCTGTAGCGAAGGCGTAGAGTGTGCTACCTGGGAAGTATAGTCGCAAGACCGAAACTTAAAGGAATTGGCGGGGGGGCACTACAACAGGTGACGCGTGCGGTTCAATTAGATTCTACACCGTGAACCTTACCAGGAGCGACAGCAGAATGAAGGTCAGTCTAAAGGGCTTACCTGACACGCTGAGAGGAGTTGCATGGCCGACGTCAGCCTGTGTCGTGAGATGACCTGTTAAATCAGGTAACAGGCGAGACCCATGTGTATAATTGCTGCTAAAACAGAACATTATATAGACTGCCGTAGTAATACGGAGGAAGGGATGGGCTACGTTAGGTGAGTACGGCCCGAATCCCCTGGGCTACACGCGCGCGTCAATGCTGCATTCAATGAGATGCAACTCCGAAAGGAGGAGCTAATCTTTTAATATCCAGCCTAGTTTGAATTGAAGCTTGAAACCCAGCTTCATGACACCGGAATCTGTAGTAATTGTTCTTTATCAGAGAACAGTGAATATGTCCCTGCCCCTTGCACACACTGCCCGTCAAACCAACCGAGTTTTGCATTGTTGAGGCTTTTTTAGGACGAAATTTTGTAAGACAAGGTAGGTTAAGTCGTCACAAGGTATCTGTAGGGGAACCTGCAGATGGATCACCTCCTAAAATATTTTTGAGTCATAATAAAAACAATAACTGCTTCGCATACATTAACATTTTAAAGAAAGAGTTCTGATAAAATAAAAATTATCAAAAAAATCTATGAAAAATAAAATAATTTCAGGATTAGCAGGATTATTAATTTCAGCAGGTTCGCTGTTAACAACGAGTAATGCAATTTGTGAAGAAGCAAAACCTCAGGCTTCATTTATGCAAAGATTAGAAGAGCAAGTTGTTATTGATGAAAGAGCAAATCCGGGTTTTGTAAAAAGCAGAGCGTATTGGGTTTTTGGTGCAAAATATTATATAAAAAATATGGGATATCCGACTGCAGATTGGAAGTTTGACTATCAGCAAATAAAAGAAAATAATGTTCCTTTAAAAGAAAATGTAAAAAAATGTGATGGTGCAGATGAAAGTGGATGGGTTCCGGTTCCGATAGGAAATAAAACTTATTATCGTGCAGAATATCATTTAAAAGATTTAAACATTCCTCTTGAAAAATATGTTGATGAAGTTAGTGAAGAATATCAGAAAAAAGGAATAAAAAAAGTTTATACTGCAGAAGAAAAAGGTTATATGATAGAAAGATCAAAACTGCATATTAGTTTATTTCCTAAATCTGAATTTAAATTAAGATTTCATGCAGGAAGTTATTTACTTATTCATGAAAACGGAGATCAAGAAAGTGCAAAATGCGCTCCACGTGAAGGAATAGAAGTAAAATCATGGTATACAAAAATTCTTCCTGAAGAAAGAAATAATTTAGTTGGATTATTTAATGGAACATTCTGGAATCAAGATACAACAAGAAAAGTTAATGGTGAAGATAAAAGAGCAGGATTAATTTTAGAAGGAAAAACAATCGATAAACCGATTAATGGCTTAGCTTCAATTGCAGTTTACGACGATGAAAGTTTTAAAATAGGATTATATGAAGAAATGCCTGATAAAGAAAAAATAAAATTTATGAGACAAAATGAATCTCTGCTTTTGCATAACGGAGAAATTCGTGAAGGTGCTTATCCAATGATGTGGAGAAGTTTTAATGATGAAGTTGTTATAAGTTATTTTGTAACAACAAAAAATGATAGTCATTTTGGATATGCATGGACAACTCACACTCCGCAATCAGTGTTTGCAAAAACAATGCAAAAATTTAATTTTGGTGAAACAATGCTTATTGATATTCATCCGGTAATTAATAGTGTTTTAGCATCTCCAAGAAAAGAAGAGAAACAAGAATTTACTAAAAACAACTCGTATTATTTTGTTCCAAATGAAGAAGATGTTGTTAATATGCTTGTGAGAACTCTTGCGACAAAAATAAAAGGTCCGATACAATATAATTCTTACACTCCGATGTATTTTAGTGAAAAGGATTTTTTCTCGGTTGATTTAAAGTGAAATAGGAATTAATTAATTGCTCACTTTGTGAGTAAGAAGAACTTGAAATAAAGTACAACTTTAAGTTGTAGGACACGGGTTCTTCCCCAAGAGAAACTTGGATTTTGTTTCTCGTGGCCAAAGAATTTTTAATTCTCCTGGTTAGACCATCTCCTTTATCTGGAATCTATGCATCTAAATATTTTATATGATTAAAATTGGAATAATTAATTTATATTAAACAATGTTACATGATATTTCTAAATTAATATACTCCTGAGCGATATCTAAAGGAAGGTGATGCATTAGGAAAACTTGGTTTCATATGCAGGGTAATCTTTTTAAAAAATTATATATAAATTTAATATTTTTTATTCTAAAAACTAATGATCTAACTTCTGAATATATGTATAATCAATTCTTCGATACATATTCAAATTCTCTTTGTTAAAACCATTATCTCCTCTTAAAAGAATATGCCAAATAGAAAAAATTCCACTATCATTTGAAACTAGATTTATTTTTTTATCTTTTGAGGAGATTGCTCCAGAAGCAATAAAATCCCAGTTAGCATCACTTAATTTATATTTTTCCTTTAATTTTGAATATTCCAAAGTTAATCCTCTATAAAGGCAAGAGGATTTATCTAAATTAATTATTCTATCTTTGTCTTCAGCAAAATCAATTAATCTTTTTAATGTTACATTTCTTTTTTTTCTTGCCCTATGTAAATCTAATAATTGTCTTCCAACACCATCATGTGTTTTTAAATTTCTAATTTTCTTTTTTCTATAATCATTACCTGCTTGGGCTGCATCAGTAAGTTGTTCAATTGTACTTCTAGTAAAATAAATTTCACAATCTTCATTAATATAATTTTTAAGAGATTCATAGAAATAAGTATCGTTATTTGCTTTATCAATTTTTTTTGGAAGCTCCATTGCTTTTTCATCCATAATATAACTATTAAGAACAGCAGAAGTTTCAAATAAAATTGTCTCTCCACTTTTTACAAGATTTTCTATTGTTTCAAAACTTTCAGGTATTTCAACTTTTTTTAAATCCCTACTTCCCATTTTAATTACTTTTGATAATGCTTTATAAGTTTTTATATGATGAGATTTTGAAGAAAATTTCACAATTAAAAGGAGGGTAGAGTGGTAGGGAACCATTGGTGCCCTGCGCTTATTGACCTGTGTTGCAAATTAATATATTAAATTACTTATTATTTTAGATAGTAGTTTTTTTATTTTTATCTTGAAAAATATTTCACAATTAACCTAGATAAATCCCTTACATCTTGAGGGTCATTTTCAAAACTATGATAATTAGTCCCAGATAATTCTTTTGAATCCCAAGGCCCATAGTAAATGGGTGAATCAGTTCTATGAATTAAAAGATAAGTTATTCTTGATCTTTCAGTTCCAAGAGGATTATACCCAATTGATTTTGCACGCGGTTCAGCCTCAACTCTAAATTTTGCTTCTAATTTTTCTTTTAATACTGTAACCCAAGAACCGGGTTGACACCCGCTACTTCCTCCATAAAATATACGCCTAAATTCTCCACTAGCTTCTGCCAAATCTGCTAATTTAGAGACAGGTTTTGGTTTTATTGCCTTTTTTCCCATGAACATCAAAAATAGTTCTTTTTAAATTATTTATGGTGTTTAAAAAAACCGGACCTGCCAGGTACTCAAGAATTAAAAATTCTTGGTAAGTTATTTTTTTTGAAAAACAAAAACTGTGCAAATAAACCCATTATCATCTAAATCTTTCTTTTGAATTAATTCAAACCCTTTTTTATTAAACAAATCAAGATAATATTGTTCTTCTCTGTTATAATCTATTAGTTTGCCTATTTGAGGAATATCTGAATAATGCAATACTTCTTTGTATTCTTTACTATCTATTTTAATAGTATTATTTTCTATGCAAAGGTCTCTTTTATCTTTAAGTTTTTCTTCAAGATACTTTTCATTTGCTACTACTAAAATAAATTTTCCCTTTTCATCTAACATAGAATAAATTTTTTGTGTAATTTTTTCCAAATCTTCAGGTGAAAAATGAGGAAATACATAAATTGCTGTGATAAAATCAAATTTATCATCAATCTGCATATCTTGAAAAGTCTTATTATAAATTTTTAACTTAACATTTTTTCCAGATATTAAAGGTTTTTTCTTAACAAAATAATTATAATTTTTATCAGAAGGTTCACATCCTGCTAGAGTTATATCTTTAAACGATTTATTCAGATTTTGATATAACATTTTTAAGAAAAAACCAATTCCAAAACCAATATCAAATATATGGATATTTTGAGAATGATGTTTAGATATAATTTCTTTAATAATAAAATTATTTACAAAATTATTTATTTTAGTTTTTTCTTGATTTTGCCAGTTAATCTTATTATACTGCAAATAAAAGAAATTTTTATTTTTCATTTATATATTCCTCTAATTTCTGGACCTGCCGGCTGAAAGAATTTTCTGAAAAAATTCTTAGTGCCGTCAGTTCCAAATAAATTTCATTTCATTCAATTTATTTATTATGGACCTGCCGGGAATCGAACCCAGAGCTCCTCGTTGCAAACGAGGAATTTTACCATTAGACTACAGGCCCATACAAATACATATTATTAATGGTTTTTAAAGTATTTGATAATAAAACTATTTATTATAACTCTCAGGCAGTTTCAAATAAATTTCAATTTCACTTCCAGCAGGAAGTTCTAAATCTTTTGCAATTTGTTTACTATAATCTAAAATTCTTTGAAGAGTTTTTTCATTTTCTTTAGGAGAAATAGAAGTTGTAGGAGATAATCCCGTTTTTACTTCAAGCCCAACCCAAATATTTCGCGAATCTC
Source organism: Candidatus Pacearchaeota archaeon (assembly GCA_041660485.1). GTDB lineage: Archaea > Nanobdellota > Nanobdellia > Pacearchaeales > GW2011-AR1 > JACPLR01. The sequence continues at coordinate 748,982 of JBAZWF010000001.1, read as the reverse complement.
TTTCAAATTCTTTTTTTGGTTCCATTTTTAATCTTTGATACTAATTTTAGTAGAAATATCATTAATTTTTAAGTAATATCCCATTATTCTTGAATGATAATTAGAAACATTCATTACCTCTTGTGGAATTTTATAATTACTTTCCAACTCTTTTTCATTTAATCCATTATTATCAAATTTGGAATATATATGATTTATCCCAATACCATTTCTCTTTGAATTTATTCTATAAGTTTCCATTTTTATAAATTTAATTGAAGTTATTTAAAGATTGTTATAGTAAAATTGTAAAAATCTAGATATGAAGATTATTTAATGAAATAATTTCCTCTATAAGTTAAAATAATATTATAAGAAGAGAAATTGCTTAAAATTTTATACACTTATTTTCGTCGCAATTCTTAGAAAAAATCTACGAAAGCTTTTTAAACCCATTTATTCTCAAGGTAATATAAAATGGTAATCAGCAAATATTCATCAAACGCAAAAAATACTGTAAAGTATGTTTGCGCGAGATAGATTTCTGGCTACTATTTTTATTCAGAGTAAAATCTGATTACCAACGGTAAAAAGTCTTTAAGATTTTTTACATCTTAGGTTTTAACAAACCTGAAGAAACAAATATGAACTTCGCGAAATAAAAAGTTGCGGAGGGAGTTGAGATTGGACTCATGTTCAATTTATGAGACGAGTAAGGTAACTTCCCACAAGAAGTTAAAAGAAGTAAATAAAATAATAATTTAACCGAATGTGGATCCTATATGCTGTTAGACAGATAGCTTGGCTTAAGTTGCGATGAAGGACGTGGCAAGCTGCGAAAAGTCTGGGCGAGCTGCAAGCGAGCTTTGAACCTAGAATATCCTAATGTGAGGCAACACAGTCGCAAGACAATTCCGAAAGGAAAGCATACGCCGTGAACTGAAACATCTTAGTAGCGGCAGGAAGAGAAAATAAATTAATGATTCCCTTAGTAACAGCGAGTGAAAAGGGAACAGGGCAAACCGAATCTATTGTCGAAAGATGATTTGAGATGTGGTGAAGGTCAATTTCTAAGTAGAAAAATTAAAGTGTGCTGGAACGCACCACCATAGAGAGTGATAGTCTCGTAAATTTGACTATATGAAGTTCTTCAAACGAGTAGTATCTCCTGAATTGGAGGTATGAATATGGCGGGATTAACCGCTAACCCTAAACATGAACTTAAGTCCGATAGCGCACGAGTACCGCGAGGGAAAGCTGAAAAGTACTCTTAATCGAGAGTTAAAAGACTTGAAATCTAACAGCGACAGATTGCTACTGCTAGTTGTCGCAAGACAGCAGTTGTAGCGTACGTTTAGAAAAATGGGCCAAGGAGTTACTCTTTGTGGCAAGGTTAATATTTGAAGCCGTAGCGAAAGCGAGTCTGAAAGGGCGTTAGTCACGGGGAGTTGACCCGAAGCCAGATGATCTATTCGTGAGCAGAGCGAAGTTTCTTGAAAAAGAAATGGAGGCTCGAACCGTTGTTGTGTGCATGCACTTGGATGACTCGCGAATAGGGGTGAAAAGCCACTCGAATCTGGCGATGGCTGGTTCCAGTTGAAATATGCCTCAGTATAGCCTTATTTTGCTTGTATACGAGGTAAAGTACGGATGGAGTTTGCAGAGGGTTTTCCCTACGGAACTCTTTCCAACTCAGAATTTGTATACTGTATAAAATAAGAAACGGGGGCAGGGCGTAAGGTCCTGTTCCGAGACCCGAACAAGGGAGACCGTAGTTAAGGTCCCAAAATGTATGCTAAGTGTATCAAAAAGTGTCTTGAACCTGAGACACTAGGGAGGTAGGCTCAGAAGCAGCCATCCTTTAAAGAAAGCGTAACAGCTCACCTATTGAGGTTCTAGGCCTTGAAAATGGACGGGGCTAAGCATACTACCGATACTATGGAGGCACTCAGATGAGTGTTCTGGTAAACTGGCGTCTTTTTTGCGTAGAAGCCTTTCTGAGAGGAGGGGTGGAGCGAGAAGGAACGAAAATCTTGGCTGGAGTAGGATCAAATTTTCCTGAGAATGGAAAATGTCGTAAGAACACGGTTTCCTTGGCACTAATCGTTAACCAAGGGTTAGTCAGCACCTAAGATGTACCTTAACTGAGTACATCGATGGCAATCAGGTTAATATTCCTGAACTAATTTAATTTGTTATGATATATAATTGCTTTAAGATATGCAGGTTTCCTAAAGGAAATTTGAGTAGAGAAATTTGTGGATCGTAATGATAAGAAATAGATGAATCTACCGACGAGAACTGCAGATTCTAGGAGCCATTGAAAAGTTATATATATAGAATTAAATAAGCTGTACCAAGAACCAACACAGGTGTTCTAGCTTAATAGGCTAAGACATGAAAGGTATAAATTAGTTAAGGGAATTCGGCATATTGGCCCTGTATCTTCGGTATAAAGGGTGTCTATAATTGTCTTTGATATTAGAAGGCATTTGTAGATCTCAGTAACAAGGACCGCCCGACTGTTTACCAAAAACATAGCCGAGTGCGAATCCGAAAGGATGTATATACTCGGTGAGACCTGTCCAGTGGTGGTGTCTGAAACTCCTTTTCAAGGGAGCTAATGCCCATCAAACGGCGGGGGTAACTATGACCCTCTTAAGGTAAAAGATTACGATTGCCTTACATCAAATTCTTACGAATTCGATGCTCTAAGAGTTATAGTTAAAGTAAATAGAAAAAAATAAACCGAAATAGAGAAAAATCTAACTAAATGCTGGAAAATCTGGAGAATCTCATGTTACGACGACAAAATTAAGAATAAAGTTTTTAATCTTGGTTCGCGTGAAAATATAATGAGTGCAGATAATCAGCAGGAAAGACTAGATAGTTCATGGATTGTAGGTTTTACAGATGGAGAAGGATGTTTTCATATCTCCATAAATAAAATTCCTGAAATGAGTTTAGGGTGGCAAGTTCTTCCTGAATTTAGAATTGTTCAACATGAAAAAGATGAAAATGTTCTTTATAAAATAAAAGAATATTTTAATTTCGGTGATGTAAAAATCAATCGAACAGATTTTCATGGAACAAGAAAAGAATTCAGAGTAAGAGGTTTAAACAATTTAAATAAAATTGTTGAATTTTTTAAAGAAAATAAATTGAATACTTCAAAAAGAAAAGATTTTGAAATTTTTTCAGAAGTAATTAATTTAATGAATAAAAAAGAACATCTTACAAAAAATGGACTTGATAACATTGCTAAATTTATTAAAGAAATGAATCGTAAACCAAATCTAAAATATCTAGAATCCTCAGAGACTATATGTTAGACTAAAAAGAAAATTGTACGCTTCGCGTGATTGTTGAATTTAATGAAATAATGTAATAAACATTTAACATTAGATTTATTTTAGCAAAGAAATTTGACAAAGTCAATTTCGAAGCAATAATTTGCGAACGAAGTGAGCAAGAATATTTTTAGAAGATATAGTCCGAACTGAATAGCGATATTCAGAGTTTGTTAGAAATAACAAATCATCATAAAATGATGTAACATAATGAGCGTAATACCTTGTCGTCTGAATGGCGACTTGCATGAATGGTTTAACGAGGTGGTCACTGTCCCTAACTAAAACCTTCTGAAATCACTGACCGGTGAAAATGCCGGTGACATCTAGTGGGAAGCTAAGACCTTGTGGAACTTTACTGCAGCTTGTTGTTGTGACTTTTTCGATGATACATAGAATAAGTAGGAGCGTCGAACCTAAGCTTAGGCAAACGGGGAGCAAAATTGTAATACTACTTATCGTTTAAGAAGCTACTTACTCTTTCGAGAGGACAGCAGCATGTGGGCAGTTTGGCTGGGGCGGCACCCTGTAGAAAATATATCTATAGGGCACAAAGATAAGCTCATCCAGGGTGGAAATCTGGAGTTGAGTGCAAGAGCAAAAGCTTATCTAACTGTATTCTACACAGTAAGGAATGCAGAAACGAAAGTTGGTTCTAGCGAACCTTCGACAATTTTTAATAGATTGCGAATGTGACAGAAAAGTTACCCCAAGGATAACAGGCTTGTCGCGCCCGATAGTCCATATTGACGGCGCGGTTTGGTACATCGCTGTCGGCTCTTCCTAACCTGGTAGTGCATAAGCTACCAAGGGTGTCGGAGTTCACGCATTAAAAGGGATCGTTAGCTGGGTTAAGAACGTCGTGAGACAGTTTGTATGATATCTACTAGATGTGTTATTGTCTGAGTGGAACGAGTTAGTAGTACGAGAGGAACCTGACTCGGATGCCTCTGGTGTAGCAGTTGTTATGAAGCAAGCTGCGCAGCTACGCATTGTATGGATAAGTGCTGAAAGCATCTAAGCACGAAGCCATCCGCAAAACGAGACAATTTAGGCCGCAGAAGAAGACTGCGTCGATAGAACTGGAGTGTAAGCACGAAGGCAACGACGTGTTCAGCTCGCAGTTACTAAAAGCCACAATAAGTTACCTTACTCGTCTTTTATTTTGTTTTTTTAAAAAGAATTCTGAAAAATAATAATATAAATATTTAAATAGATAATTTTTTGAAAATTAACATGGAAATAACATTAACATATAAAGACGGACAAGTTATAATGAGTGAAGAGGGAAGAATGGAAGAAACAAATAAAGAAGAATATATTTTAGGTGGGCTTTCTCCGCGTTTTAGAGATTATGTTGAAGATTTAAAAGAAGTATTTAAAAATCATATGAACTTACTTGAGAATAGATCTGAAAATAAATCTCCTGTTGGAAAGCTTGAAATAAGTTTAGAAATGAGACATAGAATGAAACAGAAATAATTTGTTCTGAAGACTAAAACCTTAAATACTAAAATAATAGGTTAATTGATAATATAAAATGGAAAATCTACAAGTATATTTAGCAAATAAAGAAGAATTAGAAGATATATTGGATATAAGAAAAAAGGTATTTACAGAAGAACAAGGAATTGATGAAAAATCAGATAAAGATGGATTAGATAATATGGCAGACCATCTTGTTGCAAAATATGATAATACTTATGTTGGCTGCACACGAATAAGATTTCTTGATGGAAAGGCAAAATTAGAAAGATTAGCAGTATTAAAAGAATATAGAAAACTAGGTATTGGTAAAGAAATAATGAATTCAACAATTGATTATTGTAAATTAAAAAATGTAGGTGAAATTTACTTTGATGCTCAGTATTATTTAAAAAATTATTATGAGAAATTTGGTTTTAAAGCAAAGGGAGAACCTTTTGAAGAGGTTGGAATAAAACATATTCAAATGTATATGGATTTAAAATGAAAATATTAAGGAACATAGAAAGGCTAATGGTTATTGGATGTATTGTAGGAGCAGGAATTATTGGAAAAGAAGCTTATGATACTTCTAAAATAGAAATAAATAAATCAAGTTATAATACTAAAACAGAAGCAGGTATGGAAAAATATCTTAGAGATATAAGTTCAAGAGATAATAAAGTATTAGTTAATGGAACACTTGCATTTTTGGTATTTACAACTAGTTTAATGAGTTACAAAGCAAGAAGAGAAATTGAAAGAATTAAAAAAAGTGAAACAAAATATACTGAATCAAACCTTGATGATTATCTTAAAGTTTAAAGTCAAAAACCTTACTCGTAAAATAAAAAGTTAGTTAATTGCTCGCAGAATTTATGCAAATTTTCGAATAAAATTTGTTAATATATAATCTAAAAATATTGTGTTTGAAATTATTATATGATTATAAAATTAAAATATAAAACTTACTAATAAACAATTAAACATCATAAAAATTAGGCAGATTTTTTCTCTGAAAAAATTTTATGGTACATTTACTTATACAGTTTTGCAGAGCAAAACTGATTATATACTTTTAGGAAATTTCACATCTAAAGTTTATGGGTAATTATATCCTGAAAATCTATTAATTAATATTTAATAATATGAAAATTAGGAGGGTTTTGTGAAGCATAAACCCTTATGGATTATTTATTAGATACTATTTCGCTTCGCGAAATATCAGAGATTATCTAGAAACATCAAGAATTAATAATTCTTGTGGCCAAAAGAATCATAGATTCTTTGGATCCAGAAAACTGAAAGTTTTCTTGGCTTAAAGTTTATAATAAACTTTAAATGTCAAATCTAAAATTATTGTCTGATTAAAATTGTATAAATTAATATAATTATTTATTTTATTTTTTATTTATCTTTCTTGATTTTATCCCAAAGCTCTTCTGCAAGAATATATCCTACGCAATTTTTAGAACCGCATCTGCAAGGATGTTTTTTATAATTTTTTAAATCATCATAGCCATAATTAAATGTTAATTCTTCACCAACTTTTATGTCTCTTTTAGCTTGAAACCATATATGTCCATTTGAAATTTCTATTTCACAATTTGGATTGCACGAATGATTAATTAATCGCGCAGTATTATAATCAAAATTTCCATCAATATCGAATTTATCATCAAGTTCAAAAATATAATCTGCTCCTATATTTGAATTATTTTTAGAAGATTGATAAGTATTATTTTCTCTTTTTTCAGCTTCTTCTTTTGTTATTTTCTCTCCTATATATTCAATAATTTTTGTGCCTTTTACAATATTAACTTCTGCATAAACTCCACTATTATGTATACCTGATTTTCTCACAGAGATATCTTTTTTAATGTCAATTTTTTGCATTTTTTATCACTTATTTTTTCTTAGAAATCTTTTTTGGCTTTTTCTTTTCATCTTTTTCACATTCACAGTCTTCACATTCACAGTCTTCGCCTTCTTTACAATTACATTCGTGTTCTTCTTCACTTGCGTCTTTTACATCTAATACTTTAATATTAAAATTTAAGTTTTTTCCAGCTAAAGGATGATTTAAATCAAGAGTGACTTCTTTATCGGTTATTTTAACAATTACTGCTGGAATTTGTCTGTCAGGTGATGGGCCGACGCCAATCATCATTCCTTCTTTTGCTTGAGGTGGAAAATTTTCTCCTTTTGGAATTGTTTTGATTAATTCTTCTCTTTTTTCACCATATGCATCTTTTGCTTCAATATGAAACTTTTTTTCTTGTCCTTTTTCCATATTTTCAACTGCTTTATCAAATCCTGGAATTACCATTCCTGCACCTACAACAAATTCTAATGGATGACAATGTCCTTCATGATTATTTGTATCAAAAACATCTCCGTTATCGAATGTTCCAGTATATTCAATTGCAACACTTTTTCCTTTTTCAGCTTTCATTATTTCGATAATAAATAATCCTTTTTAAATGTGTTGATTTTATAAAATTATAAGTAGATAACTAATCTTTTGCAACTTTATCCCACAGAAATTTATGATACTTTTTATAATTTTCAGCAAGTTCTTTACTTTCTATTACAAAAACACTTATATTTTCTCCCAAAATCATCTGAGCCACTTTATCACCATAAACGACTGTAACAGTAGGATTGCCAGAAAATTCAAGTGGAAGAAATTTACAAGTGGTAAAGAGTTTTTTATTTACTTCTTTTCGTTTTTCATATCTAAATAAATGATAACTTCCTACTTTTCTTTTAATTCTTCTTTGATTCCATTCCTTCCAATATGCTGGAAATCTGTCAGGAACATATAATCCCGAGCCAATCCAATAAATTGAATCATAATTAAGTAAGTCATCCCAAACTGCTTTTAATCCTTCAGCACCCTTAAATATTTCTGCAAATAATTCTTGTTTTTTTGATTTGAAAATATCTTGCATAGAAGGTATAATCTTTTCAACTTCGCTTTTAACTTCATCTAAACTAGACTTTTTCTCTTCAATATAACTTAAGATTTTATCAGGATTAGATATTTTGAAAACTCTTTTACCATTTTCTTCTATATAAGAAACTAACCCTCTTTCAATGAGTTTATTTAAAATATCGTATATATTTCTTCTATCTATTCCTACTTTTTCATGAATATTATTAATTGAAGTTACTCCTATCTCAAGTAATGCATTATATATTTTAATTTCCCCTTCTGATAATCCTATTTTCTTTAGTATTTCAAGTTTCATTATTTCGCAAGAATATCAGTCTATATAAATCTTGTTATAATATGGTAGTATAACATTACCATAAATATTTATATACCTTCTAGATATGTAATTATTAATAAGTAGTTACACAATAACTACTAAACAAACAAAAAACAAAAGGAGAAAAAAATGACAAATACTATTGAATTAAGAAAAGAAGGAAGAAGAGATAATTGTAAAAGTTTAGATGAAATAACTTCTCAACTATCTGAGGAATCATCTCGACTAATAGAACGAGCAGAACAAATAAATGAGGAAGCTAGAAAATTTATGCAAGAGATAGATGCAAAATATCCATTTCAAGAAAAAATAAGTGCTTATAAGATTATTAAAGGATATTTGAAAGACTATTTGGACTTAGCTATAAATGGTTTTAGAGAAGCAGACTATAAATCAAGATATACTTATTGGTCAAATCAAGATAATTTAAATTATTTATTAGAAAATATATGCAATAATAATTCTGATGAAGCAGAATATTACTTAATAAATTTAAAAAATAAATTATCTGAAGTTCAAGAGAAGAGTATAGAATTAAAATCAAAACTAGGAATAAAATCAAGCAAACCTAGAGAAGGATTTAAAGAGACTTCTAAAGTAGATTTTTTAACAGAAGCAAGGTATCATTTGCAAGCAATTTTCCAAATTACTGCAAAATAATTCTTCATAGATTGGCCTTAATAAACTAAAGTGTTTCCCCTAAATACAACTCACCTAATCTTTTTGATAATTGCCTGTAAATAATATCTTTCATATAAATTCTCTCTCTTTGTTCAGCAAGTTTATCATAATCTTGTCCCATTTCCTCCTCAATAATTTCTCTATATTCAGAAATATTAGTTAACTTTAATTTTCTATCAAGTTGGCTGGCTCTTAATTGCATAAGTGATTCTAACTTTTTGATTTGTGAATCTTCGCTTTCTTCACTTGACATTTGAGATGTTGCCATGATTAAGCTCCTTAGAGGTTATTTATAAAGATTGTTGGTATTTTTAAATCTGTAAAACTCTGAACCTTCATTTTTATCATAGTCCATAATTCCCTTGGCAATTGAATCTGCAATTAATTGCCTTTCATTTGAATCTAAAAGTCTTTTTTGGTCATCTTTATTCTGAAGGTTTCCAACTTCAATGAGAATTTTTGTTTCTAAATTTGTTAAACTTGTTTTGCTGAAAATTTTAAGTCTATATCCATTGCTATGAATTGTTCCGTGAACATTGCCAAGATTTGGAAGATAATCTGCGAATATTTCATCTGGTTCTAGTTTTGCATCATAATTAATTAGAACATTATTTTCTAAAAAAGAGGTATTTATTCTTTGGCTTAAAATCTTGGAGGTTATTTCCCCGTTAATTGAACAATAATCTTTATTTAATGGATAAAAAATATCTGCACCTTTAATTTTTGGAGAGGCAGAATTAACATGAATACTGACAAGCATTGGATTAATTGAATTTTGAGTAAGTTCTTTGATTACCATACATCTTTCATCTAATGCTTTTTTAGTTAAGTCAAAAGTTTCTCTGTTACTATAAACTAAATAAGAATCTTTTAGGTTGTTTAAAGTATCTTGAGGTTCAAAACCAAGTGTTTTATTAAAAACTGTTTGATAAACTGAATAATTATTTTCTTCAAGAGCTTTTTTTAGGCGAACAGAGATATCATAAGTTATTGAACTTTCAGAAACCTTATCAACATAAGCTCCTGAATCTAAACCTCCGTGTCCGGGGTCAATGATTATTGGGTTTGAATAAATGCCTTGGGAAATTGAAGCCTGAGTTATTGGAACATTAGTTTTTTGTTCTTGAATTGCCTGAACCTTTTCAAAGCAACCTGCTGAGGAAATTGCAATTATTCCTGCTGATAAATAATTTAAGATTTTATTTTTTTTCATAAATATAATTAAACTATTTTTTAGCTCTTAGAAATTCATTAACTTGCTGATAATCTCGCTCCATATGATTTATATCTAAAGAACGCGAGTCATAATGTTTTTGATAATGTGCTTCTGCTCCAAAAACCCCGTGTTGTTCAAGAAGTTCCTGCAAGTCTTTATCTTGAACTGGCTTTTCTTTTTTGTCCATTTCAAAAGGTATTTTGAAGGGTATAAAAAGATTGTTATGGTATTCGCCTCGCACTTCGTGCTCGGCTCTTGATTACTCGCTAACTCTCGAATATAATTATCTGGAATTTGTGCATCTAAAGTTTTTACATGACTATAGTTTATTTAACTGATTAATCTAAAGTTTTATTGAAGTATGATTGATTAAACTAGCGATATATTAATTAAACAACGTTAAAATTAGGTAAAGATATATTATTTATTTAATGGATTTATTTATTCTTACTCGCACTATTCCACATTACATCAAAATAAGCTTTGTATGCTTTTGCAGCTGCTGAGTTTTCTATTATTATTCCTTCTGGCTCGTCTGTCCAAATTATAATAGCTATTTTGTCTCCGTAAATATTTGTGACTGCCGGGCTTTCATCAACTTTGTCTAAATATCTATATGTAGAAGTTTTGCTGTCAACTTCTTTTCTTCCTTTTCTTAAAATTAGGTATGTGTGAATTTTGCTTTGCTTTTTTAATAAATCAAATTTGTATGCGAAGTCTGGCATTTTTTCTGAAAATTGTCCTTCACTTCCAAATACATAATTATCTTTGCCTGTTCTTGCAATGTCTAAGAAAATTGTTTTAATTCCTTTTAATCCTTTGAATAATCTTACTTGTCCTTCTACTTTATGTGCTTTATGTCTTTCTTGCAGTTCTGGAAGAACTTCTTTCAAATCATCTTCTTGTTCGTGAATATAATCAAAAAATCTTTTAGGACCAACTGCCTGAAACCATTTAACCTGTCCAATCATTACATAACTTACAAAACCTTTTTCTAAAAGCATTTTTAATGCATTGTAAGTGCTTGAACGGTCAAGCTTAGCTAATTTTGAAATACGCCCGGCTTTAAGTGAGCCATTATCATTTAATGTTAGATATACTTTTATTTCATTGCCACTAAGACCAATTTTCTGAAGTATTCTTGATATTTTTTCGTTTGACATTTTACAACCTCTGATTTTTAAATTTCCCTTGATATTTAGCCTTTCCTTTGCATTCTTGGAAAACTAACTGACAAATCTTTGTTCCGGGAATTAATTTAATTGTGTTAAGTCCAGCATTGTAGATTTCTAGAACTTGATGATTTGAAATGCCCGGAGCAATAAATGGTGCGGTTATATGGGACATTAAACCAATTCTTGCAAATCGTGAACGAGAATTTAACCAGCCACAAATATTTTCAGGAAGAGTTATTTTTTCTTTTGTAATTCCTAAAACTAATTGTCCAGGAACTAGTAAATATCCTTTTGAAATATCAATAACTTTGGTTATCTTTTCATAATCAATATTTTCAGATATTATTGTTTCTTTAGAATTAAAAACTCTTAGTTTATTATCAAGAGTTAAATCAATTGATGCTGGTCCAACTGAGTTTTTATCAAATGGTTCTATTTTAATTCTCTTTTCTGTAATTTCTTTTAGTATTTCTGGCTTTGTTAAAATCATTTTTCACCTATTTTCTTAAAATAAATTTTCAATGATTCTTTAAATCCTGAAGCTAATTTACTTTGATTTTCTTTTATTATTTCTTTTAATTCCGGAATTGAGTAATATCTCACAGCTTTTACTTCTGATGAATCTATTTTTATATCTTTAATTTTATAATCTCCTTTAACTTCCCATAATGTTATGAACCGATTGTTAATATACTTTTCAGAAGAATAATTTATTCTATACTTTGTTATTTTATTAAATTTTGATTTATCAATTTTTAATCCTAGTTCTTCACTTACTTCTCTAACAATTCCTCCTAAATAGTCTTCATTAAATGGAAAATGTCCAGAAGCTGAATAGTCCAGTTTTCCACTATCTTTTCTTTCTTGAACTAATATTTCATTTTTTGGATTAATGATTAAAACAGAAGTTTCTCTGTGTAATTTTCCTTCAGCATGATTTTTTCTTGGGTATTTTCCAATTATTTTATCATTATTATCTACTATTGCAATAATTTCTTCTGGATTATGTGGATTTGATTTATTTCTTAAAGCATAATCAATAATATGATGAAAATCGTCAATATCATAACTCTTTACCTTACCATTTCTATCAATATCTAATACACTGACACTTGCATTGCTTATTCCAAAATATTTTCTTTCATTAATATCTAAACCTAAAGCATTCAAAATTAAATGTCGCCCCGCCATTGAATGATTAACAATTAAAATTTTATCATTTTTGTGTTTTTTCAATAATTTTTGATAAAATTTGCCCATCTTGTTATAATTTTCCATCTGACTTTCTCCCCTTTTAGGTTTAAACTCAAAAAGAGATAAACCTGCTTTTTCTGCATCTTCTGCATATAATTTCCAATCATCTTTTCCATTTTCTGCATAAACTCCCATATTATGCTCACGAATTTCAGAAGTATAAACCACAGGCACCTTATTTACATATGGGAGAATTTCTTTAAGAGTATCTTTCGTTCGTTTTAAATCACTACAATAAATTTTATCCAATTTTACTTTTTTAAAATAAATCCCTAACCTTTTTGCTTGTTCATATCCTATATCTGAAAGCCCTGTATCAATATCTGAATGAACTCCGATATTTCTATTAGATTGAGCATGTCTTACAATATAAAGTTTCATTTTTCACCTATTTTTTTAAGAATAAAATCAATAGTTTTTTCTTGATTTAACTTTTCTGTATTAATTTCTACTGCTTTTTTATATTTACATTCATAGAAATAATTATACCACTTTATTCTTTCTTCTTTTGGATATCCTTTATTTACAATATGCCCTTTTCTTGTATCAATTCGTTTGAAGCTTGTTTTTAACGAACAATTTAAATTAAAAACATAAAATTTAGCTTTATTTTTTTTAGCTACTTTTGCAATTCTTTCTATTTTTTCAGGGCCGGCTTTTCCAGCATATAATCCATCAATAATTACATTAATATTATCTTTAAGTGCACTTTCAATCATTGGAATTGTAAAAATTTTATCTTGATCAAGCTTTTCAATATTAAATGGTTTTAATCCATCAATAAATGCATCTTTGTTTAATACAATAACAGGGTCTTTAAATCTTTTACCAACTTCTTTGCTTATTGTGCTTTTTCCTGAGCCTGTTGGTCCGCGAACAATCAAAACTCTTAATCCTGTTTTCATAGTTAATTTAATTCTTCTAGCTATTTAAGCCTTTCTAGTTGTTGTAGACTTTTCTACAACAGATATTTAAGTAATATGTTTTTGAGGAATCTTTTGGAGGAAAACAAAATGGCAAAAACAATAGACGGGCTTAGAATACCTAGGCTGGTAAACCTTTTGCAAGACTGGGGGATTAGCATAAGACAAGGAACAAACCATCCATACATAGCAAATTATGGAACAATGAGACCTTGCCCAATTGCAGAATCTACAGATGCAGAAAGAATGGTAAGCCCTTGGGTAGCTCAAGCACTTGGTAGAAGGAAATTTGAAGTATACCAAGAAATGAGACAAAACTGCTAAGAAAATAAATAGAAAATGAAAGACAAAAATATAATGGTAAATACTCACAACTCACGTCAGCAGAGGGCGAAAAACTACTGCAAAGAGAATGGAGGAAAAAAAATGACAAACGAAAAACAAGAACAAACACAAAGCAGAGGAAGATTGTTAGTTATAGATGACAATCCACATTATGTCTTAACTGCTGTAAGAGCTGCTAGGACAAGAGGATATGAAGTAGATGTGGCATTTGATTTGAAAGGTGCTATGAATTACCTTCAATCTGGAAGTTATAACGGAATAATTACTGACTTGCAATTCTATGAAGAAGGAATAGATGGAAATACTTCTAATGTAGGAGGCACATGTAAAGATGCAAATGATTTAGAAGGAATTGTAAAAGCTCCATGGGAATGGGGAAAAGACGAGTTTGGAAAAGAGATTCCTGTACCTATTTTTCAAAAGGGAACAGAAGTTTATGAAGGACTTATTGAAACTCTTGGAAGAACAGATATAAAAGTTAAAGAAGAAGAATTTCAACCAGGAGAACACTTCTTTAGCTTAAGTCCAAAAGCCAATCCTGAATTAAGAGCAAAAATTGCTTCTGAGCTAGCTACCCAAGAGTATGCTTCGCAATTAAACATATTAGGATTAGCATCTCGAAGAATGAAAGATATGTTTTGGGGAGATAGTTCTCCAGAAAAACTTCAAAGAGATCTTATGTCTCATCCAGCAATTGGCTACGAAGTAATAAAATATGCACAAGAACATAACATTCCTTTTGCAGTTGTAAGTTCAGTAGGTCACGGACAACATTGCATACCTGCTCTGTTAAAAACAGAATTAGCAACTCCTCGTTCTCTTATGAGACACGAGGCAGTTAGATATGCAGAAAGAGACAGAATAGATAAAGAAAAAGCAGAAGTATCTAATGGGCTTTGGGAAAAGGCAAAACAAGGAATAATAACCAAAGAAGAGAAGGAAGTCCGAAAAGAAGAATGCACTGCTACTTTCAATCCAAAATTAGAAAGATTAAATGCACTAGTCTTAGACAAAGCAATACTTGTTATGCAAGAAGGAAAAGAACAACATACCTACGACTTTGCAATAGATATGATTGAAGGAAGAATTAATGAAACAAGACCATACAGAGTAGAATAAATTTAATGGCTCTATTCAGAGCCTTTTTTATTTTTTCCTCTTATCGGTAAAAGTCCGATAACTGATGAGGCATGAGCCGAAAGGAAATAAAATGAAAACAAAAAATCAAACTCAAAACAAAAGAGCGCCAGCAGAGGGCGAAAAACTACTGCAAAAATAAGGAGGAAAACAAAAAATGAAAACATCACAGAAAGAAATAAATGAAGTTCAATATAGTGCTAGGATAAATATACCTACAAATAACTTAGAAAATTTGTTCAAAAAAACTTCTCTTTATGCCTTACTTGAATGGTGCACACCCGAATACATAAGTGAGTATAATCACTATTATCCTATATCTACTTATGATGGATGCGGTGGCTCAAGTGATGATAGAGATTCAAGATACTTAGTTCATGAAATTTCTATAGGAAGAAAATCAAATCCAGAATGGGAATTAAGAAACGTGGATCGAAATTACCAACCAAGTGCAACAATGAAAGATTTTAATCCTGAAACAAAAAAAGCTGTAAAAGATAGAAGATTAGTATTAAAGCACTTATTTAATAAAGCAAGAACTAACCAAAATTTAAGACAGGTTGTTTTGAGTTATGAAGATAAGATTAAAAAATTCCTAAGAAGGTATGACATTTTAGATACTTTAAGTCATGAAGAAATGAGCAAGGAATTCGAGAGAAGACATGAGAGATACTTAGACAATCAAAGAAGAAGATAAAAATAGGGCAAAAGTAAAAGTCTAGAAATAACTATTTTCCTTTCCACCTATCATAATCAAAGATATTCACATTCATTTTTCTAAGATTCTTATATATGTTATATATAGGAAAACCCATTACATTAAAATAACAGCCATTAATTTTTTTGATAAATATTGATGCTAAATCTTGTATACCATAACCTCCTGCTTTATCCATTGGCTCTCCTGTTGCTATGTAATTTTTTATTTCATTATCTTCTAATTTTTTAAAATAAACTTCAGTTACTTCAAAATCTTTTATTATTTTTTTTGTTTTGCAGTCAATTAAACAAACTCCGGAATAAACATATTGTTTTTTTCCAGAATAACTTTTAAGCATTTTGAAAGCTTCTTCTTTAGTTTTTGGTTTTCCTAAATTTTTATTATTAAAAACAATAATTGTATCTATGCCAATTACTATTCCTTCTTTAAATTTTTTAGAAACATCTAAAGCTTTTCCATGAGCAAATTGCATAACTAAATCTTTTGGTTTTAAATTAAGCTTCATGTTTTCTTCATAGTTACTTGGAACTATTTCAAAATCTAAACCCATTGTTTGAGCTAAACCCTGCCTTCTCGGAGAAGTTGTTGCAAGAATTATTTTTTGCTTCATTTTTTATTCAGTCTATCAAATTCTTTAATTAAAGTTTTGATATTATTTTCATCTAATTCATTTTTCCAGTATCCGCCTTTCTTTATGAACGAACCCACAATAAATATATCTGCATAAGGGAAATAATCTTTCAAGTTTTTATCGGTAATTCCAGAGCCGATTAAAACAGGAATGTGAACTGCTTTCTTAACTTGTTTTACTTCTTCCAAGTCTGCTTCTGTTCCTGTTGATACTCCTGTAACTATAACTCCATCACTTAAGAAAAATTCTGCTGTGTGAGCTGTTTCAGCTATGTTTACATCGCTTGTTATAGCATGAGAAGAATGTTTTTTCTTTATATCTGTAAAAACCAAGACATTTTCTGCATTTATTTGTTTTCTGTATCTTAATAAATCTCCTGCACAGCTTTCAATATATCCTTCGTCTGCAACATGGGCGAAAACAAAACCTTCTGCTCTTATAAAATCTAAATCTGAAGCTTTAGCTGCTGCAAGAGCTTCTTTATTTGCTCCTGCTAGAATCTGAATTCCACAATATAAACCTAATTTTTTTATTTCTTTGCCAATCAAAGCCATAAGTGTTGGAATTTCAGCGCCGACTTGTTTAGTGTAAGGAATATCATGCATATTTTCTATCATAACTACTCCGTAACCTAATTTCTTGAAAACTTTTGCTTCTTCTATTGCCTTATCTATTATTTCTTGTGAAGAAAGTTTATTTTCAGGAGTTCCTGGCAAAGCTCTAACATGAACCATGCCTACTAGAACTTTTTTATTCTTGATGTAATTTTTGAATTCCATTTTCTCTTTTATATCTTGAATGAGCTGAGCTATTTAAGCTTTACTTTCTATTGTAGATTTTTAATCTACAACTTTTTAATATCTGAATAATCTATCCATAATCTCTTTAGCTCTTAAATCTCTTTTAAGTTTACTTTTCAAAGTGTAATAACTTGTAAGCCCTAATCCAATTGCTTCTTCTCTACTTATTCTATATCCGTGTTTTTCAGCGCTTCTTATCTCATACTCTATTAATTTTTCTCTTAATTTTTGTATATCTTCAGCCATAACTCTTTTAAATTTCTCAATTGTTTCAAGATTTACTGCATAGAGGCAGTCTTTATTACAGTCTTCTCTTAAGGGATTTAAAAATTCATCTTCAGGATGTTCAAAAATTTTCATTTCTTCATCTAAGGTCTTACAATCTTTTCCTTCAGTAATCACTTTATCCTTCATTTGATTAAATGTTCCAAATACATAAAACATTTTTTCAGCTAGAATAAGCAATGTTCTATTATCTATTGATTCATATGGTGTATGCTTTTGTACATCAAAGTATGATGTATTCCATTTTGGCTTGCATCCTCTTCCAATAATTACATCTCCAAGATTTGTTTTTATGTGACATACTAAATTGTTATTGCGTCTTCCTTTTTCTAATGAATTTTTTGATGCATATCTTGAGACTACGTAATTCCAAGGTTCTCTATGGTATTCTGATGTTGAGTTATCTTCTGAAAGCAATCTATATTTTCTTGATTCTTCTGATTCTATTCTTTCCATTTTGTTCTTTTGACAGTTAGTTACCAGCCAATAAACCAATAAGCATAATCGCTCATTGTTGTTTCACTAACTGCTCTTCTTAAGCTATTACAATCTCCTGCATTTTCTCTCCAAAATCCAGCTTCTTGTTGGTTTCCCATTTCTTCAGCTAATTTAGTTGCTTCTTCATAAAGTTGTTTTGCTTCAGCAATCATTTTATAAGTTCTATCTTTATTTCTAACAAGTTTTAGAGCTTCTCTAACTTGCGATTCTAAATTTCCTGCTTTATGCACTATGTTACTGTATTCTATTTGTTTTTCACTCATTTTCTTTTCTTGACAGTTATTTATCTTTTCTATAAGGTAAGATTCCTCTTTGTTGTAGTTCTTGTAGAACTTCAACTTTCTTGATACCTTCTTCCATTTCCTTGTAACTTCCTCTGGTCATTCCTTCTAAAGCTGTTACTTGCATTTCATAAATCATGTCTAGTACTCCTAGCATTTGCATGAACTCTTTATTGTCTCTGTTTTGTTTTTCGTCTGTCATTTTTTTCCTCCATTGTTGCTCTCTCGAGCTACTTCATTGGGTCGTCCTCGTAAAAGTCCACATAATAATACTATTTAACAAAGTGTTGTAGAAATATCTACAACAGATGTTTAAGTATTTTGCTCCCCGATAAATCTTAAGGAGGAAAAAATGGAAGCAGAAATACAGGAAAAATCAGAAGAGCAGAGACTGAAAGAAAGAGAACAAATTAAACAGGTTGAAAGAGAATTACTGGACAAAAACAGACTCTGGTCACAGGAAAAAGCAAACTGGGTAGCAAAAAGAGTGCTCTGCCTGATAAACTAAACTGAGAAAAGAAAAACAAAATGAAAATAATAATTGGCGATGACACTAGAGAATTTATTTCAGCATATACAAGATTGCTGAAAAGTAAAATTCAAGGAATTGAAATTGATGAAGTTTACGAATCCTTAGATTTAGTTGAAAGAGTTAGAGGAACAAATTATGATTTAGTAATTTCTGACAATGATTACAATGACGGGATTGAAAGTGGAGGAATTGAAGCAATTAGGAAAATAAGGGGGTTCAATCAAACAACTCCAATAATACTGCATAGTGGAGACTTAACTGAAGAAAAAAGAAAAAGTGCATTAGAAGCTGGAGCAACTTATGCATTTGAAAAAGGAAATGTAAGCAAGTTAATGGAAATAATAGGGGGATTTGGGAAATGACTAAAATAATATTTACATTGACTGAAAGGAGGGACGAGAAAAATGAAAACACAAGAAATAGACTTCAGACAAGTTTTAACTGAAGATCCAAGTGAAGCTCTTAAAAATTTATCTGAGTATTTTGCAGGATTTAAGAAACAATTGTTAAGAGGTCCAAAAACAGTAAATAATGACGACCGTTATTACTCGACAAATCATAGACTTACTGAACTATTAGACTCAGAAAGAAATCCAACAGGACTTTGTATCTATGATAAAGAAATTTATTGTAGAGGTTGTAATTGCGGAGTGGACGATAACATTTTAGAATTAAGAAGGATGAATAGAATTGATGAAATTTTTGATGTAAGTGTAGAAACTCCTCATGCATTAACTAGGAACTTTTTAGTAGGACTTACAATGGGAAATCCATTAGTTGAGATAAACACTTGGCATGAAAACTCTCCAACAAAAGTAAGAGATGCTAGACTTAGAGCTTATGGGCCTACAATTGAAGAATTAAGACCAGACTATGAAGCAACTTTAGAACTTATAAGACAAATAAGATCTGGAAGTTAAAATTTAGTTTAGAGTGATAGCCTGAAAGCAAGAAAAATAGGGACTTTTTTATAAAAAGATCTTTCTAATTATAATTATTGTATTTCCCACGGAAATATAAGCCATTCATCTTTATTCTGTTTAGTTTTACAATAATAATCTGGTTTTGTCATAGTAAAAGGAGTTGTGTAAATACACGCAATCTTTTTTCTTTTCATTCTTGAAAGAGTTACTCCTGAATCGGAAATTTCATCAACAACAAGAGAATTTTTTGTTGGAGTTAAAAGCATTGGTAAATTTAATTTATGACATAATAAAACTGCCAGAATTAAACCTCCTTTTGGAACACCATAAATACCATCATACTTATTATTATCATTTTGGATTTTTCTAGCTAATGTTCTAACATCTTTTTCAAATTCTTCCCAGCTTATTTTTCTTTTTGTCATTTAACTCTTTTTATAGAGGATTAAATGCTCCTAGCTATTTAAGCTTTACTTTATTTTGTAGGTTTTAGTCTACAACTTCTTTCTTTTCTAGTTATATTATCTTCGCCAAGTTCTATCATACTCTTTTGGGTTATACCACACATGATAGTAGTTATCTTGTTTTTCCTTTGGTTCACTTTTTATTAATCCAAATGCTTCTTTTTCATATTTGCAAAAAGATTCGTGATTCTTATCACTTTCATCATATCTTCTTCTGATTTCTCTAACTCTTCTTTCTATATCTGCTTCATGCATTAAACCTCCCATAAACTTTTTCATTAATTCATCTTTACCAAAGAGTCTTTCAATAACCTTTTCTGCTTCTATTTGTTTTTCGTCTGTCATTTTTTTGTACCTCCATTATATTCTTTTATCTCATTAATAGTATATAGAAAAGTGTTGTAGATTTTTCTACAACATAAATTCAAGTAATTTGTTTTCGGTTAAATAATAACCTAAACAAAAAAACAAACAACGAAAATGACTAAAAAAATCGTACTAACTGGAGGACCTGGAACAGGAAAAAGCTCGATAATCCTGGCACTGGAAAATCTAGGAGAATACACAATAAGAGAATCTGCAGAAGACTACATAAAACTAAGACAAGCACAGGGACAAGCAACACCCTGGATAGAAGCAGACTTTCAAGAAAAAATCCTAGAACTTCAACTGCAAAGAGAATCAAGAGTGCCAAGAGAAATTGAAAGAGTCTTTATAGACAGAGGAGTAGCAGACGGACTAGCTTACTCAGAAGCTGGAACAGAAATCTACAAAAGAACTCAAGAAATCGCAAGAGAAACAAGAAGAGTTGCAGGAATAATACCTCACCCATATCTGGCAGGAATTACTTGGGGAGAAAAAATCTTACCAAGATATGATAGGGTATACCTGATAGAAAACCTCGGCTTTACAGAAAAAACAGAAGTCAGAAGAGAGAATCAAGAAGAGGCAATAAGACTAGGAAATAAACTAGAACAAGTATACAAAGAACTTGGATACAACCCTGTAAGAATAGCTCCCGGACCTCTAAACCAGAGAGTAAAAGCAATACTCGAAACCCTAGTATAAAACGGAAAAGTAAAAGAAGAAAAACAAAAAACATAATGAAAAATATTCACAAATAACTGAAAGGAGGAAAAAGAAAAATGGAAGCAACAATAAAAAGAACAACAGAAGATATAATCTATGCTGGAAATGAAAGTGGAATAGCTCAAACTATTCAATTAAAATATCCTGCTGTTTCATTTAGACAGATAACAAATGACAAAGAATTAATGGCTTATTTGCAAGATAGAATGAACCTTTTTAGTACTGCAAGGGGCTGTGGTTTAAGTGGATTACAACTTCAAAAAGGCATTTATCCAAAAGTCTTATTAATTGCTCCAGACTTGCCAGAATCTAAAAATTCTGAAAGAACCGTACCAATTGGGCCTGGAACAGTTGCAGCAGCAAGAGAAAACCTAAGATTTGTAGAAGCTTATGTCTTAGTAAATGATGAGGCTTATGCAATGAATAAAAAAGGACTTAGAAGTTGCTGTGAAGGAGAGCCAAAAATTCCAGTAATAAAAGAATCTGAATTAGAAAATAGATTAAATGAAATACTTGAAGAAAAAATTAAGTAAATAATAAGAGACTAAATAAATTTCCAACAAAAAAGAAGCGAGTCTTTTGTTTTTTATAATAAAATAAAAATAACCCCATTATATTTATAAATGCATAAACTTTGTAAATTTAAATTAATAAAAGAGTATAAATTAGATAAATGACAAAATATATTGTTGTTACAGGAGGTGTTATTTCAGGTGTTGGAAAAGGAGTTGCAGTTTCTTCTATAGGAAAAATACTCAAAGAATATGGTTTTTCTGTTACAGCAATAAAAATTGATCCTTACATAAATTGCGATGCAGGAACAATGAGGCCTACGGAACACGGAGAGGTATGGGTTACAGATGATGGTGGAGAAATAGATCAAGATTTGGGAAATTATGAAAGATTTTTAGAACAATCAATTTCAAAAAAGAATAATATTACAACCGGACAAATTTATAAATCTTTAATAGAAAAAGAAAGAAAAGGAGATTTTTTAGGAGAAACAGTGCAATTTATTCCTCATGTACCAAATGAAGTTAAAAAAAGAATAAAAGAGGTTTCTGAAGGATTTGATATTGCTTTAATAGAAATTGGGGGAACAATCGGAGATTATGAAAATATTCCTTTTTTATTTGCTATGAAAAGTTTAGAAAATGAAATTGGAAAGGAAAATATAATTTATATCCTTGTTACTTATCTTCCAATTCCAAGCCATATAGAAGAAATGAAAACAAAACCCACTCAATTATCAATTAAATTACTAAGGGAAGAAGGAATACAACCCGATTTTATATTTTGCAGAGGAAAAAAAGCATTAGATGAACCAAGAAAAAAGAAAATAGAACAATATTCCAATATAAGATCTGACCACATCATTTCAATGCCTGATGTAATTGGAGAAGGCACTTCAAATACTCTTTATATTATCCCTCTTAATTTAGAAGAAGAAAAGCTAGGAGAAAAAATTATAAATTCTTTAAACCTTAAACAAAAAAAAGATGCTGATTGGAGTGAATGGAAAAAAGCTATAGAGAATCTTATTAATCCAAAAAAAGAAATAGAAATAGGAATAGTAGGAAAATATCTAAATACCGGAGACTATCAGTTAATTGATTCATATATTTCTATAAATGAAGCTCTTAAACATGCCTCATCTAAGAATAGTGTTAAAGTAAAAATAAATTGGATTGATTCAAAAGAATTAGAAAGTCATGAAGAACAAATTAATAAAAATTTGAGTAAACTAAAAGGAATTATTATACCTGGAGGATTTGGTTCTTCAGGAATTGAAGGAAAAATTAAAGCAATTGAATATTGCAGAAAAAATAATCTCCCTTTTTTAGGTTTATGTTATGGCATGCAGTTAGCAGTAGTAGAATTTGCAAGAAATGTATGTAATTTAGATGAAGCAAACACTACTGAAGTAAATCCAAATACAAAATATCCAGTAATTGATATATTGCCTGAACAAAAAGAGATTTCTGAAAAAGGAGGCACGATGCGGCTTGGTTCATATACGGCAATTTTAACAGAAGGAAGTGAAACAAAAAAAATATATGGAGATAAAAAAGAAATTAATGAAAGACATAGACATAGATATGAAGTAAATCCAGAATACCATAAAATTCTGCAAGAAAATGGAATGGTTTTTAGTGGAATGAGTCCAAATGGAAAATTAGTAGAATTTATAGAACTGCCAAAACATAAATTTTTCGTAGCTACACAAGCACATCCTGAATTTAAAAGTAATTTATTACATCCTGCACCTTTATTTGATGCTTTTATCTCTGCTTGTTGTATGTAAATTAAAAACCAAATTATATTATCTGGAATCTGCGCATCTAAAAGTATAGTCTATCAATAAAAGGTTTAATTGGATTTAATCTATATAATTGAAGTTAAGGGTTTATTAAAGTATGATTAATTAAATTATTAATATATTAATTAAACAGAGGTAAAATTAGGTAAAATATATTATTTACTTAACATTATTATTTCCTCAGCGCATTATTCTCTTGAAACTTTGTTTTTAGAGTTACCAAATACAACTTATCATTTTGCCTTACTCTTTCTCCAATTGGAATTGTGACAATGTCACCTTTTTTTGCGCTCTTTGTTGGTTTTTCGTTCAAAAAAAGGCTTTCAACTTTACATTGAATAATTCCGGTTGTTGCACCAGTGATAAATATTTCATCACCTAAAGAAATTTTACCTGTTTGAATTTGAAATTCACCAATCTTTGTCTTGGGAAAATAGTGTTTTGCTATGCCTATGAAAACTTTTTCTTTTGTTGCTTTGCTTCCATAAGCTCCGGACCATTCACCCAACTTATTGCCCAGATAATATCCTCCGTGCCAGAAGCCCCGATTAAAAACACTTTCCAGCTGGCTAATCCAGCTGTTTATCTTTTCTTGAGTATAAGTTTTATTAAAATAAGATTCAACTGCTTCGTGATAAACTTTAGTTGTTGTATAAACATAATCTGCTGGGCGTCCTCTGCCTTCAATTTTTAGTATTTTAATTCCTGATTCAATTAATTTGTCAATAAAACCAATTGTGCATAAATCTTTTGGAGACATTATATATTTATTTTCAACTCTTAGTTCATCTCCTGTTTCTTCATCAATAACTTTATATGAACGACGGCAGTTTTGCAAACACGAACCTCGGTTTGCAGATTGATTATACATTGCTAAAGACATATAACATTTTCCTGAAACTGAAACACATAAAGCTCCGTGGGCAAAGATTTCAATTCTAACTAGCTTTCCACTTGGGCCTTTTATTTTTTGTTTTTCTATTTCTTTACATATTGAGGTTATTTGTTCTAATGTTAACTCCCTTGCCAGAACAATTACATCTGCATATTTTGCAAATAATTTAACAGCTTCAATATTTGAAACATTTAGCTGAGTTGAAATATGAACTTCCATTGAAATTGAACTGCAGTATTGAATAACTGAAATGTCGCTTGCAATTATTGCATCAATATTTGACTTTTTTGCAATGTCACATATTTTTTTCATTTCTTGTAAATCTTCGTCATACATAACTGCATTTACAGCAAGATAAGTTTTCACATTATTTTGTTTGCAGATTTTTGCTATTTTTTGCAGGTCGCGAGCGCTGAAGTTTATTGAAGAGCGCGAGCGCATGTTTAGCTTTCCTGCTCCAAAATAAACAGAGCCAGCTCCAGATTTAATTGCTGCGTGCAATGATTCATAACTTCCAACGGGGGATGTTATTTCGATTTCGTTGTTCAGATTCATATAAAGACGAGAAAATGGGGGTTTATAAAAGTAGGGAAAAGTCTAAAGAAAAGTATTCCAATAAGTATCAATAAATTCTTGGGCATTAAATTGTATCAAATCGGCGTAATCTTCAATTTTAGATTCTGCGGGTTTGCTCTTATCTGCAGTTCTCATTACCTCTAAATATTCTTTTTTTGTTTTTTTATGAACAATCATTGGAGGGTATAAATGTTTAATTAGAATATAATTCAAAAGCATTCTTCCTGTTCTACCATTTCCATCCATGAACGGATGTATTTTCTCAAATTTATGATGAAATAAAGTAGCCAATACTAGGGGATGAAGAATATTTTTATTTTTTTCATACCACTTAAGCAGTAAGTCCATATCAGTTTTTACATAAGGTGCAGGAGTCGCATCAAAATTTGAACGAATTACCCGAATATCTGTTGTCCTATAACCTTTTCGTAAATCAATATTTTCTATAATTTTATCATGTATTATAATAATAAACTGATGAGTTATTTCTTCTTTTGTTTTTATAATTTCAAAAAATACTTTTTCTGAATTCTGCAAATCATATATTTCTCTTAATGTTTTGTCTTTTGGCGTAAGGCCTTCTTGTAATAAACTTCTTGCTTCTTCCAAATTAATTGTATTGCCTTCAATAGATGCAGTATTATATGTATATTCAATTATAAAATTCTTCCACATTTCTTCTTTTGTTTTTTCATCTTTTTTGTTAAAAACATTAATATAATGGAGTTTACATGCTTCAATTTCTTCTAATTTTTCTTTTAACCATTCGTTTCTTTTTAATTTCTGAGCTTTTATCTTTTCTAAGTAATAATTAGATTCAAGAAAGAGATTGATAGTTCTATATGCTTTTCTTATTTCTTTTTTCTGCCCTGATAATCTATCAAGCGCCTTTTTTACTTCCTCTATTGAATTTCCTAAATAAGCAATATCTTTAGTTAGTATCCTTTTACCACTACGTTTAGAAGCTCTTAGGTAATAGTAGGATTTACCACTTACGATTTTCTTGTATATATACACCATTAAGAAATTAAAGAATTAGAGTTTATAAATCTTACCCTTTACATTTAATAATTGCAATGTAGAGGGTAAGGGGTCCGGATAAGGATTATTTCGATGTTGTTTGAGTTCATAAAAAAATTAGAATAAGTCTGTTTATAAACCTAAACCCTTATCTCTAAATCTCTTCTCAACCTCTGGCCTATAACTCAGATATAAATAATTTAGCTTTTTTGTTCTTTGCTTTATTATTTGAGATGAAAGCTGTTTTAGTTTATTTGCTTGAGTTTTTGGGCGTGAAGAAAATGAAGCTATGTTAATTACTTCGGGTTTAATTTGTTTAATTAGCTGATAGGTTTTTTCAAAATCCTCATCTGTTTCACTTGGATAGCCCACAATAATATCTGTGGCAATATCAATATTTGGAATTTGTTTTCTAAATTCGCTGACAATATTTGTAAAATCTTCAACACTATGTCCTCGTTTCATATCTTTTAAAATTTTATTTGAGCCTGATTGAACCGGAATGTGAATAAACTTTTGAATTTTTGGTGATTTAAAACTATTAATTAGCTGTGGAAGGAATTTGATAATATGCTGAGGATTCATCATTCCAACACGGATTTTTTGATTGCCTTGCACTTTTGTTAGTTCATCGATGAGATTTGAGATATTTGTTTTAGGTTTAAGGTCAAAGCCATAGCAACCATTGTCTTGACTTGTTAAATATATTTTTTTACAGCCTTCACTCACTGCTCTTTCTAATTCAAATTTAATATCTCGCGGAGAATAAGATTTTAATTTGCCTTTTGCAAGTTTTGTTGCACAAAATGCGCAGTTGTTTAAACAGCCTTGGCTAATTTGAATTATTGCAATGTCTTTGTCTTTTCTTATTAATGTTTGATTAAGTCGTTTTAGGTTTAGTGTATCTAAAATAGTTATTTTTGGAAATTGTTTTTTTAAATCAATTGTTTTAATTAAACATCCTGCGAGAATTATCTTTTTGGTTGAATAATGGGTTTTAATATAATGAAGAATCTTTGATTGAGTTTTATTTTTTACAGAGCAGGAATTTATTAGAATTGTATCTGCTTTTTCTTCTGAATCTGTTAGTATATAGCCTTTTTTAGCAAATTTATGAGCTAAAATCTCAGAGTCATTAATATTTGCCTGACAGCCGTAGGTTTTTATGAAAATAAATTGAGGTTTCATTTTATTATAGAGAAATAGAAAGATTTAAATATATTATTATATAAACTTATATAATATGAGATTCCAAGAAAATAATGTTATAATTCATAGCCCAACACTTGAAAGTATTATGATGGTAGAAAGAACTATTGCAAAATATAGTCAAGAATGTGGAAAATATCAACTATGGAAAAAACTTCCTAAAAAAATGATGTACCAAACATTCTTAGTTATATTGGATTATTTAGAAAAGTCTGGGAAAATAATAATAGATAAAGATGGTTGTATAATCTGGATTTGGAATCCGGAAAGAATAAGACAACTATATGAAAAAAAGCTAATAATAAGATGAATATTCGAGAAAATAATGTTGCTTTTATCTCAATGCAACTGAAAAATGCTTTTGATGAATTAGAAAGAGGGAAATTTGAGGACAGACAATTATATGACTTTCTTAATAGGGCGATTGATGATCTAAAGGGAAACCCCCTATGCGCAATAAGAATACCAAAAAGCATATGGCCTAAAAAATATATACAAAATTATGAAATAACAAACTTATGGAAATATAATCTCCCAAATGCTTGGAGATTAATTTATACAATTGAATCAAATGACATAAAAATTGTATCTATATTACTTGATTGGATGTCTCATAAAGATTATGAGAGATTATTTAATTTTTAAGAATTAAAGGTAGAAAAATAAAAAGAAAAAAAGAAAAAATCAGACATAAAGTTCGTATCCAGACTTACCATTTCGCGAATACTTTTTCCATATGGCATTTGGATACTTATTCATAAGGCGTTTCAAAAGTTCAAAGTTCTCTTCTAAAAGCCTTGATGAGCCTTTTTTGCTACATAGTACTTTTATCTTCACTTTCCACCTCCTCTTAATAAATTAAGTAAAGTTCTTTTAAAAGCAAAGAGGTATAGTAATATATGCTTTTTTGAATAGTTTTGTTTAAATAGCGCACAATTTTTAAGTGATGGCACGTAATTTTAAGGTAGTAAAATGGAAAAACAAATATATTGGTTCCAAAGATGTTATGGTTGTGGAGAAGTTACCTATAGAGAAAACTCACATTTAATTGAAATGACAATTGATGAAAGAAAACCAAAGAAATATAGCACACATTATAATAAAGATTGTGAGCAAAAAGCAAAAGAAAGACTTTGCGAGGATTTTTGCAAGAGCCTTGAAAAGATGATGAGGAGATAGAGATTTAAAGCTCTTCTAAAAAAGTTAATTAAACTATAAAAAAGGCAATGGTCTTATTTCTTTTTCATCTTCTCCTATTTGTAAAACATTAATTTCAATTGAATCTTCTTTAAACAACTCTTTTATTTTTTCTATG
The DNA here is from genome assembly GCA_041660485.1 of Candidatus Pacearchaeota archaeon. Lineage (GTDB taxonomy): Archaea > Nanobdellota > Nanobdellia > Pacearchaeales > GW2011-AR1 > JACPLR01. The sequence goes on along the minus strand of JBAZWF010000001.1, from coordinate 720,624 downwards.
CTTTCCCTAATTTCTTTTTCATCTTTGTGAAAAAGCTGTATTATACAATTGGGCTTATGCAAATTAAAGATTAAAGAGTTTGTATTTTTAGAAGTTTTAACAAACGACTTTATTTTATCTTTATTTTTTTCAGAAAAATTTCTAAAATTTATTAGAATAATTGTGAAGAAATAGCCTAATTTAGACATATTAAACTGAATTCTATTTCCTAGAATAACTTTTTCTTTTTTCAGCCTTTTTAATCGATATAGGGCAAGTTCGCTTGAAATTCTAGATTTTATTGCAATATCTATTAATCTTGCTCTCCCATTTTCAGAAAGAATTTCTAAAATCTTTAAATCCACTTTATCTAATTTTGTTTCTTTTTCTGATTCCGATGAAATAAGATAATCTTCTTTATTTAAGTGATTAAAGAATTTTAAAGGATAAAGCTCAGTAAATTGGGGTTTTATTATAATGTGGTTTGTAATAAAATTAGTTTCATTTTCAAAAAGTTTAGAAACGAACTCATTAAAGTCTTTTTCATCTTTGAAAATGCAGTTTAGATATAAGTCATATTCCCCATAAACTTTTCCATAAGACATGCAGTTTTTATCTTTTACCAAGTTTTTTGAAAAATCTTCTGCCATTTTTGGTTTTTCAAATTTTAAAAACAAGATTGCTAAAATATTATATCCTAATTTGCTCCAGTCAAAAACCGGGAAAAATTTTCTTATGAGCCCTTCTTCAAGATATTTATTGATCCTATATTCTACTTGGTCTCTTGAAAGTTTTGTAGCTTTTGCTATTTTTGAAAGAGGTTCGTTATAATCATGATATAAATAACTTAGCAGTTTATAATCAGTTTCTTTTAAGTCCATAAAACCATTAAAATACTAATATATTTAAATATTTCTATTATAATTTTAATAATTTAGGAATTATTGATAGGATAATTTAGATAGGCTTTGATATATAGAATTTAGATAAAAAATGAAATATAAAATAAAGGACATAACTCCGGAAAAAATACAATGTGTAGCTGGAGCTTGTCCTGCAATTTATGAAGGAATACAAGAAATAACTCCTGGAGAAATGAAATGTGTGTTGGGGGCTTGTCCTTCTAATTATAGGGCTTCTCGTGAAGGAAAAGAAGTTTACTTGATTGTGGGAAAACAAATTAATCCTTCTGATGCCGGGCTTGAATCAAAAGTTGGAAAAGGAGAAACTTTAATTGAAGTTCCAAGAGCATTAATTGATAAAAGAGAATGATTAATTTAAAATGTCTCTTTCTTTAGAAATAATAGATGACTATCTTATAAGATATTTAGTTTATTTTAATTATAAAAATTATGCAGATAGAATATCTTTGCAAGGAAATGAACAAGTTCTTGAAGTTGGTTCTGGGGGAGGAAATTTATCTAGATTTTTAGCTGAAAAATTGCCTTTTGGAAAATTAGTTTGTATTGATAATTCTGAATATTGGATTGAGAAAGCAGAAAGAAGATTAAGAAATTATGAAAATATTAATTTTAGATGTAAAGATATTTTAGATTTTAAGGGCGAAAGATGTTTTGATGTTGCAGTTGTGCATTATGTTCTGCATGATATTAAAAAAGAAGAAAGAGGAAAGGTAATTAATGTTTTGAATAATAACTTAAAAAAAGAAGGAAGAATTTATATTAGAGAACCAATAAGAAAAAGTCATGGCATAGCTTCTGAAGAAGTAAAGGATTTAATGTTAGAAAATAGTTTTTTAGAAGAATACTCTAAAGAAGGATATTCTTTCCCAATAAGAGGAAAGATTTATGAAGGGGTTTTCAAAAATACTAAATCTTGATATATAACAATAATACTTAAAAGGCATTATTAATTAAATAAAATATGTTTAAAGGAAGTTTGATAAAAGATTATGCAAGAAGATTTTGTGAAGAATATCCCTGCTCTAAAATTGTGACTCGGAAAGAAAGTTTCCCTTTTATTGACTCAGCAGGTAATGAGCATAGCATAGTTAATGGAGAATATATGTTTGGACCGTGGCAAACATGGCCTGCACAAATTGATGATTTTGCTCTTGATGTTTCTGATGCACATGCACATAGAAAAATCGATTATATAACATTAAAAGAGATAATACTTTTAGATACTGAAGTAATTTCAAGAGATTATACTTCTAAAAAAGAATATGAATATACAATTGAACAATGTTTTATGGCTGCTAAAGCAGGAGTTATTAATGGAAAATTAAGAACAGCAATAAAAAGAAAAACTCAACAGACTAAAGAAGAGATGTCTTGGTTTCAACGCTTATTTTCATCTGAAGAAACTATAAGGGGCAAAGTTTTGCAAGAACCTCTTGTTAAAAAATTAATTGAAAATTTTAAAGAGGCAGTTCCATCTTATTTGTATGGTGTAAGAAATTATGGATTAGGTTAAGTTTCACTCTTTTATTAGATGCCATAAAAGTAAAAACCTAGGGTTGCAGTGCAAACCTAGGGGGTATATGATTATAATATTCTTTATCAGTTTTTAAGTCTTTTCTTTTGATATATAGTACTTTTGTAAAAATCTTGAAAAGATAGATTTTTAAACCTAAATAATCTCAAAAGTTTAGAGGTGTTAGTACCTCAGAGCTTATTCTGAGAAAATAAAATGGCAGAAGAAAAAAGACAATTAAGTGAGCAGGAAATTTTAGCTTTAGGAAATGAACAGGCACTTTTAGCTTTAGGAAGTATGCAAGCAATTGAATCATTACAATCATATTTATCTCATTATGGAGAAGGATTTTTCTCGGCTTTAACTGATAATTTTTATTCAGAATCTCAACTTAAACCACGAGATCATTATACCGGTTCTCTAATAATAAATCCAGATAGTCAAGAAAATATATTTCCTAAAGGAATAGAAGCTTATGTAGAAGAAAAATTAAAAGATGATAAATGTAAAGGCTTTGTTCCTTTGACTGAAAGTGTAGTTAAGATATTAACTGATAAATATCAAATGAAACAGATTGCAGTTGGGCTCAAATTGATGCCTGAAAATGTTTGGTATGAATTATATAAATAAAATGGCAAACAAAAAATCATATAAACCAATGCCTGAAGAAGAAATTTTAAATACATTACATATCAAGCATAAAATTAGTTATTTTGAGAAAGAAGAAATATATGCAAATGTTATTAGGGGAAAAGAACTTCATTATCAAGCATATTTTCAATTAGGTGATAAAAAAGTTTATGGTCCAATATATACAGGTATATTAGGAAGATATAATGCCTTAAATGCTTTAGAAGCATGGTTATATGATGAAAAACCATTTCCAAGAGATTTATCTTCAGATTAATTCTAATATAATTTTTATTCTTTTTTCTTAAACCAAAAGTATTAAAAAGCGTGATTTTCTTGAATTTTTAGGAGTTGGATAGCTAACTTCGGGAGTGTTGTTAAGTCAACGAATTTTGAAAAATCAAAATTCTTCTGAGGAAGGTCCACACACTTAATGTAACCATCTACGCAAGTAGACTGTTGTGAGACAGGGCAATGGTATAGAAACGGGACACTCCATTTATGGAGAAACAGCTGGAACGAGCATCCTGGTTTGTGCAAGGCCTTTGAGCTGCGTAGTCAGATGTTAGCATGTTCTGTTCTTTCGCAAGAGAGAAGAACAACAGAATGTGGCCTATTTCCAACTCCTACTTTTTTATTAAATTTATTATTTAATATTTTTAAGAAGGTTTAAAAAACTCTTATTCTTAGATTTTTTAGCGGGGATGTAGCTCAGTGGGAGAGCACGTGACTGAAGAGCGCAGGAAACCTAAGGTTTCCTACCGCACTACCTTCCTTAAAGAAAATAGAAAAAGTTCAGCAATCACGGTGTCGGGGGTTCGATCCCCCCCATCCCCATTTAGAAAATGAATAATAAAAAAGGAAACTTAATTGTTATGATTATGCTTTTTATTATCATTATAATACTAATTATTGGAACATTTTTTATGATAAAAACTATTAATAAAGAAAAAATTGCGCTTTCAGAAAATACATGTAAATCTGTTAATGGAACTTGGAAAGATTGTGGAAATAAATGTTTAATTATTAATCAACAAAATCCAGAAGCAATATGTCCTGCTTTATGCGAAGAAATTTGTGAATGTGGAGGAGAAAATAATATTCAATGCCCTTCGGGATATACATGTAAAAAACCAAATATTGTTAATGTAATTGGATATTGTGAATCCTAAAAACCTTTTTTAGTTTTTTTAATTAATTAACTTTTAATAAGAAATTTTTCAATATTAATAAGTTTAAATGTTAACCTTTCCTGTTCTGATTCTGATGGACTAGAATTGTTTAAATAACATTCTTCGGGTTTTTCCTGACTAATTGAAAGAGTGCCTCCAAAATATTCTCCCCAATTAAAAAAATCTTTTATCAGAACTTCTTTACCTTCATAATTTTTAATTTTATTTATCCTTTCTTCAGCAGAATATCCAAGAAAAACCTCTTTATAGTTGTTAAAAACCATAGTAATTATTAGGATTTAAAGTTTATAAAATTTGCCTTGAATTACAAAAGAAAATCTTTATAAACTAAGAGAACTAATTATTAGTATAAAAAAGATGGCGAAGAGAAAAGCAAAGAAATCTGCTGGAAGTAAAAAGGTTGAAGTTAAAAGATCAAGCATGAATACTGCTGCGTGGTTTTTTGTAAAACTATTAATTGTAGTACTTTTTGTCTATGGATTATATAGTATATGGCAAAAAGACTGGACATGGGGACTTTCTATAATTGCCTTTGATCTTCTTGTAATTTTTGGAATAAAGTTATATTACAGATTAAAAAGAAAATGAAATCTAAAAAAGCAGCTATTGAATTAAGTATGACAACAATAGTTGTTGTGGTATTATCTTTAACTCTTTTAATTATGGGATTTGTTCTTGTAAGAAGTGTAATGTGCGGAGCAATAAATTCTACAAAACAAATAAATGATAAAATGAAAGATGAAATTAATAATCTATTTGGTTCAACAGGAGGAGAGGTTCAATGCTTAGGAAGTAAAGGAGATCCCGTTGCCCTTGTGCCTGGAAGGACGAATGTTATAGGTTGCATTGTCAGACCTGAAAGTGAAAATACGTATTATTTTAAAGTTACTCCTTCGACAGAATTTACTGACCCAAAAATAATAGATAGAGTTGAAGACTGGCTTTCTGTTGAAACGACATATGTTATTGGGCCTGGAGATGAAGACCCAAAAAAAGTTATTGAACTAAACATTCCAAGCGATGCTCCTAATGGAAGATTAGCATTAAATATTGAAGTAAGAAAAGGTTCAACAAAAGATTTAGTCTGGAGTCAAAGATTAAGTTATACAGTTACCAATGTAGGGATTGTTAGATCTGCATTGTGTTAAAAATGAAAAAAATAAATATTTGGGCAAGATAATCAGTTTTGCAAAGCAAAACGGCATAAGTAAATGCACCATATAATTTTTTCAAAGAAAAAATTTACCTGATTTTAACAATTATTAAATATGATTAATAAAATGATATATTAACCTATTAACTTTAGACATCACATTTCCAAATATAATATTTAAACTTCAATAATCTTTCCTTCTCTGCCGACGTTAAAAAGTTTTGTATTTCCAATTTTCTCTTCAATACCCCAGGCTTCGTGAACATGGGAGCAAAGAGCAATATCTGGTTTAAATCTTTTAATTGCTTTTTCAACACCTGAACTTCCAGGGAAAAACTGAGTAAATTTCTCAATTAAAGTATTTGAAGGATGAACATGAGTTACTAATATTTTTATTTTGCTGTCTTTAACTTTTGAAAAACCCTGAGAAAGCAAATCATATAGTTCAGATTCTTTTAATCTTGAAAAAGGACCTATATTTGCGCCTCCTGCTCCAAATATTCCTATGTTGCCAAACTTTGCAGCATAGCCATGAATATTTTTTGCATTATCATAAACTTCTGAAAGAAAATTTGCAGTTGCAATTGTTTCATGATTTCCAGGAATTAATAATACTTGTTTGTTTACCTTTGCAAACGGGCCAATTAAATTATCTGTTGATTGTTCTATAAATGTTAAGTCTCCTGTAAGTATAACTAAGTCTACATTTTCTTTTTTTGCTTTTGCAGCAAGTCTTTTTGTCAAAGCAGTATCTCCATGGATATCTCCTGCAGCAAGTATCTTAAATTTTTTCTTTTCCATAGTTTAACCAAGAATTTGAGGTTATTTAAATTTTGTTTTCCTACCTATAATCAAGTAGTAAAAATTTTAAAATTTTTCCTTTTTAAATCACGAAAGGTTTAAAAGCACTATAACTATATTCCGATATATAGGTTAGATAATATATAATGATTTATCTTACCATAAAAATAAAATGAAAGACAACTTTGATATCTTTTTTAGGCGGAAACCAGCATTAATGATGATTGCCCTAAGAAAGTTAGCTAGAGTAAGATATGGGTCAGTTCTCGCAAAAGAGGTGGACTGTACATATAGCCATGCAGTTAAAATACTGCAGACACTTGAAGAATTAGGATTGGTAACTTTTGAGAAAAAGGGGCGTATTAAACTAATAAAGTTAACCAAGAAAGGTACAGAAGTTGCTGACAATATATCCAATATCAAACAAGTAATTGGTTAATTCTAGATAGCTTTAATATGAAGGGTTCTCTTAGTTATTATTATGTTTTTTTATTTTTGATTTTTATATTAAATAAATTTATAAGTGTTCTAATATCATTATTTATATGGACTCGTAGCTCAGCCTGGTCAGAGCACTGGACTCTTAGCGAAGAAAACCTACGGTTTTCTACCGCACTACTTTCCCTTATGAAATGTAGGAACGAGAGCAATCCAGGTGTCGGGGGTTCGAATCCCCTCGGGTCCATAATAAGATGAGATTCGAACCTTTGGGTTCGAACTCAGTTATTTTTTAACAAAAATAACTTACCAAAATTATTTTAGAATTTTGAGTACCCTCGGGCCCATACTATTATAGAAATCTATAAATATTCTCTTAATCTTTTAGAAATATGTATAATGCTGATTTCGCACCTCAAATGGAAAATTTTAGAACAAATCTTTTTGGAACAAGTGCAATTGTTTCAAGTCAAGAAATAGCTTATGAATTTTCTCGCGCATATTATCTGCCAGAGAATATAGATATAATTCCTTGCCATGAAGATGTAAACGGAGAATGGGTGCCTGAAAAATTGGAAAATATGTTGTAAAGATAAATATATAATAATGCAATTTAATTAATTATTTGGATAATTTTCTTTAATATTTAGTCTATTAATCGCTGCAATTCTAACTTTATCATCAGCATAAGAGTCAGAGGCTACTGATTCTAAAGTATAACGTGACATTAAATTCGGATTATTAATAGCTGCAATTCTAACATTAGGATTAGCATGTCTATCACTTGCAACAGATTCTAAAGTCAAATGCGAAAGTGAGGATAATTGATTAATAGCTGCAATTCTAACCTCAGGATTAGCAGATCTATCGTTTGCAATAGATTGTAATGTATATATTCCTGCCATTTTAACTTTAGAATAATTAATCTTTTTAAACTTTTATATAATAGTATTACTTGTATTCTCTGCTCGAACACAAATAATTAATCATTCTATAAGATAGTATTATTTGTATTCTCGCCAGGTATGCTTGCACTTAACACATCTGAAAAAACGAGTTTCAGCTTCATCACCTGAACGAGTTTGCGAGGTCCAGAAATAAGCTTCTTTGTGAGCGCACTTTTCGCAGTTAGCAAGAACAATTGGAAAAACATCAGTGTCTTTTTCTTTAATTACTCCGATTTCCTGCCCTTCATCAACTTTTTCTTTTGCTTCAATTTTTACTTTTACTCTAGAAGTATAGCCACATCTAACACATCCGAAGTTTTTTCTTTTTTCTTCAAGAACCGAACCACATTTTGGACAGAATTCCATCTTTTAATAATCGTTACTATAAAACCTCTTAGTTTTTAAAGTTTATGTATGAGCTTTACAAAATCCTCTTTCAGAAGAACTTCTAAAAGGTTCATAAAATATAAGTTTAAACCAACCTAATGCCGGTATTTTAAATCCAACTACTTTACCAATAATCTGACTTTCTGTAATATTTGTTTCATCAATTTTTTCTCCATTATTATTTCCTGTAAACTGGAGTATATTATTATCTCCTTTTGTTTGTATTGAATCAAGTGAAACAACTCTATGGATTATTGGACGATTAGAATTTCCACTTACAAAAATTATTATATCTCCAATTTTTATATCTTTAGATTTAACACCTTTAACAATGAAAATATCTCCTTTGGAAAATCCATTTTTAATGGGGAAACTTAAAAATTGCTCTTTATCTATGTCTCTTGATTCATAAAGATTTTGATTTGTTTCCCACCAAGTATCAAAAGAAGCTCCGTGATACATACTACATGATTCAACAATAACTATTGGCAGAGAAGTTCCCATTATAAAAGACACTGATGGGAAAAATACAAATTTTATTATAACAAAAACAAAGAACAAAAACAAAATATAACTCATAATACTATCATCATTCCATAAATAATTCCAGGTTTTTTTTAATAAATCTCGAATTTTCTTAATAGTAGACATGTATTATATTGACAAAAATGCTATTTAAATCTTGTTTATATGACTCGCTACACTCGGCAATTATTAGATTGTTCACTCTATGAAATATTATATTTTTAGAAATATTATATATAAAGTTATTACTTTACTAGAATTATTGATTTATATTCTCCATCACCGAAATATTTATAAATGTAGTGTATATCTTCTGTGTATACGAGTTGGATATACGAATTATATTCTATATACAACCCCTTTCACGGCTGTGCCACCTCGACACAGCTTTTATATTTAAGATGGCAGACATATTCGACAACACGATTTTTTGCAAAGACTGCAATGTAAAAATGGAAAAAATCCAGTTTATGAGAAATGGATTTACATTCAGAGCACTAGAATGTCCAAAATGTTCAACTAAAATAGTTCATCCCCAAGACGAAATTGAATATCAGCATTATATGTGTTTGCATAATAAGAGGTTTAATGTAAAGCTTAGAATGGTTGGAAATAGCTATACGGTTTCAATTCCAAGAGAAATAGTCAATTTTATAAATGAACAAAACAAGATGATGGATGAACTTGTTAGTTTAAGTTTTGAAAGAATGGGAAAATTATCATTAATATTTGATAGCATATATGAAAATGAAAAAGAAAAGGAACATAAAAATGGTTGAAAATATAAAACTAAGAGTTGCAGAAGCATCGCAAGATGATGCATATAAAGGAATAGCTAGAATAGATAATGATACAATGAAATCTTTAGGTTTGAAAAGAGGAGATGTTGTTTTAATAAAAGGTGGAAAAGAAAGTGTAGCTATTGTTGATAGGGCATATCCCGCAGATATTGGTGAGGGAATAATTAGAATTGATGGAATAATTAGAAAAAATGCTAAAACCGGTGTTGGTGAAATGGTTTCTCTTGAAAAAGTTGAAGTTAAAGAAGCAAAAAAAATTTCAATTGCACCTGTTCAAGAAAATATTATTGTTCAAGGAGATCCAGAAATTTTTAGAAGAGGATTATTAGGGAGAGCAGTAACTAAAGGAGATATTGTTGTTCTTGGTGGAGTTCAAAGAAGAAAAGATTTAATGTCAGAAGAGTTTGGAGAGTTTGGAGATATTTTTGGAGATATTTTAGGAGGAATGCCAATGGGAAACGGAGTTGGATTTGGCGGACTTCAACAACTTAAATTTTTAATTGTAAATACAAATCCTACAAAACCAGTTGTAATAACTGAAAATACAGAAGTTACTGTAAACCCAAAAGCAGTTGAAATTGCAGAAGAAAAATTTATTGATGTTACTTATGAAGATATTGGAGGATTAACAGATGAAGTAAAAAAAGTTAGAGAAATGGTTGAACTTCCATTAAAACATCCTGAAATATTTGAAAGATTAGGAATTGAGCCTCCTAAAGGAGTTTTACTTCATGGCCCACCTGGAACTGGAAAAACATTATTAGCAAAAGCTGTTGCAAATGAATCAGAAGCAAATTTTATTTTATTAAATGGTCCGGAAATTATGAGTAAATTTTATGGAGAATCTGAAAAGAAAATTAGAGATATATTTAATGAAGCTGAAAAAACTGCACCTGCAATTATTTTTATTGATGAAATTGATGCAATTGCACCTAAAAGAGAAGATGTTCAAGGAGAAGTTGAACGACGTGTTGTTTCACAATTATTAACAATGATGGACGGATTAAAAACACGAGGAAAAGTTGTTGTTATTGGTGCAACTAATCGCCCTAATTCAATCGACCCTGCACTAAGACGCCCCGGAAGATTTGACAGAGAAGTTGAAATTAATGCTCCTGATAAACAAGGCAGATTACAAGTTCTTAAAATTCACACAAGAAATATGCCGATAACAAAAGATGTTAAATTAGATGAACTTGCGGCAATTACTCATGGATTTGTTGGTGCAGATTTATCTGCTCTTGCAAAAGAAGCTGCAATGTCAGTTTTAAGAAGAGTTCTTCCAAAATTAGAATTAAAAGAAGATGAAGAAATACCTCAGGAAACTTTAGAACAATTAAAAGTTACTGCAAAAGATTTTCAAGAAGCATTAAAAATTGTCCGCCCTTCTGCAATGAGAGAAGTTTTAATTGAAACTCCAAATATTAACTGGGAAGATGTTGGGGGTTTAGATAATATTAAACAAGAATTAAAAGAAGCAGTTGAATGGCCCTTGCAATATCCAGAATCATTTAAAAGAATCGGTATTCGTGCTCCTCGTGGAATTTTACTTTATGGTCCACCTGGAACTGGAAAAACATTATTAGCAAAAGCTGTTGCAAAAGAATCAGAAGCAAATTTTATTCAGGTTAAAGGGCCTTCATTATTATCAATGTGGGTTGGAAAATCAGAAGAAGGAGTAAGAAAAATATTTGAAAGAGCAAGACAAGTAGCTCCTTGTATAATATTTTTTGATGAAATTGATTCTCTTGCACCAAGAAGAGGAACAGATAGTGGAACAAAAGTTACTGAACGTGTTTTAAATCAAATACTTGCAGAAATGGATGGACTTGAAGAATTAAATAATGTTACAGTTATTGGAGCAACAAATCGTCCGGATATGTTAGATACTGCTTTATTGAGGCCGGGAAGATTTGACAGAATATTATTAGTTCAAGCACCGAATAGAGAAGGAAGATTGCAAATATTAAAAATTCATACAAAAAAAATGCCTCTTGCAAAAGATGTTTCAATTGAGGATTTAGCAGATAAAATAGAAGGATTTGTTGGTGCAGATATTGAAAATTTTGTTCGTGAAGCAGCAATGCTTGCACTTAGAGATGATATTGAAGTTAAACAGGTTTCAAAAAAATATTTTGATTTAGCATTGGCAAAAGTAAAGCCTTCTGTAACTAAAGGAGATATGGAACTTTATAATAAAATTGAAGAGAATTATCTTAAGTCTGCTAAGTCTGCAATAGCTAACAGAACTGCGTATTTAGGATAAAAGTATATTTTTAGAAATTGATGAGTTTTAAATTATTATTTAATTGATATAATTTAATAATCAATTTTAATATATTAAAATAAAAGGTTTTGCCGAAAGTTTATTTCAAAAAGGATACTATTTCGCGAAGCGAAATAATCATATAATATAAATAAATTAATGTCTAAACTTTTTTACATGATTAAAATCAGTAATAATTTATTAATTTATGTTTAAAAATTGGTTAGACATATTGTTTAATTATTCCTCTTCAGAACTCTCTTCTTTTTTCTCTTCTCTTTCTTTTCTGCTTGGGCATTGTGGATTAAAGCAGAAAATCCAAGGACGCTTAGCTTTTCTAATTGACATTAGCATTGGAAAACCACATTGCTCACAAATCTTATCTGCTTTTTTAATCAATCCGTTTGGAGGAAGTGAAAAAGTTGTTTTGCAATCAGGATAAGCATCACAGGCAACAAAATATCTGTTAAATTTTTTACCGAATTTTATTGAAAGTTTTCCTTTATGACAAACCGGGCACTCTCCAATTTCATTATCTTTTTTTTGCGCAGCCCAAAGTTCAGTTGTTGCCTCAATTAGTTCTTTTCCAATTTTTACTTTATTTTTTTCAAAATGCTCACCAATTTTATGTATTATTCCTTCTGTTTCTTTTAATATTTTTTTCTCTTTTTCAAGTGGAGATTTTGATTCTCTTAGACTATCCATTTCTCTTTCTATATCTCTTGTTAATTTTTCATCAATAATTATGGGGCAATTATGTTCAAGTGTATTAATTAAAGAAATTCCTAAACTTGTTGCTTCAATGCTTTTATCTTTAATATATCCTCTATCATAAAGAGTTTCAAGAATAGAAGCTCTTGTTGCTTTTGTTCCTAAATTTTTCTTTTCAAGTTCGGATAGAATAGATGCAGGAGTGTATCTATGCGGAGGCTGAGTCATTTTTTCTTCAATTTTAACTTCTTTTACAACAACTTTTCCATCCATATCTACAAGCTCTTTTTCTTTAAGTCCTGACTGATAAACTGCCATCCAGCCCGAATTTGCAATAGCCATTCCTTTTGTAAAGAATTTCAAACCTTCAACTTCAACATTTATTTTTTTATTGTCTAAAAGTGCATCATCACAAAAACAAGATACAAATCTACTTACAATTAAATTATAAATTCTATAATCATCTCCTTCTAATTTATGAAACTCTCCTGTTGGAAATATTGAAGGATGTGCAGGGTCTGTTTTTTTGCCTTCAACAGGGGTTTTTCTTACAGCGTGTTTTAAAAAATCAAATTTTGTTGCCAATCTTTTTAATATTTTATCATAACCAATTTCTTTAGGTATTTTTTGGCTACTAGTTCTTGGATATGAAATAATTCCTGAAAGATATAATCTTTGGGCAATTTCTAAAGTTTTTGAAGGAGTTATTTTAAAAAATTTATAAGCCTCTGTTTGCAAAGTTGTTAAATCAAATGGTGCCGGGGGAATAATTTTTTGCTGTGACTTTTCAGTCTTTGCAATTCCTTCTTTGCCTTTTAAATTCTTAAACTTATCAAGCTCTTTTTCTTTGGTTATATCTTTATTATATTTAACTTCAATTGTATTTTTTCCATCAGAAACATTAATAGAGACATCCCAATATTTTTCTGGCTTGAATTTTTCAATTTCTCTTTCTTTTTTAACAATAATATTTAATGCAGGACCCTGAACACGCCCTATTGACATTAATCTAAACGAGCCTGCTTGTTTAATTGCATCCATTAAAGCTCTTGATAAATTAATTCCATAAATCCAATCAAGATAATGCCTTGTTTCTCCTGCAATTCCCTGTTTCCAATCTAAAGTTTTTGAGCGAGTTTCATATGCATTTTGTATTTCATCAGCGGTTAATGTGGAAAATTTCATTCTTTCTGCATCTTCCTGATTACAGATATATTTTATAATATTCATACCAATGACTTCTCCCTCTATATCATAGTCTGTTGCAACAATTATAGAAGAAGCTTTTTTGCACAGCTTTGCAATTGCATCATAATATTTTTTTGTAAAATCATTTTTTCTTACTAAATAATTTGGAGCCCATTTAATATCAAATGTTGGCCACTTGTTTCTTGGTTGAACTTGAGCTAGTGTAAATAAATGTCCTACTGCGCAAGCAACTTCAATATCTTTTTCTCCTCTTTCAAATGCATAATATGAAACTCCTCCGATATTTCCTTTAACAATTTTACCTTCTGCAAGAGCATCTGATATTTTTTCAGCAGCCTGAGGTTTTTCTGTGATTATTAATATTGGACCTTTTGTTGCTAATTTTTTTGAACCTGGAATTTTATAATTTTCTGCCCAATTATTTTTAGTTTTTAAAAATGAATCTTTTGTTTTCTTTTTTACTAGTTTTGATGCTTTTATTATTCCAGGTTTTTCAATTGTTTCAATTTTCTTTTCTTTTATATCTACATTAACAGCTCGTGCTACATCTTTCTCATCAACTGGAACAAAATTTTCTTTTATTTGATTTACATCATAATTTTTTATTTTTTCTGCTTTCTTACTTAATTTTGCCATTTTACATATTTACCTTTGAAAATTGAACTATCTTGATAGTATCACAACCTTTTTAAAGTTTAATTAAGCGCTTATAAGATGAGTGAAGATAATCCATTAAAAATTGAATCAGAAGTCCTTCAAGTTCCTAACGGAAATTACGGACTTATTTATCTTAAAGGTGAAGTTAATTTGTTTAATTCAAACGAACTTGATTCAACTTGTGAAAGATTAATAAATAAAGCTGTTAAAAAAGGATATAAAGGAATTGTTGTAGATTTTTTAGAAACAGATACATCTGTATTAGATACTTCTATTGTTGCTATTGCAATTAAAGCATTAAATGAAGTTAAAGATAAAGGCTTGGAAATGAAACTTGTTATGACTCCAGATCAAACAAAATGTTTTCATCTTAGTAAAATTTATTCACAATTTGAAGATTATATTCAGGTATTTGATAATCGTCCAGCAGATTACCTTTACGACTTGGATTTCACAATTGATGAAAACAAACAAGAAGAAATACAGAAAGATTATAATATTTAGAATATTTTTAGACAAACTAATTCTATAAGTTTTATAAAGTAACATTTACAAGTAGATTAATGATAAAAGAAGAATTTTTTAAAGAATTAAGAGAAAAAATACAATCAAATTTTGAAGAAGGCGGTAGCCATGCTTTTGACCATACCGAAAGAGTTTATAATTTAGCAATAAAAATAGGTAAAAAGGAAAAAGCTGATTTAGATGTTATTAAAACAGCAGCTCTTCTTCATGATATAGCAAGATTAAAAGAAGATAATAAAGAAGTAGAATGTCATGCAGAACATGGCGCAGAAGTTGCTGAAAAAATATTAAAAGAAATGAACTTTCCAGAAGACAAAATTAAAAATGTTGTTTATTCAATTAAAGTTCATAGGCATAGTAAAGGATTAGCTGCTGAAACTAAAGAGGCAAAAATACTTCAGGATGCAGATAGACTTGATGCTTTAGGGGCAATAACTATTGCAAGAATGTTTTCAACTGGAGGAAAAATAAACCGTCCTTTATACAAACCAGATGTTCCTTTTGGAAAAGATTATGTAGGGTATTATTCCGCCTCAACAATACATGGTTTTTATAAAAAAATATTAAAAATTACTCCTGAAAAATTTAATACTGAATTTGCAAAAAAACTTGCAAAAGGAAGATACAAATTTGTTGAAAAATTTCTTAATCAATTTTTTAAAGAATGGAAAGCAGAATTATAAGTTAGAATCTTTTAATATTTTTAATATAATAATATCTTTGCCAAACTTTACGCTGGAACTACTAAGTATTACCTGTTTAAATGATAATAATTTAGTAAAATAATGTGATACCTATTTCCAAATAAAGGAGATGGTCTAACCAGGAGAATCACTGATTCTCTGGCCCCGAGAAACAAAATCCAAGTTTCTCGTGGGGGAAGAACCCGTGTCCTACAACTTAAAGTTGTACTTTATTTCAAGTTCTTCTTACTCGCGAAGCGAGCATTTTCTCTTTTCATATTTTAATAATCTTTTATTTTATTCTGATATTAATTTTTAGAGAATATAATATTTTATCAAGCAGAAGGTCTTTCAAAAATTCTTTGAGGAGTTTGAGTTATTGTTCTTCCAGGACCTGATGGAGGAGACTTTGGAGCTGATGACTTGCTACCTTCATCTTGTTGTTTTTTCCATATTACAAATGCTACAATTCCTCCAACAATTAATATTACAATAACTAATATCACAATAACCCATATCCAAACATTGCTTCCTCCTTCAACTTGAGGTTCTAGTGGATCTGTAGTAGTATTTGTATTAATTATTATCAAAGTATAACCACATTGTCCTTCAATATGAACTGGTGAAAGATATTGTCCGTTTTCACATGCTAAAAAGTAATCTCCATCACAACCATCAATTATACATCCTTCTCCAGTTGTATTAATAACAATTCCACCTGAAGAACAAATTCCATTTGAACATGTTTCTCCAATTGCACAATTATGAACAAAATAATCAGGTTCTGAATTTGCAGTACAATAATATTCTCCAAGAGTTGTTGAATCAACACATATATCTGATAAAATTTGAGATTGAGAATCAAGTGTTACATTAACTTTACCAAGAACCCCAAATATTTTTCCCCCATCTGAATCATCACAAGTAATTGTTGGTTCTCCAGAACATTTTCCATTTGAACAACCATGTGAACAAGACCATGTTTGATTTTGTCCAATATTTCCATCACAAGACCATTCAATTAAAATATTTGCGTCTTTGCAAGAATTGTTTTTTGTAATTAATACATCATTCAATGTATAAGTTATATTTCCAAAAGTATAGAATGGAAGAATTTCATCTGCATTAGAATCAAAACAAGATTGTTGAATACATTGTCCAGAAGAACTACAAACCTCTATTCCTGAACATCCTGAACCGCAGAAAGCTTCTCCACAAGTTCCGTTTTGAATTGAACCACAAACTCTATCTTGACAAATATTTGTTGATGCAGGAGTACATTGAATAGAACACATGGTAGATTCAGTAATAGTATCACAATTATCAAAACAGCTTCGAGTTTTTGCTCCTTCAATACATGAACCCCATTCTCCACATACTAAAGCTCCAGGAGTACAAGGAGTTGTACCTGCTAAATCAATAAATAATTTATAATTTAATCTATCATTTGCAGGAGAAGCATAAGCTTTTTGTCCATACCATAAAACAATACTTTTGTTTGCATGATCATAATAACCGGTTGTTGGAATTCCGCTAGGCAGGCCAGTTATATAAGATGTACTTTCTGAGAAACCTACTGATTTAGATGAATTAAAAACTCTTAAATTATTGTTTACATTAAATAAGAAATATAATCCTTTTGAAGAGGTGGAAGTATCATCATAATTAATTGCAATTTTTGGAGGAATAGGACCTAATTGCTTTCCTAAATTAAGCCAAGCAGTTTGATTAAATATAAACATATTTGCTGCTGCATCCCATAAAACAAGTTTTCCTCCTGCATAGCCCTTAGAATCTTCAAGATTATAATGATAAACTCCTGCAACAGGCATAAATGCTTTTGGTAATCCTTTAATTGCTTCTACATCTCTATCAATTAAAGTCCATTTATTTTCTTTTAATGAAAATGTATAACCTGTATTTGAATTCCATAAAGAAACCTGCTCATCTGTAGATGTAGCATTAGGGTAAAAATAATGATAATAGCCCATAGTTGGAACAAAATTAGTTGGTAATCCTAAAGTTGCTAACTCTGTCCTACTAACAACTTCCCATGAACCTTCATTTGGTTTAACATATACATCTCCTGCAGAATTCCATAAAGAGACATATACTCCTCCAAGAAGATTATAATAACCAACAAAAGGAGTAAAATCTGAAGGCAGTCCTGCAGAGTCTAACGGACTAAGTTTTGGAACAATTGATTTAGGAACTAAGAAAAAAACTAGTAAAAGTATTAATAATAAAATACAAAAGAATATTATGATTTTAGAGATATCAAAATTCTTCTTCTTATTCACACCCTTTCTTTTCATTTAATAATTAGATAAATAGTATTAATAAACCTTATTATAAAACATCACACTAAAAAAATCCCCTCTTTCTTATTCCATCGTTAACAATTATAAAGGGAAATTCTTTTTCCGGCAAACTTCTATGTTTCTGAAGAAATGCAGTTCGCTTTCCATTACTTTGTTTTAATTCAATTAAACACTTACTCCAATATTTTAATAAATCTCCACCAACCATTCTTGCTGTTTTTTCCTTGCCTTCTTTAAAATCTTCTTCTGAAAGAAAGTCATAATAAA
Source organism: Candidatus Pacearchaeota archaeon (assembly GCA_041660485.1). Classification (GTDB taxonomy): domain Archaea; phylum Nanobdellota; class Nanobdellia; order Pacearchaeales; family GW2011-AR1; genus JACPLR01. The sequence goes on along the minus strand of JBAZWF010000001.1, from coordinate 702,696 downwards.
TTTGGTTTGTAACAATAATAGGAATATTTTGCTTTCTTGCAATTTCTGCCAAAGTCCTAAGCTGTTCTGCAAGTTCACGATTTATTGTTTGCGCTTTAAATTCATCTCCACTTTTGCTTGCATCTCCCATTTCAAGACGATAAAGCATTGCCATACTATCAATAATAATTAACCCAATATTTGAATTATCATGTATTTCTTTTAATAAAACTTTAAAAGAATTTTTCTGCTCTTGAAAATTAGTTGGTTTTAATATAAGAATATTTTTTATAGCAATTTCATAATCTTGTGAAGCAATTTGTTTAAATCTTTCAATTGAAAATCCTCCTTCTGTATCTATAAAAATAACCTTTTTTGATTTTTTTGCCTGAGATACTGCTGCTAAAATAGAAAAATTTGTTTTTCCAGAGCCTGCTGGCCCATAAATTGTAGTAATTATATCGGTTTCATAACCACCATAAAGCCATTTATTCAAATCATAACTGCCTGCTGAGATTTTTACCATAAAAAGAAGAGTAATAAATTGTTAATAAGGATTTATGTTGTGAATAAACTCGCAAAGATTTATAAAGAAAATAATAGAATATATATAATGGCTAAAAGAGCGAAGAAAAAAACTCAAAAAGAAGAAGTTGAAAATAAAAAAGAAAGTGTTGAAGTAAAATCTGAAAAAATTACTAAGTTTCCTAATTTAAAAAAATTATTTTTTAAACCAAGTGAATTTTTAAATTCAGTTGAAAAAGAAAGCAAGTATGAATCAATATTAAGAAGTTATATTATTATTTCTCTGGTTTATTATATATTTTCACAAATTTATTCAACAATATTCAATGGATTTAGTGCTGTTAATTCTTTATATGCATTATTTAATACAGTAGTATTTGCAATAGCTTTTCCATTTGTAATCTCAGGAATAATACATTTAGCAGTAATTGTATTTAAGGGTAAAGAAAAATTCTTTAATACATTTAAGCCAGTTACTTATGCGCTTATGATTTCAATGATTTATCAATTTATTATGTTAATTATTGTTGTAATTATTCAATTTACAAGTCCGTTTAGTGTTGAGATGCTTAATTCAATAAGTAATTCTCAGGACCAAGCAGCAATTAGTCAAGCATATTCAGACTTTTTTGCACAACCTGGAGCAGTAACAATGTTAGTATCAAGTGTATGCTTATTTTTTATTATGATAATACATATGGCAGTATTCATAGTTAAGGGACTTAAAAAATTCCAGAAATTGAGTAGAACAAGAGCAATTTTAGCAGTTATTACTCCTTGGATTATTGCATTTTTTGTATTTATACTTTTAATAATGGCACTTAGCTTTTCAGCAGGTATTGCTGGGTAATTAGAAAGGTTTTTATAGGATTCTAAGCAGGTATTTTAGCAATCAATAGCTTAATAAATAGAGAAAAAGTATCTATATAATAGGGGAAAATGAAAAAAGCAGCTAAAATTACAATCCATGGCAATGTCCAAGGAGTGTTCTTCAGAAACTATATTAAAGAAAAGGCAGATTCACTTGGATTAAAGGGATTTGTAAGAAATCTTGAAGGTGGAGATGTTGAACTGGTTGTTGAAGGAGACATTGATCATGTGGATAAAATGCATGAACTTTGCAGGCAAGCACCAAAACACGCAGTTATAAGTTCAACTGAATTAAAAGAAATTGAGTTTCAGGACTTCACAGAATTTCAGATTCTACATATTTAATTTTTAATCAATAACATATTTAAATCACTTATTCTTAACTAATTTATGGGACGAGAAGATCAAATAATTGAAGCAAGACTAAAAAAAATTGAAGAGTTAAGAAAGCAGGGAATTAATCCTTATCCTTCTAAATATGATGTTAAAAATTATGCTAAAGAACTTCAGGAAAAATATGCTAAATTAAAAAATGATTCTAAAACAAAAGACAAAGTAAAAGTTGCTGGCAGATTAATGATAAAACGAGATTTAGGGAAAATAAGTTTTGCAAGTCTTCAAGATGGAAGTGGGAAAATACAAATTGTGCTTCGTGATGGAGATACCCCGAATAAAGTTTTTGATTTTTTTAAAAAATATATTGATGCAGGAGATTTTGTTGGTGTTGAAGGAAAAATAATGAAAACTCAGAGAGGAGAGCTTTCTGTTCTTGCTGATAAAATTGAAATTTTAAGCAAGGCAATTCTTCCTTTGCCAGAAAAATGGCACGGGTTACAAGATGAAGAAGAGAGATTTAGAAAAAGATATTTAGATATTTTAATGAATGAAGAAGTAAAAGAAATTTTTATTAAAAAGCAGAAGTTCTGGCAGACAATACGTAACTTTATGATTGAAAAAGGATTTTTAGAAGTTGAAACTCCGGTTTTAGAAAGTTCTGCAGGAGGAGCAAGTGCAACTCCGTTTAAAACTCATATGAATGCTTTGAATATTGATTTATATCTTAGAATTTCAATGGGGGAATTATGGCAGAAAAAATTAATGGTTGCTGGTTTTGGAAAAACATTTGAAATTGGAAGGCAATTTAGAAATGAAGGAATTGATATGGAGCATCTGCAAGATTATACTCAAATGGAATTTTATTGGAGTTATGCAGATACAAATGATGGAATGAAATTAGTTGAAGAAATGTTTAAAAAAGTTGCAAAAGAAGTTATTGGAACTTTAAAATTTGAAACTCACGGATATAAAGTTGATTTAGGAAAAAAATGGGAAACCTATGATTATCAAGAGCTGATAAAAAAACATACTGGAATTGATATTTACAAAGCAGATGAAAATCAAATAAAGAAAAAACTTGATGAATTAAAAGTTGAATATGATAAAAAAATGAGTAAATGGAGATTAGTAGATAGTTTATGGAAATATTCAAGGAAAAAACTATCTGGACCTGGATTTTTAATTAATCAGCCAGTTGAAGTTTCTCCTCTTGCTAAAAGAAGTGAAAAAGATTTGAAAAAAGTTCAGCAGTTTCAGGTTGTTATTGCAGGAACAGAAATGGGAAATGGCTATAGTGAATTAAATGATCCAATTGATCAGGAAGAGCGTTTTAAAGAACAGATGAAAATGAAAGCTGCAGGAGATGCAGAAGCTCAAGCCCATGATAAAGAATTTGTTGAAGCATTAAAATACGGAATGCCTCCTACATGTGGTTTTGGAGTTTCAGAAAGATTATTTTCTTATTTAATGAATAAGCCAGTTAGAGAATGTGTTATTTTTCCTTTATTGAAACCTGAATAAAATGGAATTGAGAACTGAAATAAAAGCAAATTGTACAAACTGTAATTATGTTGCATATATTCATACAGATGGAATAAGGTATGAAAGATGTAAAATTAGAAAAAAGTATAATACTGTTTCAATAAATCCTATGGCTTTGCAGTCAATTGAAGAATGGGATGACTCAAAAGGTCCAATCGATTTATGTGAAAGATATTCAAAAACGGATAAATTAGCTACTAAGGTATATTATTAAAATGAAAAATCTAATTGTAAAAAATAATGTTAAAAAAGTTGTGAAAGAAATTGACAAAAATAATGAAGTTGGAAATGTAAGTGATGAAGTTGCACCAGCTCTGCAAAAGAAAGTTGAAGAGCTTTTAGAAAATGCTCTTAAAAGAGCAAAGGCTAATGGGCGAAGAACTTTGTATGCAAGGGATTTGTGAAAAGAATTCTACGATTATTATCTTATGAAAATAGTTTGGAAATGTAAAAACATACATTCGCTCTGCTCATTCACTAGCCCAGGTTATATTTAGATTTAAATTAAATAATATTTAGTTTATGATTAAAATTTCTGGTATCTTCTTAGGATTTTTCATCAAGGAAGCTCTAAATCTGCGAAATTGAAATGACTGTTTTTCCAGCAGTATTCAGGAACTAAAAGTGTTGAACAGCCTAAATCATGAGCACCAATAATATCTTTTTCAAAAGTATCTCCAATAACAAATAATTCTTCTGGTTTAATTAAATAATCTGAAATTATATATGCAAAATTTTTTGGGGCGCCTACTAGTCTATAAAAGTTATCAAAAACTTCATAAGCTAAAGTTGATTTTTTAAGTGCCTCTGGAAAAAGCTCATTGAAAAATTCTGATTTTTTAAGTGCAGATTCTAAGTCAGATATTACATCTTCTAAATCAGAATCAGAAGCAGTTACAATAGGAATGTTATTATTATTGCATTTATCAAAGAATTTTTCAAAACCTCTTCTAATTTTCCTTTCTTTTTCAAATTGTGCTGCATCAATAAGAGTTCCGTAAACATCAACTGCAACAACTTTGGTTTTCATAGTTTTGTGAAGAAAAGCTGTTTAAGTATTTTATGGTATTGTAGTAAACTTATTAAATGTATAAATAGGTATTAGGATTATAAAAAAGAGAAATGGCAAACAAACATAAAGGTAGCAATGCTGAACGGGAATTGTTGAAAATATTTACTGAAAATAACTGGAGAGCTGCACGTGTAGCTGGAAGCGGGGTTAATGATGATTCTCCCTGTGATTTAATTGCAGGAACTCCTTTAAAAAAGCTGGCTGTTGAGTGCAAGACAACTAGAAAGAAAACACAATATATAACAAAAGAACAAATGCAGGATTTTTTAATATTTTCTGAAATGATGGGGCTAAAACCAGTTATTGCAATAAAGTTTCTGCGTGAGGGCTGGTTATTTGTTGAGCCTCATCAAATGAAAGATGCTGGCAAAACCTGGGCAATGAAACTCAATGATGCCAAAGAGTTTGGAAAGAGATTTGGGCAGTTGATAGAATAGCGAAGGAAACTACGTTTCCTACCGCACTACCTTCCTCTAAATGCTTCTGCACTATTTTTCCCTAATTCCTACCGCACTACCTTCCTCTAAATGCTACTGCACTATTTTTCCCTAATTCCTTGCACTACTTTCTTTTAAATACTATTTACTTAAGATTTTGCAACAGCTTTCCATAAATAATCAAAGTATTTTTTATAATTATTCGCTATATCTTCGCTTTCTATTAAAAGAGCAATAAAATAATCTTTCCATATAACATTAACAACTTTATTTCCGTAAATCCAAATTATTGCAGGACTTCCGCTAAATTCTTTTGGAAGGGTTTTTGTTTCAACAAATTTATTTGTTGGTTGTTTTAGAGCATCATATAAAACAAGATTATTCCATTTAACACCTTTTTTTATTCTCCTTTTATCATAATTTTCCCAGAATAACGGCATTTCTTTTGCTACATACCATCTGCCACCAATAAAAAAGTTTTCTTTATAATTTAACATATCTTCAAATAATGTTTTAATTCCTTCTTTTCCTCTAAAAATTTCAATGTTTATATCTGGTTTTAAAGAATTATAAGTTTTATTTATATCAGGCAGTATTTTTTCAAATTCCTCAATTTCTTGTTTTTTTAAATTAATTAGTTCTTTAAGTTTTTGTGTAGGTGCACACTGATATGTTCTTTTTCCTCTTTCTATTGTATAACTTATAAGTCCTTTTTCTATAAGTTTATTTATTATGTCATAAATTGCCCTTCTTTCCATTCCTGTCTTTTCATGAATATTATTTATTGAAGAAGAACCAATATTCAAAATAGCAGAATATACTTTTATTTCTCCGTTTGTCAGTCCAAGTGTTTTTAGTTCTTTGATTTCCATAATTTTATGAGTTATTTTGTCTATTTATATTTTTTGTTTATGTGGTATAGTAGTATACCAAATATGTTTAAATATCCAAGTAATTCGAGAGATTTAAGGAGAAAAGGAAAATGAAAAAAATAAAAACCCTGCCTAGATTAACTGAATTAGTTTTAAATGGTTCATTAAGCAATCTAATTGATAAAAAAACAAAAAAATCAATTACTGCAATTGTCATTGGTAAACCTATTGAGATAACTCTTCGAGGAACTGATTCTTATCCAGAACTTAATAATACTGTTTTGCAAGAGTATATGTCCGATAAAGAAGCAAATTCTTATGTAGTTCTTAATGAAAAATTTCATTCTCATACAAGTTATGATTCGCATTTTCATGATTCTACAGACCATCTAAGGGTTGATTATCTAATTCAGTTTTTTAAGATTTAAGGAATAAAAATGACAGCTTAATAAATTTTCTCAGCGAAACCTTTAAATACTTGTTATATCATTGGATATAACATGGAACAAATACAACAAAGTAGAAAAAATAATGAAATAAAGGGAATTTTAAGATTTCCTCGTCTAGATACAGTTCTAATGGTGGAAAAATTCATAAAAGAGCGTGATGGAGAATTTAAAAAAAGAGCTTTATGGGAAAATCTTCCTAAAAAAATGATGTATCAAACTTTTTGTGTAATTATTGATTATCTTTTATATTCTAGAAAAATATCAATTGATTCTGAAGGAAAAATAGGATGGATTTACTATCCTGATTCAGCTCATTATTATTTTAAAAGAAAAGATTTAGCTAGGAAAAAATGATTTTGCCTTCAGAAACCAGATTTGTTGAAGAATCAGTTAAAGAAGCTTTCTATGATTTAGAAAATGGAGATTCTTCTGAAAAAGAATTATTTAAATTCATCAGTCAAGCAATGGATAATATTGAAAAAAATGCTTTTTGTGGAATACAAATCCCAAAAATACAAATCCCGAAAGAGTATATTAAAAAATATGGAATAGCAAATCTTTGGAAATATGATTTGCCAAATGCCTGGAGACTAATTTATACAATTCGTGGTGGCAAGGCAATTGTTGTTAGTGTTATCTTAGAATGGATGAGTCATAAAGAATATGAAAGAAGATTTGGTTATTAATAACTTTAAAATTCTTTCCGAAAGAATTTTAAGCCACAACAACTATGATTCTTGATGTTCAAAGAGGCGCTTTACTATAAAAAATTGGCTGAGAAAAAGGTGCATTGCAACCTTTGCCCGCATTCGTGTATAATTGAAAATGGAGAAGTCGGTAAATGCGATGTAAGGCAGAATGTTGATGGAAGCTTGAAAAGTATGCTTTATGGAAAACCATATATCTCAAGATATCAGCCAATTGAACAATTTAATTTATATCATGTTTTGGCAGGAGAACAAAGCTTTGCTTTAGGAATTGCGGGAAATAATATTTACCTTAAAGATGAAAAAAAAGAAGATGTATTTAAAATACCTAATATCGAACAGCTTCCTGGACATGTATTAAAGCAAGCAGAAAAAACAGGTTGCAAAGTTATTGTATTTGGTTATGGTGAGCCAATAACTTATTATGAATATGTTAAAGATATATCTGAAAAACAAAATCAAATTAAGAAAGCAATACTAACTAACTGTTTTATTAATACTCAACCTATTCAAGAGCTCGCAAAAAAGATTAATGCAGCATCAATTGAAATAAAATCTATGAATAATGATATTTATGAAAAATTATATGGTATAAAAAATGAGGATATATTGAAAGCAATTAAAGAAATGAAAAATAATGGGGTTTGGATTGAAATTAATTTAAGGATTATACCTCAAATACATGAATCTCTCTATGATATAAGAAAGATTATATCATGGACAATTTCAGAACTTGGGATTGATACTCCTTTGCATTTTATTTCATCAAATGGAGAAAAAGATGCAGAATTATTAAAAAAAGCAAGAAAAATAGCAATGCTTGCAGGTATGAACTATGTTTACACTCATGGGATAAATTCTCTTGAAGGCGAGACAACTTATTGCCCAAGCTGTAATAAGCCAGTAATAATAAGGCGTAATGAAACAATAGAAAATAAAACTAATAAAGGAAAATGTTCATGTGGGACAGAAATAAAAGGAATTTGGGAATAATTCTTGTAATCTTAGTTTTTTTACTAATAATAAACCTAATATTTTTGTATTTAATGGCTAAAAGTGAATCATCAAAAACTATAAAAAGCGATGAAAACAATGTGATTTTATTCAAATCAAGCAATGAAATAATAAAACAATATGCAGTTTATGCATTTATTATTTTTTGCATAATAACCTTTGTATTTGAATTGAGAAAAGCAATAAAATGAGCAATCCAAAAATAGTAACCTCTTTTGTACTTGAAATATTAGGCAGGCCTGCAGAGTATATTATAGAATCTATAGAACAATTAATTGAAACAATGGAAAAAGAAAATGGCATAAAAATTACTCAAAAAACAATTCACGAACCAAAAAAAGTTGAAGAATCTAAAGACTTATTCACAACATTTGCAGAAATTGAAGCAGAATTTGATGATTTTACAAGCATAATAAATATAATTTTTAAATATCCTCCATCACATTTTGAAATAATCAGTCCTGAAGAATTTAGATTGAAAAACTCAGATATTTCAAATTTAATAACTGCAATAATACTTAAACTACATAGATATGATGAAATTGCTAAGAAAATAACAGTTGATAATGCAATGCTTCAGAATAAATTAAAAGAAATTGAAGAAAATGAAAAAAGTAATAAATAAAGTAAGAAATGGTATTGCTTTAGGAGCAATGTGTTTAGCTTTAGGAGGTTGTGGAACACTTGAATCAATTAGCGGGGACATAAGTGGAAGAATTGTTGAGGAAAGAAGGTTTTTTGAAGGTGGCGATGTTATTCATGAAGATACAATGATTAAGCATGATGATTTTGATTATACCCACCCCCAAGTCATGGTTGCTCCTCCAATAATTTCTTCTGCAAAAATTGAATATCCTGCAGATAAGCCAGAAAATTATTCTTTTGTATGCAAAGGGGTTGTAGATAATAATCATGATGGAAAATTATCTCTTGAAGAATTTGAAGGTATTGGCGATAAATTTAAAATTGGGGAAAGATTTTTTTATGTTCAAAGAGTTCCAATTAAAAAAGATGATAAAACATTTTATACACGAACCCATGTGTTTTGTTCTGGAGGAGAATATAACAAAGAAGTATCAAGAGAGAGTTATAGTATAATTCCAGAAGATAATAGCGTAGTTATCGGACATTTGAGTTTTTTGTCAGGAAATTATGATATAAAAACTATTGATAAAAAAGGAAAAGAGATTGGCAGTTTAAAAATAACTCTTGTTAATGAAGATAGAAAATAGTTTATTAAATAATAAATAAAATCTCTGCCAAACTTAAATATCATTTATATATAAATTAATCAGTTTTAATCATGTGACCTATTTAGATATTAGATTACTAAAAGATAATAAAATTTTTCAAATAAAATTTATAATTTATTAAAGATATTATATGATTTTTTCTCTGAAAAAATCTGCCTAATTTTACATCTTTTAATTTAAATTAATATACTGTTATATTAAAAATATAATAAAATTCTCAAAAATTTAAATCTTACCTAGTTTTCCAGATGTTTCAAAACGTTCTTCAAAAGACTTTGTCTTTTCTTTTATTGGATTTTTCACAGAAGGATTCTTCATTTTCCAAAAGAAAAATGCAGCAATTGCTACTAAAAGAATTATTACAATCCATATAACTAACCAGTTTCTTTCAGTTGGAGTATTTGAAGAATTAAGGTCTTTACATTCTCCTGTACAACAGAAACCATCTGATGAAGCAATATTTGCAATACTGCAATATTTGCCAGTTTGACATTGCTTTCCATTTAACTGAGCACAGGATTTGCTACTTGAAATATTTAAACTGGTAGTATTTTGACTAATATTCTGACTTACTTTAATATTAATTGCAACAATTGAAGATGAATCATATGAAACTGCTTTAATAAATCCAGAATAGTTTCCTATCTTATTTATTTTTATTGTAAAATTTATTAATGCTGTTTTATTTGCAGCTAAAGAACTTATTAATAAAGGAGTTATATTAATCAAACCTTCTAAGCTACTCGATGGTTGAATTACAATATCCTTACTGGTATTACTCCCAATATTTTTCAATTTTAACTGATAAGAAAATGATTTCCCTTTCTCAAGATTTGTTGAAATTGTGGCAATATCAAAATCTAAATCATCTTTTAAATAGGTATAATTAAAAGAATTATTTATTTGTGAAATTGAAGTATTTTTAAGTATATATGAAGGAAGATTATAAGTTAATTTGCCTGAACTTATTATTATTGAACTAAAAGATGTAGATTTAACTGGTTCAATTGAAACTGAAATCTCTTTTGATTCTTGAGCAGGGATCATTTCAGAAAAAGAAGAATTTTCAATACTATAAATAATTGCTAAAGGAATTTCTTTATTATTATAAATTGAAAGTGTGAAATCCTTGTTAGTTATGATAAATCCAGGTTTTACATTAAATTCTGCAGTTTCATTTGTTATTGTAAAGTTTTTCTCAAGATTCTGTATTTTTACAGAATTTGCTTCTTTATAATAAACATTTTTTATTCTTAGTGAATAATCTTCTGTTTTATATGGGAGCATTGCATAAATATAGTATGTACTATTAATCTTAGTTATATCAAAATCAACTGGTTCCTGAACATGCCCCCGATAAAAACCTATATCTGACTTTTGAATATTTTGAAGAATATTTCCTGAAAGAGTTGCCTGAAAAGTTTCTCCCTGTAGAAACTTATCTTTTGAAGTTGTTATTTCAATTGCAGAAACAGAGAAAATAAGAAAAAATGCTAAGAAAATTATGATAAGTGATTTTTTATTCATATAAATCTCAAATTAACTGAATATTTAAATTTTGTTAAATCTGCTGGATATATTTTCAGAGTAGTTAAACTAAGAATTACTTTTGGAATTTGTTGGTTCCAAAAGCTTTATATAACCTAATTAGCTTATATAACTAATAATTATTATGCTAACTGAAAAAGAAATTTTGGTTTTAAAGTTGAAAAAAGAAGGTTTAACACAGAAAGAGATAGCTAAAAAATTAAAGATTTCCCAACCAGCTGTTTCTTCTTTTTACAATAATGCTCTGTATAAAATAGGGGATGCAGAGGAGGTTTTGAAAATAAAAAAGGAATTGGGGGTGAGGAATGAGTAGTGAAGAGAAAAAAGATAAAAAGATAAAAAATAATCCAGGGAAATTGTTTTTTGTTTTTGTAGCATTATTTGTCTTATCAATTGGGTTTGCAAGTGCTGATTATCCCAATTGTACGGGAGATACTTCTACAGGCAATTGGATTATTAATATAACTCAGAATATTTCACAAAGTGTAGTCTGTGATATAATCAATATCACTAATGGGGGAACATTGAATATTAATGCGACAAACTTAACCCTAACTGCAAATAATTTTTATATTCAAAGTGGAGGGATATTACTTCATCAAAATAATACGAACAGTGAATCTTACTCTATTAATTTGTCTGTTGGAAATCTGACTATCTTTTCAGGAGGATTGATTAATGTAAATGGAAAAGGATATTCAGGAACAACTGGTAATGGTAATGGGCCAGGCGGAGGTAGAGGTACTTCATCTGATTATCCAGGTAATGGAGCAGGAGGAGGTTATGGAGGAAATGGTGGAAATCCTGAAGCAGTTTATGTTGGTGGAAGTTATAATGGAAATATTTTTGCTCCTTTTGATTTGGGTTCTGCAGGAGGAGGAGGATATTGCGGTAAAGGTGGAAATGGGGGAGGACTTATTATCTTAAATGTTAATGGGACATTCGTTCTTAATGGAAATATAAATGCTACAGGAAACAATGGTTGTTCTCATAGTTATGGTTCATCAGGAGGAGGAGCAGGAGGAGGGATATATATTAATGCATTTAATTTTACAGGAAATGGAAGTATTAGTGCAAATGGAGGAATAGCTTATACTGTGGGGGAGGAAGATGGAGGAAGTGGTTCTGGAGGAAGAATTGTATTATTTTTGATAAATGATGATTTTAATGGAAGTGTTGGTGCTTATGGAGGTATTGGAGGATTTCAAAATGGAAGTGCTGGAACAATATTTAGAAATTCTACATTTAATCCTCTTGGAAGTTTAATAATTAATAATAATAATAATACCGGAGCAACTACAGTAATTAATCAAAGTTTGAATCTAAATAACCTTTCTATTCTAGGAGCTTTCAATGTAATGTTTAATCCTAGAATTAATATTAGTGCAAACAATTATCAATTTAATTCAAATGATTACGAATTAACGGTGGATTCTAGAAGTTATTTATATCAACACGCAAATCTTTCCTTACCAAATCTTAAAAATATCTCGGTGAGTGGAATATTTTATCAAAATTCTAGTTTGAATATTCCAAATCTTGAGAACCTTTGGATTTATGGAAATTTTACTCAAGTAGAAAATCTCAGTTTAGTCAAATTGAGAAATTTAACTCTTCTTGGAAATTATAATCAATATGGGTCTTTATATGCTCCAAATATATCTGAACTTTATATATGTGGAACTTATAATCAATATGCTAATTTTAGTTTTCCAATTTTAGAGAATTTAACTATTAATGGAACTTATACTCAAAACGGAAGCTCTGTTCTACCTTTATTAAGTTACTTATTTATTAATGGAACTTATACTCAAAACGGAAACTCTAACTTATCAATATTAAAAAATTTTATTCTTAATGGAACTTATACTCAAAACGGAAATTTCAGTTCACCTAGTATACAAAACTTATATGTTTCTGGACCATTTTTAATTGGTAGAGGTTATATTTTCAATGATTCAATGAATATTAATATTTATTCTGGAGGATTAATTAGTCATAGAGCAAATACAAACTCAATATTACATATTATTAATTTTACAGTTAGTAACTTAACAATTTATCCTGGAGGATTAATTGATGTAAGTGGGAAAGGATATTCAGGAACAACTAGTACTGGTAATGGGCCAGGTGGAGGGCAGGGTACTTCATCTGATTATCCAGGTAATGGAGCAGGAGGAGGTTATGGGGGAAATGGCGGAAATCCTGAGGCAGTGTATGTTGGTGGAAGTTATAATGGAAAGATTTTAGCTCCTTTTGATTTGGGTTCTGCAGGTGGAGGAGGATATTGTGGGGTTGGTGGAAATGGAGGAGGACTTGTTATTATTAATGTTAGTGGAACATTTGTTCTTAATGGAAATATAAGTGCTAATGGCAATAATTCTTGTACTCATGGTTATGGTTCTTCTGGAGGAGGTGCAGGAGGAGGAGTATATATTAATGCATTTAATTTTACAGGAAATGGAAGTATTATTACAAATGGTGGAAAATCTTATGTTGTTAGTGAAGAAGATGGAGGAAGTGGTTCTGGAGGAAGAATAGCAATATATTCTATAAACGATGATTTCAATGGAACAATAATTACTGCAGGAGGTATTGGAGGATTTCAAAATGGAAGTGCAGGAACTATATTCAAAATGTATTCTCCATTAGATGGAATAACTTATTCAGTAGATAATCAAAATAATCTAATTGTTTCAAATGGAAGTATTATATTAAGAACAAAATATTCGCAAAATTATTCAATAAATATAACAAAACAAATTTTAGATTACTGGAATTCAACATTTTTACAATGGAACGAATCTGCAAGTTCAACAATTACAGGAAATTATAATATTTCTGGATTAACTCCCTCAAGTTGGTTTGCAATCTATAGTAATGGTTCTCTTGTTGGGGATTCATATGGGACTGATAGCAGTGGAAATCTTCAAACAGGAAGTCTTCAGACAATTAGTTCAGGAATAAATTCAATGAATCAAATTTTAGTAACTTTGGGTTCTCCGCCCATTATCCCGATACTTAATTTCACATCTCCAACTCTTTCAAATGGAACAAATACAACTGATACTTCATTTATCGTTAATGTTTCAATTGAAAAAGGAACTTATGCAATTAGTGAAATAAAATATAATTGGAACGGAACAAATTATACAATGTATCAAGATAATCTGATTTTAATGATGAATTTTGATAATATTTCAACTCTTGGAGAAAACTCAACTTATTTTGCAGATGTTTCTAAATTTAAAAATAATGGAACTGGTGTTGGAAATGCAACATTTTATATGAATGGAGGAAAATATGGGGGAGGACTACAATTAGATGGAAATGGAGATTACATTAATTGTGGAAATAGTTCTATTTTAAATATAACAAGTAATATAACTTTAGCTGCCTGGATTAATACAAATAATATTAGTCAATCTTGGCAGGCAATTGTTGGTAAACAAACTGGTGCAACAGGATATTATGGGCTGGTATTAGACAGTACTACTAAAAGACCTGCTCTTTACTTAAATGTAGGAAGTTGGAGTAATAAAGCAATATCTACTGAAAGTTTAACTCAAAATGCTTGGTATTATATTGTTGGAACTTATAATGGAAGCGGAGCAAGTATTTATGTTAATGGTATGTTAAAAAATAGTTCAACTCTTTCGGGAAATATTGTATCTAGTATTTCGACCCCAGTTTATATTGGAATGAACAATAATGTATATTTTAATGGAACAATAGATGAAGTCAGAATATGGAATAGAAGTTTAAGTGCAGATGAAGTTTATGAACAATATGTTTCTAATTTAAATAAGTTTAATTCAACACAATGGTATTTTTATGCAAATCAATCACAAAATTCAACAAATACTTTAATTAATGGAACATATACTTATTTTGCATCAGCACAGGATTCTGCAGGAAATATTGGTATAACAGATATTAGAAGTATAAATATTCAAGATGATGGCAGTCCGAGAATTAATATTACTTACCCTCTAAATATTAGCTATGATTTTAATATTAATTTAATAAATTACACTTACTCTGATAATTATCCAGGATATTGCTGGTACTCAAATAATTCAGGTATTTGGAATTCTTCAGCAGTTTCTGCTGCTCAAAATTATTTAACTGCTTTATCTATTGATGGAAGCAATACCTGGACACTTTATTGCAATGATAGTTTTGGAAATATTAATTCTAGTTCTGTAACTTTTGCAAAGATGATGCCAAGAATTGGTTTGACTCTAATATCTCCAACAGGAAATATAAATGTAACTCAAAATGATTGGTTTAATGTTTCTGTAAATGTTTCTTGTTTAAATAATAATTGTGGCGAGATAAATGTTACACTTGATCCTATAACTCCCAATACTATTTATAATTTTACAACATGTGGAGCAACTGGAAGAACCGGACCAAGTCAGTCAAATTGTAATACAAATTATACTGGGACAACTCTTTCAGGATTAGTAACTGTGGGAAACGGAACTCAAAATTGGACTGTGCCAACTACTGGAACTTATACAATTGAAGTTGCTGGTGCACAAGGAGCTAGTACTGGGGGTTACATTGGAGGTTTTGGGGCAAAAATGACTGGGACATTTAATTTAAATGCAGGTCAAGTAATTAAAATAGTAGTTGGACAACAAGGAGGAGTTTCTAGTTATGCAGGGGGAAGTGGAGGAACATTTGTAACTTATAGTGATAATACTCCATTAATCATTGCTGGAGGAGGGGGAGGAGCTAATAGTGGAGGAGGTTATCATGGTAGAAATGCAACAATAAATACTAGCGGAAATGTTGCAAGTAATGGTGGAACTGCTTCAACTAATGGTTCTGGAGGGACTATATCTGCACCTGGAAGTGGCTCTTCTGGTGGTGGCGGGCTTCTAAGTAATGGGCAACAATCAACTAATTCAGGCAATGGTCCGGGATTAAGTTTTACAAATGGAAGTTTTGGTGGATTATCGGTTAATAGTGGTGTTGGAGGATTTGGTGGAGGAGCAGGTGGTGATGGAAGTGATTGTGGTAAAGGTGGTCCAGGAGGAGGATATTCTGGAGGAAGTTGTGGAGGATGTGGCCAATCTACGTGTGGAGGAGGAGGCTCTTATAACATTGGTACAAATCAAAATAATAGTATAAGAACAACTTCTGGAGCAGGTTATGTTGCAATAACTTATGTTGGAGGAAAGGGCGGAACAGTTTCAATGAATAATTCTGCAATACCATTTTATACAAATATAACTAATCCATATAATTTAACATTGAATGAAAGTGAATCTCAGGTAATAACTTGGACAGTAAATGCAACTGGAACTATTGATACTCTTTATGAATTTTTTGTTTATGCTAATAAAACTTTAGATTTAAGCAATGGAAATCAAACTTCAAAATGGAATGTAACTATTAAAGATATAACTGCTCCAATAATAAATATTACTTATCCACTAAATATAAGTTATACTTTTAATTTAAGCCAGATAAATTATACATATTCAGATTATAATGGGGGAGGAAGTTGTTGGTATTCAAATAATTCAGGTGTTTGGAATTCAAGTTCAGTTATTTCTGGAATAAATATTACAAATGCAATTTCTATTGATGGAAGTAATACTTGGACAGTTTATTGTAATGATAGTTCTGGAAATTTAAATAGTAGTGATTCTGTTACTTTTTTTAGAGACGCTGTTTATCCTTTATTTTCAAATTATTGGAGCAATAATGTAACAATGAATGGAAGTGGAATTGCTATATTTAATGCAACTATATTAAATACAAATGGAACTGTATTTTTTGAAATAAATGGAACAAATTATACTGCAAATAATATTTCAACCAATGTTTATAACTTTTCAATATTTTTAACAAATGGAACTTATTCTTATAGATGGATTTCTTGGGGAAATTATACTCTTAATAATTTTAATGCTTCAAATTATCTTAATTATACTCTTTATGGAAATTTAAGGGTAATAAATGTTACTGCAATTAATCAATCAGGATTTAGTGGAGGGATAGATGTAAGTGTTCCTCAAGGAACTAATGTTACAATAAATGTAAATGTTGAAAATGCTGTGAGTGTTTTTCTTAAAATATGGAGAACATTTATTGGAGGAGCAATTTTATGGCAGGGATTTATGAATAATGTTATTGGTAATGTCTGGAATGTAACTGCTATAACAAATTCTACCTGGCCTGTTGGTGAAATAAATTATACTATTTATGCAAATGATAGCTTTGGAAATCAAGAGAATATGAGTGGAGATTTTACCGTATTAGATACAACTGCACCGTATGTTTATTTGAAAAACCCAACTAATGGAACTTCTACTAATAATGCAACAGTATATTTTGCTGCAAACTTTTCAGAAAATGTTTTGTTGGTTAATGCAACTCTTTATATTTGGAATTCAACAAATTCAATTATTAATTCAACGACAAATTTTATAAATGGAACTTACAACCAGACAAATATTTCAGTAACTTTGCCTTATAATGACAGATTTAAATGGAATTATTATGCTTGTGATAATTCGAACAATTGCGCTTTTAATTTAACAAATTGGACTTTAATTTATGATTCTGTACTTCCTGTAATTAATATTACTTTCCCGCTTAATACTACTTATGATTACAATGTAAGTCAGATAAATTATAGTTATTCAGATTATAATGGAAACGGTTATTGTTGGTATTCTATTAATGGAGGGCAGATAAATTCAACTTCTTTTTCAGCAGGAACAAACTTTACAAATGTTAGTTCAACAGAAGGAAATAATACCTGGACAGTTTATTGTAATGATAGTTCTGGAAATATTAATTCTAGTTCTGTAACTTTTGCAAAGATGATGCCAAGAATTGGTTTGACTCTAATATCTCCCACAGGAAATATGAATGCAACTCAAAATAATTTCTTTAATGTAAGTGTAAATGTTTCTTGTTCAAATAACAATTGCGGACAAATAAATATTACACTAGACCCAATTATTACTACTGTTTACAATTTTACAACTTGTGGAGCAACAGGAAGAACCGGACCAAGTCAGTCAAATTGTAATACAAATTATAGCGGAACAAATCTTTCAGGATTAGTAATTGTTGGCAGTACTGGAATTCAGAACTGGACAGTTCCTACTACTGGAAGTTATACAATTGAAGTTGCTGGTGCAAAGGGAGGAGATAGTGGAAGTTATACTGGTGGAAAAGGAACAAGAATGAGAGGAACATTTAACCTCACTGTAGGAAGTGTAATAAGTATATTAGTTGGACAAAATGGACAAACTCTTTCTTCATGTAATGCAGGAGGTGGAGGAGGAACATTTGTCTGGGATAATTCTAATACAACAGAACCATTAATAGCAGCAGGAGGGGGAGGAGCAGGAGGACAATATTATAATGGAAATAATGCAGCTACTGGCACAAGTGGTGTTGGTGGAAATCCAACTACTGGTTCTCCTGGAACAAATGGTAATGGAGGTAATACAGGTGGAGCAGGATGGAAAAGTGATGGAACTGGGTCTTGGGGTGCGGGCGGAGGTAGTAAACCACTTAATGGAGGATTAGGAGGAATTGCAGGAACAGGCTCAACAGGGTATGGAGGTTTTGGAGGAGCAAGTGGAGGTACTGGTTCTGATTGTAATTTCTATGGAGCTGGTGGAGGTGGAGGATATTCTGGAGGAGCAGGACAAACAGGCGAAAGTAATGCTGGAGGTGGAGGAGGTTCTTATAATCGTGGAGCTAATCAAACAAATACTGCAGGAATTAATAACCGAGAAGGGTATGCAACAATTTCATTTTCAGGAGATGCAAAGGGAGGAACAGTTACTATGAGTACTAGTGGAAATCCTTTTTATACAATAACTACAAATCCATATAATTTAACATTGAATAATGGACAATCACAAATTATTACCTGGACAGTAAATGCAACTGGAACAAAGTGGAATAGCTACACTTTTTTTGCATATGCTACTAAAATTTCTGATACATCTATAGGAAATATTACTCAGACTTGGAATGTTACAATAACTAATGAAACAGGGCTACTTCCTCCTTCGATAAATATTATTTATCCAATTTCAAATGGAAATTATAGTATCAATGTTTCTGCTTTGAATTATTCTGTTTCTGGGGTAGATTTAAGTTCATGTTGGTATTCTACTAATTTAGGTGTAACTAACTCTTCTTCTGTTTTAGCAGGAATAAATTTTACAAATGTTAATTCAATAGAAGGAACAAATACCTGGACAGTTTATTGTAATAATTCTAATATAAGTATTGGAAGTAGTAGTGTTGGATTTTATAAAGATACTATTTATCCAAATGGAACATTGCTAAGTCCTGCAAATGGAACATTTTCAAATGCAAGTTCTAATAATTTTACTGCAAATATAACGGATAATGTAGGAATTAAAAATGCTACTCTGAATATTTATAATTCTACAGGATTAGTTAATCAAACAACTACCAATTATCCCCCAGGAGTTTTGCAATCAACAATTGGAACTGTTGTAACATTAGTTGATGGAGTTTACACTTGGTTTTATGATATTTTTGATTTTGGAGGAAATAAATTTACAACCACAAACAATACTTTAACAATTGATACAATTTATCCAACGCTAAACATAACTTATCCAGTAAATAATGCTAATTATACTACTAATATATCTGCATTGAATTATACTGCTAGTGATAATATTGCAGTAAGTTCGTGCTGGTGGAGCAATAGTTCAGGGTTATGGAATTCTACAACTCAAACTCCGGGAACAAACTGGACAGGATTAACAAGTATAGAAGGCTGGAACAACTGGAGTGTTTATTGCAATGACACATCTAGAAATATTAATTCTAGTTCAATTAGTTTTTATAAAGATACTATTTCGCCGAATGTAACTTTAAATTTTCCAACAGAAAATTATACAACTGGAACTCTTAATTTAATAAATATCACTTTCAATTGTTCTGCTGCAGATAATCTTGCATTGAAAAATACCAGTTTATTTATAACTAATAGCACAAATGGGAATTTTGTATTGAATAAAACAACAAGTATAACTGGAATAATTAATAATACTAACTGGACTTTAAGTTTAGGAATTGGAAATTATACTTGGAATTGTTTTGCTTTTGATTCTTTAGGAAATTCTAATTGGGGTGCTTATAATAGAACAATTGCAATAAGTTTTTCAGATACTACTGTTCCAATAGTAAATATAACTTATCCAGTAAATAATACTGCTTATTCTAATATAAGTGTATTAAATTATAGCGTTAGTGACAATGTAAATGTTAGCAGTTGTTGGTGGAGCAATAGTTCTGGATTGTGGAATTCAACAACACAAAATCCAGGAACAAACTGGACCGGATTAACAAGTGTAACAAATTGGAATTACTGGACAGTTTATTGTAATGATACAAGTAATAATATTGGAAGCAATACAATCCAATTTAATATAGATAATATTCCTCCAAATGTAACACTAAATTCCCCTCCAGACAATTATGTTAGCGCAATTGTTGGTTCATCAAATATTGATTTCAATTGTTCTGCTGCAGATAATGCCGCTTTGAAAAATATTAGTTTATTTATAACTAATAGCACAAATGGGAATTTTGTATTGAATAAAACAACAAGTATAACTGGAATAATTAATAATACTAACTGGACTTTAAGTTTAGGAATTGGAAATTATACTTGGAATTGTTTTGCTTTTGATTCTTTAGGAAATTCTAATTGGTCTAGCGCAAATAGGACAATAAGTTTACAGACAAATATTGCTCCAAATGTAACTTTAAATTATCCTGCTAATAATACTCATTTAAATAAACAAAATTCTATATTATTAAATGCAACGGTTTTTGATAATAATGGCAATTTAGACAATTTAACTGTCTGGTTTTACGGAGGTTATGCAAATGGAACTTATTCTCTAATTAATTCTTCTTTTAATGTAACTAATGGGACTTCAGTTGTTTATAACTGGCCACTTGGAATTTCTGGAAAGTATAATTGGACTGTAATTGCAAATGATGGAAAGGTAAATTCAACAAATTATTTCTTTTATTTTAATTTAACTAACTTTAGTATTTCTTGTGAAGCTGGTGGCCCGTATCAGCAGGGTGCTTTGATTTTAGTTCAGGGAACAATTAAAAATGAAAGTATTGTTGTGCCTTCTTATGCAGTTAATTTAAGTATTTTTGATTCTAGCAATAATCTTGATGCTAATCAGAATTTAACAACTGCAAATGATGGGGGTTTTGAAACAAGCTTTGCAAATTTATCTGTTGGAAGTTATTTATTAAATGCAACAGCAACTTACAAAGGTTATAATGAAACTTGTCAAGACATATTCCAAATTGGAACTCCTGTTTCCTTTGTTTTAGATAAAATATTAAGTGTTTATAATATAACTAATACTACAATAAATTATAATATTACTTTAAGACTGACAAATAAAGGAGGAAGTGATGCAACATCTGCTATTTTAATTGATTCTAATTCTGATGATTCACCATATAGTTTAGGGACTGTTTCTGCAAATTCAAGTATTATCAGGAGTTATTTAAAAGAATATATAAGAAATTCATCAACTTATAATTTAACTCTTGCAATGGCAAATGTAAATGCCACAAACTCTTATTCTGGAAGCGAGGTTTCTGAAAATTCAAGTGAAATTGTATTAACAATTCCGGCAGCAGAAACCGGACAGCAATTAACCTTAGTTAAAAATACATATTATAATTCTGAAAATTCAACAAGTGTAAATTATACTATTTCTATTGAGATTATTAATTCTGGGGGGGTTGATTTAAGTTTAATTTCATTAATTGATTCTGATTTAGAGTTAACAACCACAATAAATTTAAACAGAACTCAAAATTATAATATTTCTGGCTCAATTATTATTGATAAAGCTGCAACAAATACTAATAAATTATTTGTCAAAGCAAGTGCAACTGTAAATTCTATAACTTATCAGTCAAATCAAATACAAGTAAGAATTCCAGGATATGGCGGACCTGCAGACGCAATTGTAAATGCTCCAAGCTCTGTTTCTGTTTCTACAAATTTTAATACAATTATAACTGTTGAAAATCAAAATCCAGATATTGGGCAGGATTTTGTGATTGATTATTGGATTACAAATAATGGTGAAACTGTAAATTATAGTTCTGGACAACAAACAATTTATGTTGCTGCTTCAGGGAATTCTAGTTTAACTGCAGCTTTAACTTCTCCTGCAACTGCTGGAGATTATAGATTTAGAGCACTTGTAAGCTGGGCAGGAGGAACTGCAACTAGTTATGATAGTTTTAGTGTAACTTCTAGTGGAGGGGGAAGTGGAGGCGGGGGCGGAGGAGGAACTGTAACTGGAACTGGCGGGGCAATAATAGACAATATTGTCTGTAATCCTCCTTACATAAGATATGGAAAAGAATGTTGCTTAGATATAAACAATAACCGCGTTTGTGATTTTGATGAATCAAATGAGAGTTTAATCACTGGTGCAGGAATAAATGAACAGATTAAAAAAGAAGAAATAATTAAATTCACATTAATTCAGACAAATTATACAAGCAATTATTTTCTCGAAATTATCAATTTGCAAAATGATAGTGCAACATTAAAAATTTATTATAATTTAAATATTTCAGGAAATTATAGTATAACTGCTTTTGCTATTAGTTCTGAAACTAATGAACTAATAATTACTATGAATGTTGGAGAAATAAAAATAATTGACTTCAATAGTGATGGATTAAATGATTTATATATTAAATTAGAAAAAATTGAGAATAATCAGGCACAAATATATTTAGAGCCATTAAAAGGAAAAATTGAAGCTGAAAAGATAAAATTTTATCCTGAAGAAAAAATTACTCCTTTACCTTTAAAAGAAATAGTGTATTTCCTTGGATTTTTAATTATATTAGTTATAATATTTATAATAATTAAAAAAATAAAATTAAAAATGATTATAAAAAACAATTATATTCCTTTTGAGATGGATAATAAATATAAAATAAAATTAAATGAAAAATTACTGATTATTTGGAAAAATATTAAAAAATTATTTAAAATCAATAAAATAAAATCATTTAAAGAACCAAAGGCAATTAATGGAAACATCTACTTAAGTAGTATAATCGGGAAAGAAGTTTATAATTCTGAAGGAAATAAAATCGGTATTGTAAAAGAAGTTTATATTAAAGATAATGCTTCAGGAATTTATGGTTGGCTTATTAAATTAGATAAGAAAATTGCTAAAAAAAGAAAGAAGTTTATCTTGGTTAAGCATAACTTAGTAGTTTCAATAAAAGATGTAATGATTGTAGATGAAAGAATTTCATAATATATAGATAAGCTCTCTTTGAGGAAATAATTACTTACTCATCTCTTTAAGTTTCTTAAGAGTTTCTTCAAATTCTTTATCTTTTGAAGATTTTTGAGCAGGCATTGGTCTTTGAACTGGTCTTTGCATCATTGGTCTCTGCACAGGGAACATTGGACGAGGGCTAGGAGGAGAAAATGGAGGGCGAGTTTCTCTAGGGCCAGGTCCTTTTTTGAAATTATTTTTTGATTTAAAAATAATTGTTCTTATTTTATCTTTAAAAATAATTCCAACAATTGCAAGTATTATTAAGATTAATAAAACCCAAATCCACCAAGAGCTCCAAATACTAGGAGAAGTTGCAGATTCACAGCATACTTTACTACCAGAACATGTAAGTGAAAGTTGAGTTTCTCCATTATTACAAACACTTTGACATTTAACTGATGAACCAACACAAGTATAATTTTGCGTAACTATTGCTCTTTCATTACATTCTGCAAGACAACAACTTCCATCAGAAGAAGCTTCTACATCTCCACTGCATTCTTCATTTGAATTACAAATTAATCCTTGTTTTGAAGCACATGTAGGAAGCACAAAATTCTCAGAACAACAAACATCTCCAATTGAAAAACACTCAAAGTTTGTTAATTTAACTGCAGGACTTACACACTCTGACTTAAGAACACAATAATGATCTAATTGTTCACAACTTTTCAAATTTATTTTATCTACACAAATATTATGAAGACATTCTTCATTAGAACCGCAATCTGAATTTACTGAACATTCATCAGAGCTTCCTTTATTAATAATTGGCCAACCAAAGTATAATAATAGTCCCGTATCTCTTATATTATTCCAACAACCATCTGAATTCTGATTTTTTCCGTTTAATAAATAAGTTTTTGCTGCATCCATTTGTTCTGAACTCTTTGATTGAAGTGCTAAAAATGCAAGAGAAGTTGAATACTCTTTAGTATAATCCCCAACTTTCCAGAAGTTGCCTTTAAAATTTGTTTCTACAACTGCTTTTAGATAAGTATCAAGATCTGTTACAGCATATAAGAAAGCTTCTGGGAAAAGATTTACTTTTTCTTCAAGCAATGTATCTAAATAAGGAAGATATTCACTTGTATCAATACTTAATTTTGTTAATGCAACAACTGCCCATAAACTCCCTTCATAATCGCAAGCAGTTCCGGTTTTAAAACATTTATAAGTAACTTGTTCAACTGATTCTCCACCTGAAACTGCTGAATTTATATTTTGAGAAACATGAATTGTATCAGAATCTGAAGATTTATATAATGCTGTTGTTGAGAAATCTTTATTACAAGAAATTGTATAAGAATAATCTTTTTCAACACAAGTTGAAGCAATTCTTAACCAATAACCATTTTCAGAAATGGATAAACAGCTTCCTGCTCCAGTTGCAAAAGTTTTATCTTCATTAATATTTGTAGTAAATTTTTGATTATTATAGGATATTTGACAAGTTGTTGCAGTTGAAGATTCAATCTGCAAATACCAAGTTAAATCACTTGCAACTTTTGTTTGATTTAAAAGCCAGTTCTTAATTTTATCGGTATTTTTTCCTGCTCTTTCCATTGCTAATAAAGCGATTGAAGTCTCTTTAACTTTGCAATTTCCTATAGGCCAACATTTTCCGTCTGTTGATTTTGCAAGAAATGAATCTACACAATTTTTATATGATCCTAGTGTTAGAATTGATGAAGCCATTTCATCAGCTGTAAGCTTTGAACAATCATCACTAATTTTGTTCTGGATACAATTATATGCTTTATCAAGCTGCGAATAATTTTGAGTTTCATTTGCAGCTGAGACAAATGACAACATAAAAACTGATATTATTAATGCTCCAATTAACAAGCCCCTTTTATTCATTTAAAATAGACGAAGAAGCAGTTTAAAAATATATCTTTTAAACAGGAAGTATTTTAAGAGTTATGAACATGCAAAATATAATAAAAGTAATTTATATAAATAAATATTATATAGTATTAAAATGAATGAAGAAGAAATAATAAGAACTCATGAAAAAGATAAAAAAGAATTATCAGTTCTTGCGAAAAAATCTTATATTAGTAAAGAAAAAATTGAAGAAATATTAAAAAGTGCTAAATCTCCTGCAGTTGGAAATGCACAAGATTTTATTACACTCGGTGAACAATATGGTATTGACCCCACAATTGCATTAGCCTTTTTTATGAAAGAATCAACTCTTGGATCAAATCCTCGAGCAGATATTACTATTAATACTAAAAGTATCGGAAACATAAGATATTTACCTGATTGTCCGACTGGGGAAAATTACAGGGGCTTTTGTAAATATATAAGCTGGAAACAAGGTATTGAATATTGGTATAAACTAATCAGCGGAGAGAAATATATTGGAAATGGATTAGACACTGTTGAAAAAATTGTTGAAAAATATGCTCCAGCAGATGATGGTAATGATATTGATGAATATGTTCATAAGGTAAGGGGATGGGTAAAAGAATGGAGAGATATACCAAATAAATAAACTATAAATTAATTTAATATTCTTCTTACCTTAAGAATATTTGTTTTCAAAAATGGTGAAAATTTCTCTTTAATTGTTTTTAATTTTATGGCTAGAGCATCAGAATATTTAAAAATATTCTGTTCACTATAAAAATTAATTTTGATCATTTCTTCATGAGTAATCTTATCATTATATTCCCGAATTCCCATTAATTCTTTATAAATAATATTATCTGGATTGTTAGAAATTTCTTCAATATTCTGTTCTGCTAAATTCGATAACCATTTTTCCGCTTTATTTCTTCTAAATTCTTTAATTTTTAAAATATCTTTATGTTTTAAATGAATTAGGGGTGAAAGATTTTTATTTTTTTCAAGTAAAGGCGCGGGATTTTTTTCAATTTCTCTTAAATTAAATGTATAACAATTGCCCCCATAATTACATCGAACATACTCGCCCTGTTTAACTGAAAAAGTAAGTAAAACATTTCCTTCTTTATCTTCAATATACTCTTCGAGGCCTAATTGTTCAGTTAATGGTTCATACCATGTCCAAATAAAACCTTCAAGTTTAATTTTTCCAGTGGATTTATCTATATCTCTTAAAACAGTACAAAAACCACTGCCATCATAATCAAAAACAAATTTAGCAAAATCGGAATCATAATCAAATCTTTCTATGTGAGTTTTCCAATCATTATTTGGAGTTAATTCTGTCCAAAAATGTTTTTTTACATATGCTGGTTCTTTAAGGCAGTTATCTCCGAGTTCTTTATAATCCTGCTCTCTATTTTGAATATTTGATTTAGTTTTATCTTCAACTTGCGCAACCATAGGTTGTTTAGGTAAATCAGCACCTAAAGATAACAAAGCAGATAATCCTGCTGATTTTAAAAATTGTTTTCTTGATAGGTTATTCATTTTAATTAAAGATTAATAAATAGAAAGTATTTAAGATTTATTAATTTACATACGAAAGTTTATATATAATCTTAATTTAATGTAATATATAAAAATGAATGGAAAAAAGAGGGAAAATAAATTAATTTTAAGAATTGGTTTAATATTATTAATTATTTTAAGTGTAGTTATAATTCTTAACAGTTCTGGAAAAATAAGTCTTTCACCTGCAACTTCTTGTATTTATGATTCTGGCTGTTTAGAAAAACAAACTTGTTATAATAGTTATTGTAGAGCAGAAAAAACATGCACGGGGAATAATAATTGTTTAACAGGACAAGTTTGTGATGGAGGATATTGTAAAACAAGTGAATGTTATCAAAGTAGCGAGTGTGTTTCAAGTCCGTTTAAAACATGTTCAAATTCTCTTTGTAAATTACAATCTTGTGTAAGTGATTTTAATTGTCCAAGTGGAACAATTTGTAGAACAGGATTATGTGTGAAGTCTCAATGCAAATCTGATTTTGAATGTGGGAGTAATATGAAAGGTGTTTGTTATCAAGGAATATGTCTTCCAAAAGAGTGTTCAGCAAATACTAATTGTGGAACAGGAAGTGTTTGTGATAATGGATTATGTTCAACAATTGAGTGTGATTCAGATTCACAATGTTCAACTGGAGAATTATGTCTAAATAATCTATGCAAAAAACCTGAATGTACTCAAGATAGTTCATGTAAGGGTTTAATTTGTGAAGGATATAAATGCATAACAAAAACATGTTTAAATGAAAATGATAAAAGTTGTGGGAGTAATAGATGGTGTCAAAAAGTTGGGACAAGTTATCAGTGTATGTCTCCTTTATGTATTAATGATTTAAGCTGTCCAAATGGATTTAAATGTGATGGGAAATTTTGTACTAAAAGAGAAGCAGGAACTTGTTCAAGAGCCTCTGAATGTGGTTCACAAACTACTAGTTTAAGTTGTGTAAATAATAATCTTATTAGAATAACATTATCTCCTGCTTGTACAAATAATTTATGTGTTAAAACATCAAGTCAGGAAACATTAAGACAATGTGGAAGTACAATGACTTGTTCAGCAGGTTCTTGTGTTGGGGCAAGTACAAGTTATACAAGATGTGAAAGTGGAAATATTGTAAGAATAACAACAATTAATGTTTGTGCAACTGTATGTTCAACTCAAACAACTCAAATAATATCTCAGTATTGTTCTTATGGATGTGCAATAAATCAAATGGGAATTCCTGCATGTACTGCTAAAACAACAAACACAAGATGTGTAAATAATTGGCAATGTCAAAGTGGTTCGTGTGTTGGAGGATATTGTAAATGAGAAAAAATAAATTAGTTTTATGGATATTATTAATTGCTTTAGTTTTAGGCTTAGTTATTATTGGAGTTAGTTTATTTAATAATAAAGAGAATGTTTCTATGTCTCCAGGTATTTCAGCAGGTTCATGGACAACTTTTTGGAATAATTTTGCTTCAAGGGTTACTCCTCCAACTTTAAAATCAAATGGGGCTATTTGTAATAATAATGATAAGGAATGTTCTTCAGGTGTTTGTGAAAATGGGAAGTGTAGAGAAAAAGTTCCGTGTAATCCTCCAAAAAATAATAATAATCAATTTTGTTTAGATTCTAAATACGGAGGAAAATGTGAATCATATATATGTAAAACAGAATGCACAACTGATTCTTGGTGTTATGATACCTATGGTAATAAAAATTTATGCAACTTGGATAAGGGAAGATGTGTTGAGTGTATAACTGATAGTGATTGTGGAAGTGGAAAGTGCAATGCTAAAGGGCTTTGTGAATATGAAACTCCTGAAATTGATTTAACATGCACTGCAGATATTGGACAGTGTAGAGATAGTTCTTGTCTTAATAATGAAGAAATGGATAATAGTAAAACATGTGATAATGAAGAAATATGTTGTATTAAAAAAACTCCTGACACTCCTGAAAATCCTACAACTTCAATACCTTGCAATCATGAAACTCAAGAAGGATGTGATAAAAATGGAGCATATCCTTATTGTAATAGAAAAAATATTTGTGTAAAAACCCCAACAGATTGCAATGAAGAAGATCATAATTGTGGAGATATAGGGCCAAAGGGATTACTTTGTACAAATGGATTAGGACATTGTCCGAAAAATGAAATATGTTCTAATGAAGGAATTTGTAAAAATGACTGCACAAAAGTAGGATGTCAAACTGGATGGGCATGCAATACTATAACAAAAAATTGTGAAGAAAAACCTAAAGGAGATGAATCTAGATGCATATTAATGAAAGGCACTTGTGAAAATATAAATT
This sequence comes from Candidatus Pacearchaeota archaeon, assembly GCA_041660485.1. Classification (GTDB taxonomy): domain Archaea; phylum Nanobdellota; class Nanobdellia; order Pacearchaeales; family GW2011-AR1; genus JACPLR01. The sequence goes on along the minus strand of JBAZWF010000001.1, from coordinate 673,981 downwards.
GGTTTGTATGCAAAGATAAAAATGAATGGAAAAATGATAAATGTCCGGGCTCATCAATATGGAAATGCTGTGCACCAATTGGAGTATGTAGTGGATCAACTGAAGATGTAGTTTGCAAATATAATGTTGAAATTACAACAGCAAATAATCCTTTTCCAGCATGTAATAAATATTTAGATTTATTAAAAAAATATTGGGAATCAAATGGATTAAAATCAAAAGGTATTGATTTAATTTTACTTTTATCTTTAATTAATCAGGAGAGTAGTTGCGATAATAATCAAAAAAACGGACAAGGATTAATGCAAGTAGTATCATGCGCTAAAAATGGAAGATCTATTTGCACATTAGAACAAAATATTGATCAGGGTACAAAAGAACTTGCGCAGAATTTTGAGAATGCAAAAGGAATTAGTTCTAACCTTCCTTGTTCTATAAAAATCCAATTAAGTTTATTTGCCTATAATCGTGGAGATTCTGCTGCAAGTAAAGCAGTATCTTATGTAAATAAAGGAAATGATTTATTTTATTCTATGGTTCTTGCATGCAAATATTATTATAACACTTATAAGGGCTGTGGAGGATTTAATGTAAATGATTGTTGTGGATTAACACATGAGGGACTTGGTGCTAAATATCCTGAAAAAATACTTAATTCCTATAAAGAAGCTTGTGGTAAAATTGGTGGAACTATAAATTAAATTATTTTGAATTATTTAATTTCATCACATAAATTCCTTTATTATCATCTTGAGGGGTTCCTTTATTTACCCATAATTCAACTTTGTCTCCTGCTTGAAGATTCCATGATTCAGGTTCTTGAATAGTATCTATTAATGAATAACCTAAATTTAGAGTTTTATCTCCTGATTTTATGGTAATTTCTCCTGCTAAAGGATTTTTTACTTTATCTTCAATAACTTCTCCAAAAATTTTTCTACAATGTTTTTCAGTTTCTCCTGAGCAATATGAAATTCTTGCAGTTAATTTAGCTGAATTTCTCATTTCTGCATTACACATATAAGTATCCATAAACGCTTCTTCGTTTGATTCAAGAATTTCTTTAGCCCCTTGATAATTTTTTTGATTAATATTATCTTCAACTGTTTTAAACATTAATTCTTTATATTCTGTTATATGGGCAAATATCTTTTTATCAATTAAAACTTCAGTAGGGGTTTTGCCTTTTAAAACAGGTTTCAATGCTTTTGTTAATTCACAAATTGCTTTGCTATAATCAGTTTGAGCTGTTGAAAAGTCTTTAATGTGAAAAGCTTCTTCTGCATTGTTTTCAAGATTAATAAGTGCTTGATATTTTTTTGGTTCGCTTTTTTCAAGTTGTTCAGCTATTTTATCTTGTTTAACATAATCAAAAAGAGTGATATAGGTTGTTCTTAGAGATTCAGCTGTTTTTTCTGTTAAGCTTTTATCTTCTTGAACTACTTGTGCTTTTGGTTCATCTGCATAACTATAAGAATTAACTGCAGGAGAACATAAACTTCCAGCTCCAATTAACAAAGAAGCTAATCCTCTTGATATGCCTTTTTTGATGTTCATTTTAATCAATTAAATGAGTTTTGAGGAATATTTAAAGGTTTCTATTGTTGTTATTATATAGGAGTTGCAAAATAGATTATTTCTTCTTAATAATTTCTGCCATAGGAGCTTCTTCTAATTTGTACTTTTTATCAAACCAGATTTCAATTTCATCACCTTTTTTTAGTCTTTTATAATCTATTGGTTCAGTTATTGTATCAGAAGAATATCCAAAAATATACAAATGCCCTTGATATTCAATTAAGAATGAAGCGTTTGGGGTGTTTTTAATTTTAAATCTTGTTATTTTTGCATCAATTTTTTGGCATTGTTCTTTAATACCTTCTATTAGAAATTGTCTGCAGGCGTTAAAATCTTTAATATTATCAGTTTGTTCAATTAAATTTGCAAGCTGGTGAGTTGCTTTTTCATAATCTTTTTTTGCATTTGAAAAATCTTTGATGTGAAATGCCTCCTCAGCTTTATTCTCAAGCTGAATAAGTTCTTGGTATTTTCCTGGTTCGCTTTTTTTAAGATATTTTCTTAAATTGCTTTTATTATCAATTGTTTTAATAAAAGTGTTTCTAACAGATTCTGCACTTTGCTCTATATTTTGAGCTTCATCTGCATAAGAGTAAGAATTAATTGCTGGAGTAAAAAAGCTTCCTGCGCCTATTAATAGGGATGCAAGGCTTCTTGAAGATAAATTTTTCATTTTAATTGGTTTTATATCTCTCTGAAATTATCTATTAAACTTAGGGGCTTCGTACTTGCTATTTTTTTCTTTTGCAATTTTATCAGAGTCATTAATAGCCTCAAGAGTAATATAAAGTTCAGGTGTTAATTCTGCTGTTGCACAAAATGCTCGTGCCTCATTCATTTCAGATTTCCAATAACTTCTTTCTTCATCTGATAGCTTAAATTCTGGAATAAGAGATAGTAAACTTAAATTAAGAGGACATTCAAGCAAGGTAATCATTCCACTAGTAATATATTTAGGGCTTACAAGAAAACTAATTAATCCTCCTTCAAAACCAACTTGCTCAAGATTCAGATGTTTATCCAAGTCTATTGTATCTTTACCAGATATAGGGGCAATTTTTTCAGATAATACAGAATAAAGTTTTTGCTGATAGCTTTCAAAACCCCCAATATAATCTAATGGTTGTTTAGGTCTTTTATTTAAATCTACTAAATCAATCATAGGCACTTGCATATAAACTGGTTTTTCCATTTAATTTAATAAAAAAGTTTATTTAAATAGATTATTGTGATAGCATAAAACTTATAAAAACAGGCAAATTAATATTAAAATGGTTAAGAGAAAAGAACCAATAAGATATTGTACATGTAATATGGACTACTGTGATAATGAAAAGAGAGATGAAGATATTCCAGGATTGCCTCTTTATGTATGTGATATTAATCATAAGAAAATTGAAAAAAGTTTTGAAGAGTTTCAGGATAGAGTTAGAGATATTGTGATTCCTTGATAACCTACATTATTCTAATGGCTTTATAAAACCAAAAGCTATTTAAACTATGTTACGTAATATTACGTAATATGGAACTAATAGGAAGGATAAGTAAAGGAAGTAAGATGGACCAGATTTATATCTCAAAAAACCGGGCAGGTTTAGATATTGGGAGTTATGTAATTGTAACTCCAATTAATCAAATTAGGCAAGAACACAATGAAACTAATAAGAAGGCTAGTCTCTTTTTTTATAATGTAAAAAAAATTGAGAAACTTAAAGTTTCAATTATAGATGAAATAATTAGAATTATTGAAGAAAATACTAATAGTAAAGAAATAGAGAATATACTTTTTGTTGGCTCTTTTATCTCTTCTGGTTTTAATTTTAAAGATTTAGATATTATTTTAATAAGTTCTAATGAAATAGATATAAAAAAAATTGAGGATAAAATCTATGAAAATTTTGGGATAAAGGCACATATTATTTTAATTGAAAATAAGACTTTGTTAAACGGACTTTCACAAGACCCTTTTTATGAAATGATGTTAAGTTCTTTTATTTCAAAGAATAGAACAATATATCAAATAAAAAGAAAATTAAATTATAAATTATTAGACTTGCATTTATTAAAAAGCAAAACATTGATTGATAATTTTGATTATTTAAATGGAAATGAAAAATATTATCTTATAAGAAATTTAATTGCTTTGTCTTTATTTATTCAAGGAGAAAAAGTTTCAAATGAAAATGTTGATAAAGAAATAAAAAACCAATTTACTCTTAAATCAATTGAAGAAATAAAAGAAAATATGCTTGATAAAAATAGCTTTATTAAAAAGTATAAAGCAATTTATGATAAAAATTTCAATAAAATAATGATAGGGGTAAAAAATGCCTCAAAACAGAAATAAATTATTAGATTTATTGATTGGCAATTTAGCAAATTCAATTATTCATAAAGTTTTAGAAATTTCAATAAGTGAAGAAATTGAACTTGCAAACAAGTATAATAAAGAAGAGACAAATAGCTTTACAATTGCAAAAAGATACAGAGAAAAAGTAAATCCGATAAATGCTCCTCTGCCAGAGCAAGATGCAGAATATATAAAAAATCAAATTATTAAAAAGGTAAAAAGTGAATTAATGATAAGAATATCTAAAGGTTATAAAAACATTAAATTAGATTTAATTGAAGAATTAACTATTAGCTCAATGAAAGAATTAAGTTTAATTAACTGAAATTGTTTCTATTACTCTTTCATCTTTATTTTTCTTAGCCCGTTTTGCTCTTGGCGCTCTTTTTGGTTTTTCTATATTGTCTTTCCAGGCACCGGATTTTCTAATAACATAGCTGACTGGATTTTTTGATTTTTCAGATAAAGTATCAAGCTCTAAAACTCCTATTTCTTTGTAAATGTCATTGTCAAAATTTGGTGGCATAACTGGTTTTTGTTTTGAATGCCATATTAATTGGGCATTGATATATCCTTGTTTTAATGGAGGTTTATTTTTTGTATTCCACTCATTAAGTTTTTTTTCAATATCTTCCATTGGCAAACCTAAAGAACGATATAAATTCATTAAAATAAATAATCCTCGCTTTTTACCATCTTCCATTCCAGAAAGAATTCTCAAAATTGTTGGTGGCAAATAATCTTCTTTAACTTCTTTCATTATAATTTGTTTGAATTGTTTTTTTCCGGTTTGTTCTTGATTGTTGTATTGAATTTTTTCTTCTTTTTTATCTTGTGAATTAAACCAATCAATTGCTTGAATTAAAAGCTGTTTTGCTTCATCTTTTTGCGATTGAGGAAGATAGTTGAAAAGTTTAATGTTTAATGGGTCTGCATCTTTTATTGTAAATTCTGAAATTTTATTTTTATCTAAAACTATGCTTGCTAAAGCGGTTTTTTCATGAAGAGAATAAGGCATTCTAAATAAGTGGCGTGAAGAAACTAATTGCAAATCTAAACCAAGAATTTTAAAAATATCTGTTGCAATAATCTCTTCATTGAAATTTGAAGGGCTTTCAAAGGAATTTAAATTGCATTTATGGCAGATAAAAAATTTAATTTTTGAGTTTTCTTCCATTTGCCTATGGCAATTAGGACATTTTCTTGGCTTATACTCTGGGGCATTTGAACGAAAGGTTTCAATATAAGGAGGATAGCAGTTATTGCAACGCACAGTTACATTAAAACTTTCTTCTGCTAAATTTTTGCAATTTTCACACATTATACCGGTAAATCCTTTTACATTTGAAAAATTATCTGGCATATCTTTGATTAGATTTTCAAGTATTGGGCGCGAAAGCTCTTTTAGATATCCTACAACTATTTTTGGCCATTCTGGAAACATTTCTTTTGTTTTTATCCCATTAATTTGTTCAGGAAAAGCCTGCCATGGAATAATAATATGAAATCCTTTTGAACCTGAAAACTTTACGCCAATATTTTTCACGCCTCTGAATTCAAGTGCTTTAATAATTGCTTCAGCTGCTTTTTTACTATAATCAATCCATTTGCAATCAATATCAATTACTAAATCCCAGCCATCTCTTAAATTATTTAGCTGTTCTTGTGTAAAATCAGTTGAAAGTTGTAAAGGGTCACTCCAAAGTTCTTCTGAACAATGAAAACTTGTTGCTCCACGTTTAACTAAAGAAAGAATATCTGCAGGGTATTGAAATGAGTCTGGGCGTTTGCCAAAACCTTCAAAATATCTGGGGGAAACTTCCCGGTTTTGAGAAAACTTGAAAATTGCATCTAAAACATCTTTTCTAGAATAATACGGAAGAGCTATCGCCCTTATTCGCTCCTCTTTTTGCTCCATGGAAAATAAGGGAGAGAATGTTTTATATAGATTTGGGAAGTATACTATAATATAATAAAGCTTAAAAGAGGCGGTGAGGTTCAATAAATATGTTTGCGAAGTTAGATAATCCTAAAATCTTTTCAGAGGTGGTGTCAATTATTTCTGAATTGGTAACAGAAGTAAAATTAAGATTTAATGATAATGGAATGAGTATTGTTGCAATTGACCCTGCAAATGTTGCTCTTGTATCATTCAGACTTCCAAAAGAATCATTTTCAGAATATGAAGGCGGAAGTGAAGTGCTTGGAATAAATCTTGATAATTTAAAGGCAGTTTTAAGAAGAACAAAACCTGGAAGTGTTTTAGTTATGGAAAGCGAAGAAACAGCTTTGAAATTAAATATTATTGATAAAATAAAAAGAAGTTTTTCACTTGCTTTAATTGAAATTGAAGGAGAAGATAAAAAAGTTCCTTCATTAGAATTTTCAACTCAAGTGCAAATGAATCCAAGTGATTTTGGAGATGCTGTAGAAGATTGTTTAATTGTTGCTGATTCATGTAATTTTATTGCAGAACCTGAAAAATTTATTATTGAAGCTTCTGGATTAAATTCTGCAAGAGCGGAATTTTCAAGCGATGAAGTTAAAATAATTTCAGGAAATTCAAAGGCAAAATATAGTTTAGAATATCTTCAGAAGTTTATCAAAGCAAATAAAATTGCAGATAAAATATTTATTAATTTTTCATCTGACCATCCTGTTAAACTTGAATTTAAAAGAGATGATGCTGAGCTTTCATTTATTCTTGCTCCAAGAGTGGAGAATGATGACTAGCACGAGAACATAAAAGCTAGTCTGAGAAGAGGATTAGAAATTAAAATTTTTCTGCAAACATTTATATAGGTATTTTGTGTGTAATACTTTGTAATATAAAGTATATATTATAAGACATAATAATATAAAATAATACTTTTGCTTTGGGGAAAAAGAGATGAAGGTAAGAATATCTGCGACAATAGATGAAAAAACAGAAAAGAGAATTGAAGATTTCTTAAAAAATAGCAAACATAGAAACAAATCGCATTTTATTGAAGATGCAATTGAAGAATATTTGAAAAAAGGAGAGGAAAATGTTAAGAAAAGATAATTTACTTAAGTCAAAGCGCTCTACTCGCGCTCTGACTTCTCACCATAACACTTTACTTAAGTCAAAGCGCTCGCAAATAACAATTTTCATTATACTTGCAATATTAATTGTTGTGGCAATATTTCTTTTGTTCAGTCTTTTCCAAGGACAAATAAAAACATATATAACAAAACAATCAATGGAGCCTAATCAGAAAATTGAACAGTGTGTTAATGAAATTGTAAAAGATGCTTCAGAAAAAATGATTGAAAATGCAGGATATATAAAACCTCAAAAATTAAGCAAACAATTTGGTTATCGGATTGGAGAAGCTGATGAAATTCCCCTTAAAAATTATACTTATCTTTGTTATACTCCAGAATTTAGAGTAAGATGTATTGCAAAAGAAGGTATAACCATTGAACATGCGAAACAAGAAATTTATAATTATGCAAAGCCGAAAATAGAAAATTGTTTTACTAATATGAAAAAAGAGCTTGAAAGCTCGGGATATTCAGTTATTCTTGGAAGCAATATGAGTTTTTCAGTTGAACTAATTCCTCGAGCAATAAGAATTGAAATTAATAGGGATTTGCAGTTTGAAAAGTCTGGGCAAAGTAAAAAATTCACTAGTTATAATGTTCCTACAGGAAGTCCGCTTTATGATATGTTAATTGTCAGCCAGAATATTGTTGAAGAAGAAGTAATGTATTGTAATTCAGATTATGTGAGTATAATGAATCAGTATAAAAATTTTGAAATAAATAAATTTACTACAAGTGATAGTGTTAGAATTTATACATTAAAAGATTTGATTAGTGAAGAAATATTTAGGTTTGCTGTAAGGGGGTGTGTGAAGCCAACACCAAATTAAATGAAAAAAAGAAATATTTGTTTAATTGAAATTATTATTTTAATACTTGGAACTATTTCATTTGCCTGGATTATTGGAGGTTCGCAGGAATTAAATTTAAATAATAATTTTAAAGATGTTTTAATAACAATTGAGAAAAATATTGATTTAATACCTAGTGTTTATGCAGCTTCAACTGTAAATAAGTGTTGTTTAAATTCAAATACAGGTTTAACATGCCAGCAGTTTTCTTCTGATACTTGTTCAAGCAGTTGCGATGGAACATGTGCAGAAACTGAATGTTCAAAAATAAATGAATGCAAGCCTGGATGTAGCATTGATAGTGTTGAAGGTTTATGTACGCCAAATAGTATGAAAGCTCAGTGCTTATCAAGTGCAAATTGTGTTTGGAAAGATAATAATCTTTGTCAAGTTAGTGAATGTGAGAAAGGATGTTGCACATTTGGATTAAATGCACAATATGTTACAGAACAAAGATGTAAAAGATTAGGACAATTAAATGGAGTTAAAAGCACATTTGATTCTTCTAAAAGTGAAGTTCAATGCATTGGTGAAACAATGAGTCAGCAAATTGGAGCTTGTGTATTTGGAGAAGAAATTGAAAATGGAAAAAAAGGATGCAAGTTTGGAACAAGAACAGATTGTATTTCAATAAGTGGAGAATTTCATGAAGGTTATTTATGTTCAAATAGTGAATTAAAAACAGTTTGTGAAAAACAAAAAACTACAAATTGTTTAGAAGGAAGAGAGGGGGTTTATTGGTTTGACTCTTGTGGAAATGCAGAAAATATTTATTCATCTGATAAAATAAAATCTTGGAATAATGGAAAAGTTGCAAGTGCAAGTTCAGTTTGCAGTTCACCAAGTGCAACATGTGGAAACTGCGATTATTTGTCTGGAACAATTTGTGGAACATATCGTGCAGGAAAAGATACTCAGTTACATGATGGAGATTATACTTGCAGAAATTTAAATTGTAAAAGTGCTCCTGCAATAAATGGAGGAAAAAAAGATAGAATAAATGGTGAGTCTTGGTGTGTTTATGACGGGCCAATTGGTGGAGGAAGTTTATTAGGAGGAAAACTTGGAAGTTCAACTGGAAGTATAGTTGATAATTGGGCTGGAAATAATAATGCTTCAACAACTTCTCAAAGTGGAGGTTTATCTGGATTATTTGGAGGAAGTGGAATTTCAGGAATGTTAAGTGGAATTATGGGGGGAGGAATTGGAGTTATTAGTATGGATACTGTTGGAAGTAGACATTTTAGATATATTTGTGAAAATGGAGTTGTAAAATCAGAACCTTGTGCAGATTATAGAGCTGAAATTTGTGTTGAAAATGAAAAAGCTCTGAGTAATGGTAAAAAAATAACTGATGCAATGTGTAGAGTTAATATGGGGGAACAATGTATTGGATTAAATAGCGGACAAAACGGTGATTGTAGCGGACAATGTATGGCGCAATGTACACAAAATCCAGATTGTAGATTACATCCGGTTTTTGTTGATACAGGTTTTAAATTTCTTATGTGTGTTCCAAAATATCCTCTTGGATTTGAATTAGGAAAAGGAGGAATAACCGGACTTGCAGGATTAACTTCTGGTTTTGGAAGTCAGTTTGGAAATTTAGGAGGATTATCTCAGTTAAGTGGACTTGGAGGAGGTTCATCTGCATTAAGTAGTTTAACTGGAAGTAGTGGAGAATCTTCTGCATCTGATATTTGTGGTGCTGCAACAAAAACTTGTAAAGTAACTTGGAAAAAAGTGGGAATACCACCAATGTGTACTTGGAAATGTATTAATAATTGTCAGTGTCATGAAGCAACATTTTCATTGCAAATGACTGCTTTATGTGTCAGCCTCGGAGATTGTGGACCAAAAGCAAATTATGTTGGAAAAATGGGACTTGGAGGTGCATCTGTTTCTAAAAAAGGAAAACACGGAAAAGCTCCACCAAATCCAATAATGTTTGGACCAATTTTTTCAATGCTTGCAATAACAATGAAAGCTGCTGCACCAAGTGGTGGAACTTATAAACAAGTTGAAGATATTTTGAATTTACCTTTTGATGCTCTTAGTGGAGGAAATGGAGGAGGTGGAGGTGGTTCAATGGGCGGAGGTGGTGGAATTGGTATGGGAGGATATGCTGCTGGAGGAATTGGTGGGGCAGCATTTGGTGCTTTTGCAGGAGCAGGGAGTGCATCAGCATATACTATGGGAGTTGTTGGATATGGAATACCTGTTTCAGAAGTAAGTGGTATGTTAGGTGGAGCTGCTGGAGCTTCGACAGGACTTTTTGGAGGTTCAAATATTGGTATGTGGATTTTAAGAAATCCAACTTATGCAGGAATCATTGTAGGATTAGCAATAATTGGATTATCAATGTTAATGAAATGTGGAAAAGTAGAAACAGTTGAAATAAAATATGAGTGCAAGCCGTGGGTAAGACCGGTTGGTGGAGGAACTGGTGCATTAACAAATCTAATAAAACAAAGTGATGCAGTTGTTGGAAAAATGGCATTGGCATCAATGGGATGTGCTGCGTGTACTGCAGATCCACTAAAGCCGTGCACAAAATATAGATGTGAAAGTTTAGGTGCAAGATGTAAAATGATGAATGAAGGAACTGGATTTGATGAATGTGTTACTAGTGATGTTGTTGTTGGTGTTCCAATAATAACTCCATGGGAAGAAATTTTAAATAAAAGTTTTTTCAGCTATACAAGTGTAAGCAATAATGGATTTGGAGTAAGGGGTGCAAATGGCGAATGTATTGAAGCATTTACACCAATAGTATTTGGAGTAAAAACAGATGTTCCTGCAAAATGTAAATGGGGAATGGATAAAAATGAAACAGATACAGACTTTTTAGAAGGAGATATATTTGCTAAAAATCACACACTTATTTCAAGTCTTCCGAGTGTAGAAAGTTTAATTGCAAGTGAAACATCAACTACAGGAGAATTTAATGAATTATCTAATAGCAATGTTAATGGGCAGACATTATATAATTATTTATTAGATGTTGTTGGAGATTTGAATATTTATGTAAAGTGTTCAAATATTGATGAAAAAACAAATGAGCAAGATTATAAAATTAATTTCTGTGTTAAACCCGGACCTGATAAAACTCCGCCAGTTGTTATTGCAACATCTCCTCCTGAAAACTGGATTGTTGCATTTAATGCAGTTGAACAATTTGGGATGTTTTTTGTTAATGAACCTGTTGAATGCAAATGGGATAAGATAAATCCAACATCAACAGATTTGAAAGTTGCATATAATTCACTTGCAAATACAATGAGTTGTGCAAATGATGTAAATGATGGAACACTGTTAGGATATCCGTGCAATGCAACTCTGCCAATTAGTGGAATTGAAAATAAATATTATATAATATGTAGAGATCAGCCATGGCTTGGAGAAAATGATTCAAGAAATATAGGAAATGTTTATGAATATAAATTATTGAAAAGTTCGAGTGAATTAAAAATAGATTCTATTTCTCCTTCAGGAGATATAATTAAAGGAGGAGAGCCTGTATCTGTTGAATTAACTGCAACAACTTCTGGAGGTGTTAATGGGATTACAAATTGTCAATGGAAATTAGATAATAGTAGTTATAATATTGATTTCTTTGAAACAGGAAGCACAACACATGTTCAACAGCTAACAAGTTTAATGAAAGGAAATCATAGTGTAATTGTTAACTGCACAGATAGTGCTGGAAATAATGCTGAGAAAATTGGTTCATTTAATTTGCTTTTAGATAAACAAATACCTTCAATAACAAGAATATATTATGATTCAGGAAAGCTAACAATATTAACAGATGAAGATGCGCAATGTGCATTTAGCAAAAATGATAGCAATTGTAACTTTATGATTGAAAATTCAAGTCAAATGCAGTCAGGATTTGAAAAAGTTCATACTGCTCCGTGGGAGCTGAAAAATATATTTAATGTTAAATGTCAAGATATTTGGGGCAATAAACCTGCTGGATGTTCAATGAATATAGAACCAAGCACAATAAAAAAACTGGAGGGCAATTAAATAAATTTATAAACAAATTTATCGTTGAAATAATAATAAAAATGAATAAAAAAAGAGGGAATATTTTATTTAAGTCAAAGCACGCACAAGTTACAATATTTATTTTAATTGCAGTGGTAATTGTTGCAGCAGTAATTATCTTTTTTACAGTAACAGATGCAGGAAAAAAAGTTGTAAATACAATTATTGGGGCGCCGATACAAGTTGATCAGCAAATGAAAAATTGCATTGAAAATAATAAAAATATGCAGACTAATTTAAAACTTATTGAATCTCAAGGAGGTTCATTAAATCCTAAAAATTATCTTTTATATAATAATTCTAAAATTGAATATTTATGTTATACAAATGAATATTATCAAAGCTGTGTAATGCAAAAACCACTTTTAATTCAGGATATTAAAAAAGAAATTGAAAGTTATTCAAAAACTGAAATAGTAAACTGTATGAATTTAATTAAATCAGATTTAGAATCACGAGGATATACAACTTCTGTTGGACAGCTTAATTTTTCAGTTGAAATTGGAGCTAAAGATATTATATATAATATTAAGTATCCAATTACTGTACAAAAACAAGAAACAAATAGGTATGAAAATTTTAATATTAAAAAACCAAGTAGCCTTTATCAGCTTGTGATGATTTCAACTTCAATATTAAATTATGAGGCAAGATACGGAGATACTGACCCAATGACTTTTATGGGATTATATCCAGATGTGAGAGTAAATAAGCAAAAACAATCTGATGGAAGCAAAATTTATATTTTATCTGACAGGCAAAGCAATGAATTGTTCCAGTTTGCAACAAGGAGTATTGTATTGCCTCCAGGATATTTCGCAAAATGAAAATAAATAAAAAGAGTAAAAATAATATGAAGATGTTTAATATATTAGTTATTTTATTATTTATAATAATTTTTTCAACAGCTATTTCTGCACAAACAGCACAAGTAAGTTCTTGTTGTCAAAAAACACTATCTGGGGCTTATTGTCAAAATGCTCCTCCTGAACAGTGTGATAGTAAATTTATAAGTACACCAACATCATGTGAAGCAACTTCATTTTGTAAGAAAGGATGTTGTTATGATAGCAATGAAGGAATATGTATGGAAAATACTCCTCAAGAAGCATGTAAAGCTTCAAACGGAGTGTGGACCGAAAATCCAACTTGTCAAACACCCCAATGTGAATTAGGATGTTGTGTTTTAGGACAGCAAGCAGCTTATGTTCCTTTAGTTAGATGTAAAAAACTTGCAGCATTATATGGTTTACAAGTTGATTTTAGAAAAGATGTGAAAGATGAACTTTCTTGTATTAATCTTGCACAAGCTCAAGATACAGGTGCTTGTGTTTATGAAGCTGATTTTGTAACAACATGCAAGTTTGAAACACGAGGAGAATGTATTGCTGGAAAATTAAATTCAATTACAAATTCAACTTCAATAAGATTTTATAAAGATTATTTATGTACTAATAAAGAATTTAATACAGACTGCCAGCCATTAGATAAAACAACTTGCGTTGATGGAAAAGATGGAGTTTATTTTTTAGATAGTTGCGGAAACATTGCGAATATTTATGATTCTTCAAAAATTTGGTCATTAACAAAATCAAGTGGAGAAACAATTGATTATTGGGCAAAAGTAAAGAAAAAAGATGAAAGCTGTGGCGCAGGAAGTCAAAATGCTAATTCAAAAAATTGTGGAAATTGTGATTATTTATCTGGAAGCACTTGTTCAAAAGCTAAAACTTCAAAACCTTCTTATGGAGATTATATTTGCAGTGATTTAAATTGTTATGACACTTCAAATGGAAAAGATTACAAAAATGGAGAATCATGGTGTTATTACGACGATAAAACACCAATAACTGAAAGTGTAGGAAGCAGATATTTTAGACATGTTTGTATTATGGGAGAAGAAATGGTTGAACCGTGTGATGATTATAGAAAACAAGTTTGTGTTGAAGAACCTATAGCTTCTGCAGGAGGAAGTTTTTCACAAGCAGGATGTGTTGTAAATAGATGGCAGGATTGTATTTTAATAAATAAATCAGATGATTGTTTAAACACTGATAAAAGAGATTGTGAATGGATTTCAACAGATCCTAAAGATTTATCTGGAAGTTTAGCTGGTTTAACTGGACAGGCAACAAAATCTTCAAGTAGTTTATGGAGTTCTTTAGGTTTAACAGGTGGAAGTTTGAAAAGTGTTTCAACTAAAAATGAAATTGGAAGATGTGTTCCTCAAGTTAGTCCGGGATTAATGTTTTGGGATACAAGTGCAGGAGAGCAGTGTAAAATTGGAAATCAACAATGCATTGTAAAATATACAAAAGGATTATTAGATTCAAAATGGACTTGCAAAGAACATTGTGAATGTTTAACACCTGAATTTGAATATAAATATAATCAAATATGTACTTCATTAGGAGATTGTGGAGCACAGAAAAATTATCTTGGAAAATTCACAGATAAAGGTTATGAAGTAACTGTTAGCAAAGGAAAAGAAACTAAAAATACAAATGTTGGTGGTGCTGATAAAACAAATGGCGGAACAGCAACAACTTCTGGACAAACATTTAGTGGAAGTGGAAATACAACAACATTTGCAGGTTCAACTGGAAATGTTATACAAGGATTAGTTGTTGGAACTTATAATCGCGTAGTTGGAGGAATAAAAAATGAATAATAAAAAACAATGTTTAATATTAATTGTACATTTAATTATTTCTATATTTGCAATTTCATTTATGATTGGAATGGAAAGTGGAGGAGTTAGTGGTGAGATACCAGAGGGGCTGAGTGCAAATCTTCCGGCAGGAGGAGCAGATTTTGATTGGGTCACTGAAGCAACTGCACCGTGGGATGCATTAAAGGCGGGAAAAGCAACATTTAATGGAGTTGAAGGAACATTAACACAAGAAATAACTAAAGATGGAAGTATTTGGAAATTTGCAACTAAAGATGGAAGCACCATTACTGAACTTACATCTGATAATATTGGAGGAATTAAAGCAACTGGAGGAGCAACAGCTACAAAATCAGGCAACTGGTTCACAAATATGTTTAAACCAACCCAAGGAGCAATGGGAATATTAAAAGGAGCAGGCTGGGCAATGACTGCATATTGGGTTGCTGGCATGATTGGTGATTTATTAGGATTAAGTGCGTCGACGACAAAATCACTTCAATATGGAAGTGCAGCAGCTGTTGGAACATATTATGGTATAAATGCATTTGCAAAAATCGGAACTACATTAGCATCATGGTCTCCATTTATTGGAATAGGTGTTGGAGTGGCAGTTTTTGTTTTAACATATAAAAAAGAAAAATATGAAACAGTTGCATTTAATTGTCTTCCGTGGGAAGCACCTATTGGAGGAGATGATTGTGAAAAGTGTAATGATGGAATTCATATTTGTTCAGAATATAGATGTAAAAGTTTAGGGCAGGCATGTAATATTGTAAATAAAGGAACAGATAAAGAACAATGCGTATGGACAAATCCAAAAGATGTTGCAAGTCCAACAATTGAACCTTGGGCAGGAATATTAACAAAAGGATATAGTTATTCAAATACACAATTACGTCCTCCAAGTTGGGGAACATCAATTACAAGAATACAATCAGCTGATCCAAAAAAATGCATTGCAGCATTTACCCCAATCACATTTGGAATTTTAACAAATAAACCTGCACAATGTAAAATTGATTTTGCATTAAATAAAACAACAAAGTTCACAAAATCATATGATCAAATGACTTATTATTTCGGGGAATCAAATTTATATGATTATAATCATACACAAACAATGAATCTTCCAAGTCCGAGTGCAGTAAATAATGAAGCTGCAAGTCTAAATACAAATGATACAGGAGGATTAGAAATACAAAATAATGGTGAATATACAATGTTTGTAAGATGTAAAAGTGCAAATGGATTCTTTAATCAAGATCCTTATGTAATAAGTTTCTGCGTTGATAAAGGGCCTGATACAACTGCACCAAGAATTGAAGAAACAAGTATTAGAGATGGACAGCCTGTTCAGTTTGGAGTTGATAATCTTTCAATAATTGTTTATACAAATGAACCTGCAACATGCAGATGGTCACGAACAGATCAGAGATTAGATAAAATGGAAAATAGCATGACTTGTGCAACAAGTATTAGCCAGATGCAATCAAATATGTATTATGCATGTACTGGAAAGCTAACTGGAATAAAAGATAGAGTAGATAATCAATTCTACTTTAAATGTGAAGACCAGCCATGGATGCCAAAAACAGATAGAAATGAAATGACAGAATCATATAGTTTGATATTAAAAGGAACACAGCCATTAAATATAAAGAAAGGTTCGGTTGAACCTTCTAATGGAACAATAACTGGAACAACTACAACTGTTGATGTAACATTGCAACTTGAAACAGAAAATGGATATAATGAGGGAAATGCAGAATGTTCATACAGCATCGGAGATACAAGCAATTATATCCCAATGTTAGAAACAAATTCATATATACATAAACAAAGACAAGATTTAGTTGCAGGAACTTATAATTATTTCTTCAAGTGTGTTGATTTAGGAGGAAATACCGATACTGCAAATACAACTTTCACAGTTAAAATAGATAATCAGGCACCGCAGGCAATTAGAGTAATGTTTGATTCTGACAGATTAAAATTAATAACAGATGAAGATGCAGAATGTGTTTATAGTTTAAATGATATAACTGGTTGTAATTATAATATGGATGATGCAAATGCAAAAACAATGGTGCATGAGATAACAACAAATAAAAAAGAGCAATTAGCTGCATGGGATTTAACACAAACTTATTATATAAAATGTAAAGACAAAAATAATGCTCAGCCAAATCCAACTAAATGTACAATAACTATTAAGCCGGTTGATATTATTAAAGTAAGCAGTTAAAAAAATTTAAGATTGTAAGATTTTTTAAGTAAATACACTATATTTGTGCTTCGCAAAACCTTCCTGATTCTTTATATGTTATAGTAATATTATGCTAGTTATTGTATATACTAATTATATTTAATATTTAGAGTTCACATTTCCTAATAATTCATAATCAGTTTTGCGAAGCAAAACTGCACAAAAAAATATCCTCATCAATAACTTTATTAATTATGTTTTGTTTATGATTTTATGAATAAAAGAGGAAGGGAAGTAAAAGGAATAAAGGATACTCGCGCCCCGACTTCCTATAATAACATTTTAGTTAAGTCAAAGCGCTCGCAATTTCAAATATCATTTGGAATGATTTTTTCAATGATACTTATTGTTGTTTTTATTGTAGTTGCATTTATTGCAGTTAAAGCATTTCTAGGAGTTCAATGTAATGTAGGAACAGGAAGTTTTATTTCAGATTTTAAACAAGAAGTTGAAAGAATATGGGCAGGTTCTGGAGAAGAATATATATTTAATGGAAAATTTTCAGGAAATTGTAATTTAAAAGAAGTTTGTTTTTATAATCCAAATAAAAATCAAGTAGGTTCTTATCAAAAAGAATATCAAGAATTTGGAGGTTTAATAATTGGAAATAATAATCTTTATTTTTACCCGCAGGCAGGAGCAGAAATTCCTTCTGCAGAAATTAATCATATAAATATGGAAAGTTTTAGTGAAAATCCTTATTGTATAGAAGTTGAAGAAGGAAATGTTCAAATTATGTTAAAAAAAGGATTTAGCGAGGTTCTTGTTAAAGTTTCCAGGGTTTAAAATGAAAAGCAAAAAAGCTTTTGAAATGTCTTTTGCATGGATTTTCTCAATTATTGTTGGAGGAATAATACTTGCTTTAGCAATATATGCAGCTTCGCAGTTTATCAGTACTGGACAATATAAAGTTAATACTGTAACAGCAAAAGAGTTTACAAATTTATTTGACCCTTTGCAAACAAGTGTAGAAAGTGGAAAAATTAATGGTGATACAAGATTAATCACAGACACAAGAGTTTATACTTACTGTTTATCTGAAGGAGTTTTTGGTGAAAATTTAATAATGCTTGCTGAAAAAAGCGGTTTTAATAAAAAATGGAGTGAACCGGGTGGAGATATTACAATAAAAAACCAATATATATTTGCAGAAAGTATTCTTGAAACAAAAAATCCAAAATTTTTCATAAAACCCTTTTATATGCCGTTTAAAATCGCAGATATTATGATGATGTATTCTGAAGATTATTGTTTTGTTAATGCTCCTGAAAAAATTGCAGAAGAATTAAATAATTTTATATCAGTAAGCAATGGTACTGGGCTTTATGTTAAAGATTCAATTGCAAAATGTGAAGGTAAAAAAACAGTTTGTTTTTCAGGCAGTTGTGATATTAATGTTAATTGCAATAATGGAGAATGTTCCACTGGATATGTAAAAAAAGATGGAAAACAATTATATTTTTATGATAGTTTAATATATGGTGCAATTTTTAGTTCTCCTGAAAACTATGAGTGTAATGTTGAAAGACTTATGAAGAAAACAGAATATCTTGCACAAATATATGCAAAAAAAGCTCAGTTTGTTTCAATTAGAGATTGTAACAGCGGATTAGCAACTGATATGTCTGAACTTGCAAATCAAGCTCATTCATTTAGTAGTGGAGAAAATATATTTAATATTGCTATAAAAGCTCAGGATATAAATATTAAAAATGAGGTAGTAGAATGTCAATTGTATTAAATCAAAAAGGACAATTAAAAATTCAGCAAATGAGTTTTATGTTATTAGCAGTTTTCTTATTTTTCATGATGGTATTATTATTTTATGTTGCAGTTAGTACAACAAACTTAAAAAAAGAGCAGGTTTCTCTTGAAAGAGATAAAGGTATTGGCTTAGCTGCAAAAATTGCTTCAACAGCGGAATTTGGTTTTGAAGGTATTCCAAATAGTATTGATGCAGATAAAGCAATGATAATTAAAAATGAGGTAAAATATCGTGATTATTGGGGAATTAATGGCATTATAATTAAAAAAGTCTATCCAGCTAGCAGTAATATTGAATGTAAAGCTTCAAATTATCCTGATTGCGATACAATTAAGATATTTACTGCAAATGAAAGTTCTTCAATATCTTCGTTTGTCTCACTATGCAGAAAACAAACAAGTGGAGGACATTCATATAATCATTGTGAACTTGCAAAAATAATGATTGAGACTAAATAATGAAAATAATAAATAAAAAAGCACAGGAAGAAATGGTTGGTTTTGTATTAATAATTGTATTAGTAGCGGTAATTGCAGTTGTATTTTTAGGTATTTCAATAAGAAAGCCATCAAATATTGTTGCCCAGCAAAGTGAAGCAGTTGACAGTTTTATTAAAAGTGTGGCAGTGTATACAACTGATTGTGAAGACCCAGCATCTTACTATCAGTCAATTGAGAATCTCATACTAGATTGTTATAATGGAAGAAGATGTTCAGATGAAAGAGAAGCTTGTAATGTATTACAACTAGATCTTGCAAATATCTTAAATTCAAGTTATATTGTAACAAATGGAAGCTATGTAAGGGGCTATGAAATGAAAATTGAAAGCGGGCAAAATACTTCAAGAGTAAGTATTGGGACATTTAATACTATTAAAGTAGGTAATCTTAATCAATGTCCGGGTTCAAAACTGTTTAATGAACGCTCTTTTAGCACAGGGATAAGTGATGAAAGAATTGTAATGAGATTTGAGATATGTTATAATGCACTTAAGGCAGGTTAGGTAAACATGATAAAGAGATAATCAATTTCGCCTTGCAAAACTGCACAAGTAAATACACTACTCTTAACAACCTCCTTATATCCTAATAACGATATTCAGAGTTGTGGCATTTAATACTGGGCGGTGGCTGATTCTTTTGCTGTCTTTCGTATGCTCTTCTATAAGGTCAATAAAACCAAATTTCTTTAATAACATTACATCATCTCTTACTGACTTAAAATCACGCCCTAAAATCTTTGCAAGACTATAAATTGAAGTAGGTCTTTTAGTTTTTACAACATGCAATATGCGTGATTTTTCATTGCTAAGAAGTTTTCTAAGAAGTGCAAGGTCAGAATAATTATAATCTTTCTTTTCGCTAGAAAATCTTTTAAATACAGAAGTAAATGTTCCGCCTTTTTCATAAATATCAATTATTCTTGTTTTTTCAGCTATCTTATCCTCGCTATATTTTTATATATATGGTATTTTCATACATATAACTTAATTATATATATTAAGCATATATGTTCATCAATAACATATAGGTTTAATAATACCTTATATGTTAATAAATGTTTCGGTTTTAATTTAATTTTTAAAAACTTTAAAGCGAAAGATTTATAAAGGGAAGTAAAAATCGAGGGTTTTTTAATGAAAAAAAGGGTAAAAAACAAAAAGATTTATAAATGTCTAAAAATTTTATTAATCGTGCTTAGCGCACAGACATACTGGCCGATGACAGTAGTTCTTAGGGGACTACACTAATCTGTCAAAAAGGGATGATTTCCCCTAGTTATCTCAAATTGACAAGCCGATATCGAGGTGATATCAAAAAATGATTAAAACAAATGAAAGGAGGTTTAAAAAAATGAAATTTAACTTTAGAAAAATAAGTTCGGTTTTAGCGTGTACAGCAATGCTTGGATCTACAATTGGTATTGCAGCAGCAGCTGCTTACCCAGCACCATTCGTGTCTGGAGGAGTTTCTGATGCAGCAATAGTAGTTGGTTCAAGTGCAACATCTGACCTTGCAGCAGCAACTGATATTGGTGCTAGCCTTACAGCAGCATTAACAAGTCAGGCAGGTGCAGCAGGAGGTGTTACATTGGGCGGTACAGGAGATAAAGTGCAACTTGCAAAATCTTCTGTAAAAATAAATGTAGGAGACACAATAACAGGAGTTTGGGGAACATCGATTACAAAATCAGATCTTCCAACACTTCTAGCTGACGAAACTTTCAGAAATAAACAAAATGATGAATACAAATATACTCAAAAAATTGATTTGGGTGCATTACAATTCACACATTTCTCTGATAGTGACTATAATAACAAAATACCTACATTAGGATTCAAAATAGCTGCTAATACATTTGTAGCAAACTATACAATAAACTTTAACACTAAACCAGAAGCAACACAAGGCACTGATTTAACTGATTTCGAGAATAAAAATATAAAAATCTTAGGAAAAAATTATTATATCCTTGATTTCAAGAACTCAACTGCTAAGATGACTTTGCTTGATTCTGCTGATTCAACAAGTATAACAGAAGGTGAAACAAAAACTGTTACTGTTGGAACAAATACATATAATGTTGCAATCAACTTTATAGGTGCTGATCAAGTAATTTTAACTGTTAATGGTGAAAATACAGAAAAGTTATCTGCAACTGGAACTACTTATGGTTCAACATATAAATTAAATGATGGAACATATGTAGGAATCAAATCAATTAATGTAAATGACTATGCTGGAGGAAACAAAAATGTAGAATTCAGTTTAGGAAAAGGAAAACTAGAAATAACTGATTCATCAAATGTCAAATTAAATGACAAAAATATTGATGACGTTTATGGTTACATTACATTAAGTTATAGCGGTTCTAAAAGAACTCTTGATAAGATTGTGTTAAAATGGACAAGTTCAGATAAAACATTCTTAACTCCTGGAAAGGAATTAATAATGCCTGGATTTGAAGCATTTAAGTTTGTTATGGAAGATACTACAATGCCACTTAAAGAAAATACTTATGTCAGATATTCTGGAGACGATGTACTTGAAATGAAAACAACTATAAAAGATGGAGAATTCACATTACCTCTTTTATATTGGAGTACAACATCTGGAAATATCAGTGGAATAGGTAAAGCATCAGATACTAAATTAGTAACTTCAAACACTACTACATTAATATTTAATGCAACTAGTGGAGCTGATGATGGATTTATTGTTTCTTGGGCAAATGCAAGAGATTCAGAATCGTATTATTTGAAGGCTTCAACCTCAACTGATTCGACAACTGGAATCAACAAGACAACAATAAAGAACAAAATCACAAGTGAAGATCTTTGTAACGATTACTACCCTTCTGGGCCAAATAGTTGTACTATTGGAAATGTTGTATTAACTATACAACAAGTATTACATACAGCTGGAGCAGATAGAACTGTTAATATGACAGTTAACTCTGGAGGTTCATTCCATGAACTTTACACAAAAGATGGCTTGAAAGCATATTTGCCATTTGCAGCATATAATACAACAACTGGTGGAACAAAGGGAGCAATTAACTACTCAGGTAGTGAACTTCCAACAACTATTAAAGCAGATGTAGCTAAATTTGTACTTTGGTTTGCTGAAAAAGATAGAAATGGAGATTTAGATAAAGTAGCATTTAATGTAACTGCTACAACATCTGGAACAACTACAAGAAGAATTACAATCTCAGATGCAAATCTAAATGCAACATTCTATGAAACTTCAAGTGGTTCTAAAATGTGGGAAGCATATGACGCAACTGAATTAGCATCAAAGATAACATGGGATAAGACAAATAGCGACCAATACTCTGCAACTGTAGAGAATCATGGTGGCGAAGTCTTTGCAAATGTTTTCATTGCTGCACCATCAGTTACATCAAGTGCATCTGGAAGTACAATATTAACTATTAAAGATAGTGAAGTATCAAGTGCTTCAGGAAAGAACTTAATTGTTGTAGGTGGAAGCTGTGTAAACACAGTTGCTGCTACATTGCTTGGAAGTAGTGCACCACTATGTGGTTCAGACTTCACAGCTGTTACAGGAGTTGGAACAGGTGAATTCCTTATCCAAACATTCTCATACGGCACAGGTAAAGTAGCAACATTAGTAGCTGGATATGAAGCTGCAGATACAAAGAATGCTGCAACTGCTTTGACAACAAAGACTCCAGATACAACTGTAGGCAAGAAGTACAAAGGTACTACTGCTAACACAATAACTGAATCTGCATAAACACAGAAGAATTATTTATTTATTTTTTTCTTCTTTTATTTTTTAACTTCTTGCGATAGCTCTCTTTTATAAAAAATAAGCCTAGCACTTAAAACGATAAACTTTTTAAGGGATATTTTGTATCATATTTTAGGATTATTATGAGACAAATTAAAAGTCAGGAAGAAATTGACAAAAAGAGAAAAAGAAACCAGATTATAATTGGGGTTTTATTAATAATTACAATGCTCTCAAGTACACTAGGTTTTGCATTTTTTAGCAGAAGTGATAATCAAGATACTAGTCAAAAAATTAAGTATAATGACTTTGAATTTAATAAAAATTCAAATGGTATGTGGGAAGTAACAATTGGAGAACAAACTTTTACAACAACTTATAATCCTCAAGAAACAGAAGACTTGAATGTGAGTTTTACACTAACTCCTACTGAGTTCAATAATAAACCGCTTTATTTTGTATCAGACAATCCTTCAGCTCAAAATGAAATTACTTATAATATTGGAAGATATGCTTTAAGAACACAAAATGTTTGCTTGCAAGGAACTGCTTGTGAGGAAAATTTAATTGTTAAAAACTGTAGTAATAATATATTTGTTTTAAAATCATCAAATCAAACAAAAGCATATAAACAGGATAATTGTGTGTTTATTGAAGGATATTATGATGAACAGCAGAGAATGACAGATAGAGTAATTTTTAAATTTTTAGGAATTCAATAAAAATGGCAAAAAAAGAAAAACAAGATAAAATTGAAAAAAACGAAGAAGAAGTAAAAATATCTGAAGATAAAAATGAAATTGCTTTAACAGATAAAGAAGAAGTAAAAGAAGAAAATAATGTTCCTGTAGAAGAGAAAAAATTTGATTCTGAAAAAGCAAATAAACAAATAAAATGGATAGTAATAGTTATGATTATTCTTATTGGAGGGATTATTGTAGGTTTTTGGGTAAGTAATGAAATAAAAAAGACTTATTATATTGGTTTAACATTTCAAAAAGAAATGTTTGGAGATATTCCAATTTATACAACTCCAATCCAAGGTTATAGTGTAAATGGCCAACCAATGGACTTTAAATTAGCTTTAAGAAAGAATCCAAAGGATTCAAGTGTTCCTTTTGAAGGAAATTTAAATATCTTAGCAAATAAAGACTTGTTAGTTTCATTTAATATGACTTCAAATCTTAATACTTGTGGAGATGCTTATGTGCTTACGGGCTTTGGTAGATTTGCTGCAGAATTAGGAATAGCAGTAAAAACCGGAGCAGTACCTAAAGAATATGCAAAAGAACATAATCAAACATATATTGATTGTAAAAATAGTATGAATAATACTGTTATGATCTTAACAGAAGGAAATATAACAAAAATCCAACAGCAAAAAGATTATCCAAGTTGTTATATTTTATATTTGAAAAGAACAGATAAGGGATGTGAAACCTTAGATGTAGTTGAAAGATTTGAAATTGCAATGCTTGCAGGATTGACAGGGGAAGATTTGCCAGAACCTGTTGAAAAATAGATATTTAAATGATAGTTTATCTTATATTTAATGAAAAACTCTAAACTTTTTAATTTGTTTTTAAGATATATATTTATTCTTTTACTTGGGCTTGGCGAACTTTTTATTATTTATTTTATATTTACTCCTTTAACAGTTTATCCGGTTTATTTAATATTAAATTTATTTTTTAAAACTGCCCTTAATGGTATTGTATTAACAGTTAATAATTATGGAATCTCAATTGTTGAAGCGTGTGTTGCAGGATCTGCTTATTATTTATTGTTTATTCTTAATTTTGCAGTTCCTATGCAAGCTAAAAAAAGAATTTTATCTTTAGCTTATTCTGTATTTGCACTTTTAATTCTTAATATCTTGCGAATAGTTATTCTTTCAGTAATGTTAGTTAATAGTTCGGTTTTATTTGACTTTACGCATAAATTTTTCTGGTATTTTCTTAGCACGGCTTTTGTTGTTATAATCTGGTTTTCAGAAGTAAAATTGTTTAAGATAAAAGAAATTCCGGCTTATAGTGATATAAAATTGCTTATGAAGATAATTAGCCATAAAAATTGATTACCTACAAATTTTTAAATAAGAGGGTTAGTATTAATTATAAGTATTTAACATGGAAATAATATTAAAAGAACGGTTAGATAGGTATTTAGATAGTGCTATTAATGATAAACCTCGCAAATATTTTATAACTCGAAAAATTATTTTCCTAAATCAATATGTCCCAGATATTCCTAAAGATTCAAAGAAATCTCTAGATATAGGTTCAAATTACGGGCATATTACTGAATTTTTAAAAGAAAAGGGATATGATTCTTATGGGCTTGAAGTTCAGAAAAAATTAGTAGAATATACTAACAAAAATGGAAAAGCAAAATATAAATATGGTTCAGCTGAAAAAATGCCTTTTAAAAATAATACTTTTGATGTTATTACCTGTCTTGCAACATTAGAACATTTTATTGATCGTTCAAAGGCAATGAAAGAAATTAATCGGGTATTAAAAGAAGATGGAAAAGTTATTTTTACTGTTCCAAATACCTGGAGTTATTTTTACATAAGAAGTTTTATTACATTTATGCTAAGAGGTATGAAACCCTGGACAAATACTCATTACCAACAAAATTATTTTCATTGGATACATCAAATTCACCAGTTTTTAAAAATAATTGATTGCCGTCCGCTTCTAGCAATTCCATTTATAGAACCAAAACTTGTTACAAATAGTTTCCTTTCTAAATTTGAATATGACAAACCTAAAATAAGTTGGATGAGTGCTGAGCCATTTATTATTTGCACAAAAAGAACAAACAAGATAGAAGATAATTCTGATGAAGCAGATTTCACGATTTAAAGGAATTCCCAGACATTATGATTTATTTTGCCGCGCAAAATAGTATTTATTCTCTTTATTATTGACTTTCTTTTTCTACTTTTATGTCCATTTTCTAGGAACTATTGCTGTTCCGTGCATATAATGTTGGTGATATCCTTTGTTTAGAATTGGAATATGTTGAAAATCTACAACTACTTTTGCATTTAAGTCCTGTGCATGATTTTTAAATGATGCAAAACAAGTATCATAGGTTATAGCCTCACTATGAATTCCTACAGGTTTATATTCTGATGGGTCTGAATCTAAAAAAGGCAGATAATCTCCTAAACGAGTAGTTAATACTTTTTTATCATCAAATGTTTCTTTTTCCATTTTTATTTGTTCTCCAGATTTTTTATTGTTTTTCTATTTACTTTTTAACAATTCTTACAGCTATAACAACAATAAGAACAACCAAAATTATATTCAAAGCTGCAACAGCCCAGATGAACCAGTTTTCGTTCATCATATTTGAAAATGAAAATCCACTGAAAAATGAACTTGCAGGTTTAACATCAACACTTAATGTTTGTTCAGTTACAAGTCCGTTGTAAACAGCTTGAACTGCGAATTCATTTGTTCCTTTAACATCTTTATTTGGTATTAAAGTTATAACAACATCATTTGATTCTCCTGAGCCTAATGTCAATGAACTAGGTTCAATTGATTTTATAGTTGCCCAAGAATTGTATCCATCAGCAAGAATAGCGTAAGTTGTATCAGCTGCACCTGTATTTTTCAAAGTTGCTTTAACTGAAAATTCTTTTCCTGCAGTAATTGTATCTGCAGAGTTTACTGTAGCAACTAAATTAACAGATTTAACTGCTTCACAATTTCCTTCTACTTTTATTGTTTTTCTGAATAAAGCTTGGTCATTATCATCATTCTCAAATACATTTCCATCTTCATCAAGAACTCTGAATTCTAAAGTATAAGTTGTTTCTGTAGCATTTTTTGGTATTTCAAAGTCAAATGAGATTTTATCATTATCATAAACATCTAAGTCTCCAACATTAATAAGTTTATTTTTTAATCCTAATGCTAAATTAGTAACACTAACTTGAATATCACTTTCATCATTATCTCCAATGTTCCATACTTTTGCTGTAACTGTTTCGGTATTTCCACATTGTGTTGCATCTGCAATTTTAATATCACTTAATATCACAAAATCATCATCTTGAGCAATAGATATACCTTGAGATTCATAATTACATTGAACATCTTCGCCTAAATCTTCACTGTAAGCTTTAACATATAATATAAAATCATCACTTGAATCAATATCTGTTAAATCTTCTGGGTCTAATGTAAAGTTAAAAGTTATTGTTTTTTCATCATTCTTAGTAATATCAAAACTTTTTTCATTATCTTCAATTATAAATTCTCCAGTAGTTTTATCATAAAGTCCCCATTGAACAACAACATCATTAATTTTTTCACTTAATCTATTTTCAACTGTAACTTCAACAGCTATTTCGTCAGTTGGATACCAAGTTGTATCTTCTCCAAATCCTCTATTATATATCTCAGTGCTTATTCTTAAGTTTCCTTTGTTTCCTGCAGAACAGTATGAAGCTTGAGAAACTATTACTGAAACTGTTTTTGTTTCAGAGCCTGAAACAACATTAAGATTTGTAGAATATGATTTTTCAAGTATAAAATTAGAATAGTCAATTGTTGAAACCGGAGTAAGTGTAAATGTTCTTGGGCTTGAATAATTAATATTTGTTCTATCTCCTGCAACATTAAATATTGCCTGATATCCATTTTCTCCTGTTACAGTAACTTGAGCAGGAATTGATACAGTCAAAAGTGCTGATTGATTTGTGTTTGAAACAGTAAAAGTATTTTGAGTAGTTGAACCTGAAAATGTTAAAGATGTAGTAGAAACTGCAATATTTTCTGCACTTACAAATGAGACGATAAAAAGTGCAAATAAAACTGCTATCAATATTTTTGATTTCATTTTGTTGTAATTCCTCAGTTACACTGGTTTATAAATCTTTCGTTTTTGGTTTTTATCGATGGAAAACGCAGGGGCATAAACTTTATAATAAAGTAATGCTATTATATTTTATGAAATCAAAGGAGAATCTTATTAGTGCTTGGGCTGTTCTTCTTGGAGTGATTGTAGCTATTATATTAGGGATATTTCAGGCAACAATTTCTTCACAAGCAGGCTGGGTTTATGCATTACTAGCTATTATAGGTATAATTGTAGGGCTTGCAAGTGTTGGAGAAGAATCAAAAGAGTCTACTACATTTTTATTAGCAACAATGTCTTTAGTAATAGTAAGTTATATGGGGCAGTCAACATTAACTCTTGTTGGAGATGTTGGGCTTTTAATTGGAACTATACTTAATGGACTTTTAACAATGTTTATTCCTGCAACAATAATAGTTGCTTTAAAGACTGTTTTTTCTGTGGCTAGCTTTAATTAAAAAACAGTTTTAATATTTAATAGAATTTATTAAAAAGATTACCCTGCGCAGGAAACTACGTTTCCTACCGCCCTACCTTCCTTTAAATCTTGCTCGGGAGCATAATAATTTAGAAATATAAAAGAGATTATTTTAATTAATTTATAATTACATAATATTTTTAGATTATAATCGGTTTTGCTTCGCAAAACTGAATAAGTAAATACACAATATGATTTTTTCAGAGGAAAAATCTACCTAATTTTTAATAGGTTATAGTTTAGTAAGTTGACACATATTATAATCAAACAATAACTTTAGACATTAATTTATTTATAATGTATGATATTTCGCGAAGCGAAATAGTATCTTCTTAATAATTTATAATAACCTATTTTAAGAACTAATTAGAACTAGTAACTGTCAAATCTATTTTTTGGCTGAGGCTCTTCCATTAAAGTTGGAGGTGCGATTTCAGCAAATTGAGGTGTTGCTATTACAATGTTTTCTCCGAATCCTGTAATACTTCCTTCCATTGCTTCAACTGTTTTCTTTATTTTAGAAACAGCTCTTTTAAGTTCAATTACATCTTTCTTTCTAAGAGTTTGAATATCAATAACTGCTATGGTATATCCTTCTCTAAGCGCATTAAGAATTTCATTAACATCATCAAACTTCTTCAAGATATAAGGTTTAACACTTACCTTTGATTTTCTATCTTCTGAAGTTAAATCAATTTCTACATAGTCTTCTGCTGAAGCATCTTTTCCCATCATGCCAGAGAATCCCTTTTTTAATTTATCTAACACCATATCCAAATTAAAATGATTTGGTTTATAAAGATTTCTATTGTAAATATAATATTATTGTTTATCGACGATTATTTTAGTTTATTGACAATTTCGCCACGAAGCCTTTCTACATCTTCTCTAAAGCTTAGCTCTTGTTTGTCAATTGTCTTCATCCTAAGCTCTAAAAGAGCGCTTTTCTCTGAAAGCTCTTTTTTAAGTTCTGCCTTTTCTGCTTTAACCATAACCTGTCCTAGAACTCTAAAAACATCACCTTTTGCATTTTCAACTTCTTCAAGAGCGGTTTTTGTTTCATTTAACTCAATTTGAAAGTTCTGCTTCTGCATAAGAATATTCTGAAAATTCTGCTCCATTAACTGAAGGTCTTGAATTTTCTGATTTGTTTCTTGATCAATTTCCATATCAAAACCTCCGCCGGGTTTCGATGCATCCAGGTACCATTTTATTTTTCATTTTAGTCTGCTTTTATCTTTACACTTGTAATTCTTGGTTTATAAAAAATCTTTGAATTACAATAAGGGCATGTAAATCTTTTATCAAGCTTTTTAGAATTTATTACTTTTCCGCATTTGAAACATTTATAGTCTGCCATTTTGTTTATTTTATTAAATTTTATAGGTATTTAAAGTTAAGGGACAATAAAAACATCTTCCAATATCTATTCTGCATATTTTATCCATTAATGAAACTTCCTGAGCATGTAATTTGTCAAATTCATTGTATAAAGTATCAATAGGCAATTCTGCTTGAAATAAATTATCAATCTTACCTTTTATTTCATTACGTTGTTTTTCAAGTTTTCTCAATTCTTTGGATTTCATTATATATCTTTAGTATTTTGATTTTTTACTTTTGTTATTGGAAGATAATATGCATTTCCTGAAAATGTTTTTTGACATTTCTTGCATTTCCATATCCCTGAAGATAATCTTTTTGCAGTATGTTTACAAAAAGGGCAAATTTGCTTTTTTCTTTGCAATGATTCTACTGCTACAAGTTTTGTTCTAACAACAGTACCAAAACCTGCTCCTAGTCTTCCGCTTGATTTTACTTTTTTTGTTCGTGCCATTTTTACTGAATATATAATTATTAAAAAGAAGGTTTTTAAACCTATTCATAAAAAATGGGGCTGCCCGGATTTGAACCGGGATCTCAAACTCCCAAAGCTTGAAGGCTAACCAGGTTACCCCACAGCCCCTTGATAAAAACAGACGCAATGTATTTTATAAAGTTATTGTTATGTTTTATTTTAATTATAAATTAATACAAGATAGACAATTTTATATATGCTTACTTTATTGGAATTTAATGAAAATTTACCTTGTAAGACATGCGCATTATCTTCCCGATAGAGAATATGCATATGATGGAGATATAACTGATAAAGGAAGAAAACAAATAGAAAAACTAGCTGAAAGAATGATTGATGAAAATGTTAAATTTAAAAGAGTTTGTAGTTCGCAAAGAATAAGAGCTATTAAAAGTGCAGAATTATTTTGTAAAATACTTGGAATTGAAGAAAGATTAATATCATATAATCTTGATGAAGAATATCCTAATGAAGAGAATTTAGATGTTTCAAAAAGAATGAGAGAATCTATTGAAGAGATAGAATGTGAAGGGGATGCAATAATTTTCAGCCACGGTTATGCAATAAAACGGTTATTAAGTTCAATTGATTCTGAAAATTATTTAAGTAAAAATATTTTACCTCATGCAGGAATTGTTTTATTAGATTGTCAAAATTCAAACATCAAAATTGAAGAATATAGTTCTAATTTACACATCGAAGAAATTGAATCTTTCTAAATAAAAATTATTTTTTAGCTGGTTTTGCTGCTGCTTTTCCTGCTGCCGGCTTTGCTGCTGTTGCTGCTACAGGTGCAGCTGTTTTTCCAGCTGTTTTTCCTGCTGGTGCTTCTGTTGCTGCTGGTGCAGCTGCTGTTGCTGCTGTTGCTGCTGCAGCTGCTGCTGCTTTTTCTTCTTCAGCTTTCTTCATCTGCATTTCTTGTTTTTGTTTTAATTGTGCGAAAAATTTATCTAATAATTTTCTTTTTTCTGGGGAAACTTCTGTTTTAACAGCTTTTATTTCTTTATCATAAACTCCTTCTGTAACTTCTTTTGCAACTTCTACTGCAGGTTTATTTTCAATTAATATTCCTAAACTTACACAGCTTCCTACAACTGTTTTAACTGCACTTTTCAAATCTTTTTCAAGCATTTCTGGAAGTTTTGCATTTGCAACTGAAATAACTTGTTCAATTGCCATATTTCCAACTTGAGTATTTTTATGATCTCCTGCTCCTTTTTCAATATTTAATTCTTTTTTTAATAATCCTGCAACAGGAGGTGTAGAAACTTTTATAGTATATGTTTTTTTAGCAGCATCAACATTTAATTCAACTGGAACTTTTGTTCCTTTGAACGCAGCTGTTGCTTTATTTACATCTGCAATAACTTTTCCAATATCAATTCCTAATGGGCCAAGTTTTTGTGCAAGTGCTGGACCTGGAGTCATTGCACCGCCTTCTACTAAAAGATTAACTATCATTTATAAAAACCTCCAGCAGGTTCTTATGACTCCAGCAACCGCTAAACTATTAAACATTTGATTCTCCTTCTTCTGGTTCTTCATTGCTTCTTCTGATAACTTTAACATTTTCTAATTTAATAGTAACTGGAATCTGAACAACAGCTCCCAATAAACTTACTACTACTTCTCCTTTCTGTTTGTCTATTCTTAAAACTTTTGCTTTTTCTTTTTTGAAAGGATCTGAAAGAATTTCAACAATATCATCTTTTTCTATATTTACAGCGACGATGTTTGGTTCAAGCATGTTTTTTACTTCTTCATAAGTTATTGTTTTACCGATAATACCTTTAACATAAGGAAGATTGAAACATGCATCTTCTGCAGATTCTCTGTCAGCGGCTTCTAATAAAATATATCCTCTAAGTCCAAGAGGTTTTGCAATTGCATAAACATTAATTTGTTTTTTTAATATATGCTCTGCTATTAAATCTAAAACTCTCTCTTCTTTGTTTGTTGTTACCTTTATTACGAAAATCATTTTTTATTTCTGCTGAATTCTTGCCTTTACTAGTAAGATTTTACTAGAATAAGTATAAGAACTTAGGTATAAAAAACTATTTATCTTGGTTTATAAAGTTTTGGTTTATCTAGAAAAAACCATCATTATTACCGAAATGAGGAAACCTACAAGTCCTATTGCTAAAATACCAATTGCAGAAACTTTTGCAACCATTAAAAATTCTTCTCTTGTGGGTTTTCTAAGAAGATGCCATACCCTTACACATTTTCTATAAAATCCCATTGCTTTATCTTTTAAGCTTGGTTTGTCTTCATTTCCTTCCATGATTTAATCAATTTGGTATGCTATTTAAAAGTTTTGTCTCAAAACTTTTAAGTGGGTAGGAGGAGAAAATCAAAAGATATAAATATCTCTTTTCTTTAACCTTTATATTATCATTTAAAGAATTAAATTAATAAAGAGATTGCCTAAAACACAGAAAGCAATCTCTAACTTTCAAATTGGGTACAGCAAACTGTGAAGGTATTAAACCCAATTTAAAAATAAAAAGAAGTGAAAGGAGGTAATATGAAAAATAATAAACAAATTTGGGCTATTGTTGGAGTTACAGCAGTAGTTGCTATTGCTATTACACTAATTACAGCAGGGATAACTGGAAATGTTATTAGAGTATTTACATATGGACAGGGTTATCAGCAGGTTTATACTAAAGCAGAGGTTGATAATTTGATAAAGGCTCCTTCTAATAAGTTAATATCAACATCAGAAGGATTATTATTAACTGATGCAACTGGTAAAACAGAATTAGCTAAAATTTATAGACCTACAGTGGTTGGAGGAAGGAATGTAAAAGATCCTTTTGGGATGATAGAATTTAATCTTAAAGGAGAAAATTCTATGATGACAACTCAATTATCGGTAGTTGGATTTAATCAAGAAATGAGTGAAAAAACAATTAAGGAAATTCATTCATCAACTATTAATATTGAAGGAGATAATTTAATTATGGGATCAAAATCTACAAATTTAGAAGGAATATTAAATTATAATAGAAGAACAATTGTATCTCCGGGTTTTATCAGTCTATATAGTGAAGATAAATCAAGCGCTCCTTCATCAGCTTTAAGTTCAGAATATTTACAATTCTGTAATGGAAAAAATGTTTGTATAACTTGTAAACCTGATTTTACAACAAAGACACTTAAGTGTACTTAAGATTAATTTATTTTTTCTTTCTTTTTTTATTTTTTTCTTGCTGACAATAAGTAAAATTTGCAATTTTAGCAGAGATAAATTATTTATTTAATATCGCCTCGGGCAAAGCCCTCGGCTCTTTGATTGCAATTTTCTAACGAAAATTGATATTATATTATCTGGAATCTATGAATCTAAAATTATTACTTGATTGAAATTTGTTAAGATTTGAGATAAGTAACTTAGATTAATCTAAAACAAGTTAAAGTTTTATTAAGATATTATTTACTAAAAATAATTTATATTAATAACCTCTAAAATAATTTCCTATTCGCAGAAAACTGCAACTGCAATTGTTGTTGTCCAAAGTCCGTCTTTGTTTCCCTCTGAGGACTGGCAACAATTAATTGTTTTGAAAATATGCCCGCTTGATTTGTATACTTGCTCTCTTTCTTTCCATGCAGTGTCTGGATTAAATTCTATTCCTAAAGTTGATGCTAACATTGTTGCTGCTAAATCTTCTGCATAATCTCCTGATTTTTTTGCAGTTTCTCCGTATCCGTGATGCTCTGATAAATATCCGTAATTAGTTCTGTCTTTGGGAACAGCAACTCCAATTGCTGAAGAAATTAATCTATTTGGTTCATTTGTTTCACTTCTTGCCATTACACAAAAAGTTATTTGTCCGGGTTTTAAAGATTTTAATCCGTTTTCTTTAGAAACAATTTTACAATATGGGGGAAGAATACTTGATACGTAAACTAAATTACATTTTTCTATTCCTGCATTTCTTAATGCAAATTCAAATGATGCAAGTTTATCTCGATGAACTCCAACACCTTTAGTAAAAAATAATTTTTTTGGAACCATTTTATGAATTAAATAACTTAATAGTTCTTTAAAAATGTTTTCTTTCTAAAAAATTATTTAATTATTACCGACGAGAAAATGAAAAGCGAAAATAGGATTAAAGAATTTTATAAAAATTTGTGAATAAACTTCTATAAGATGCAGTAATTATACTAATATCTTTGCCTTTTGATTTTAAATCTCTATAATGTTTTAATTCCCAATCGCCTATGCAACATCCAAGCAAATGCTGTTCTTCTAAAAATAAAATTGCTTTTTTTCCTTTTTCAACATGATTAGTAATTGGACCTACAACAAGATTGTTATCAAAACCCCCATCACAAACTGTTTTGCCTCGATAAATAATATCATCTAAGTTTAATAAATCATTAGATGAAACCGGATTATTATAATCTCTAAAACCTATAATTTTTGCGCCATCAACTTCAAGCATTTTATCTAAAAAACAAAAAATATTAGGAACATTAACACTTCTAAAACCATTTCCTGGCCCGTCACAACCATTAATCATTAAAATCTTTTTATATTTAGGATTATAAAAATCTAAATAAGTTTGTCTTAATTGCTGAAGTTCTTTACGAGCTGCAGAATTCCATCCTTTAAGATAATCTCCTTTTGAATCAAGGGCTTTGCAAAATTCTTCTCCATTTAATAATTCGGAATTTGTTTTCTGTTCCATTTTTGTCAGCTGAGATAGAAATAACTATTTTTAAATGTTGTTAAAATATTAAATATTGTAAATTTATTCTTTAATGAATTTTATTCCAAGTTCTTTTGAAAGCTCATTCTTTTTTCTTTCATCTGGGGATACTTTTATTTCACTTCCAAGAATTTGCGGGCTGTGAACACCAGTAACAATAACCATAACACGAATTGTTTTTTCCATATCAGGAGAAATTTGAGCTCCCCAGATTAATTTTGCATTTTGTCCAAGACTCCTTCCAATTTCTTCTATAACAATTTTTGATTCTTCTAAACTTAAATCAGGTCCGCCAATAATATTTACCAAAGCACCTGATGCATTGGATATATCTACATCTAAAAGTGGATTATTAAGAGCTTTTTCAACAGCTTCAAGTGCACGATTAGAACCTGCATCTGATTCGCCAACGCCAATTAAAGAAACTCCTCCATCAACCATTATTGTTCTTACATCTGCAAAGTCTAAATTTACTAAACCAGCTTTTGTTACAAGTTCTGCTGTTCCTTTAACTGCATTTGTTAAAATTTCATCTGCAACTTTAAAGGCAGTTTGTAATGGCAAATCTGGAACAATTTCTAATAATTTATCATTAGGTATAACAATAAGAGTATCAACAATTGATTCCATTTTTTCCAAACCATTCATTGCATTTTCAATTCTTTTTGCACCTTCAATAGTAAATGGCATTGTAACAACCCCAATTACAAGAGCCCCCATTTTTTTAGCAATATCTGCAATAACTGGTGCTGCACCTGTACCGGTTCCTCCACCTAAACCACATGTAATAAATACTAAATCAGCTCCATCTAATTTCTTTTTTATTTCAGCTTCTGATTCTTTTGCAGCATCTTCTCCAATTGAAGGATTTGAACCTGCACCCATCCCTCGTGTTAATTGCCGTCCAATAAGAATTTTTTTATCTGCATTAGTATATAATAAGTCCTGAGCATCTGTGTTAACTGCAATCATTTCTCCGCCTTTAACACCTATTTCATGTATTCTAGATAAAGTATTATTTCCTCCTCCACCAACACCTATAACTTTAATTTTAGCACTTTGTTTTGTAAGAAGTTCTTCTAATTCTCTATCAATTTCCAAGAGTTCCTGGTCAGCATCACTTCCATATGAACCTCTTTCACCTTCTTTTCTTAAATATTCTGCAGACATATTTTAGAGAAAATAATCTGGTTTATAAGATTTGTTATGGTGAAAAAAGGAGAGGAAAATTGAACGAAATATCATGTTTAATTGTGCAATTTTCGCAAAGCGAAAATTGATATAATAGATATATATTAGAAAATGTGAACTGTAAAGATATTACATGATTATAATTAGAAATAACCTGCATAGCTTTACAATAACTTATATTAAAGTTTGGCAAAGAGATATTATTTACTTAATACAACTACCAAAAAGCTTAAATATTAGTATTTGTTATAAATCATAATAAAACGTTAGGTATTATAATAAAATGGTTCAGAGTATTATTGATATAAATGAAAGAGAAGATAGAATACTAAACATAGTTAAAGCTAAATTTGGACTTAAAAATAAAAGTGAGGCAGTTGCATTAATAGCTAAAATCTATGAAGATAGTTTTTTAGAACCCGAGTTAAGGCCAGAATATATAGAAAAATTAGAAAAAATTAGAAAAGGAAAATATATTAAGTTTAGTTCTATTGACGAATTAAGGAAAATAACAAGTTAACTTTAAAGAGGGTTAAATGTATAATCATAAAATCAGTGAAAAACTTCAAGAAATAATGCTGAAACTTTCTAAAAAAGATAAACCTCTTTATGAACAGCTATTAAAAAAAATTAATGAAATTATCAATTCTTATGATGTTGAACATTATAAAAATTTAAAATATAATATGAAAGATTCAAAAAGAGCACATATTGGACATTTTGTTTTAGTTTTTCAATTTGATAAGCAAAACAATGAATTAAGCTTTGATGATTTTGACCATCACGATAATATTTATGGTTGAAAAGGAGATTATTCGCCTCGGGCAAAGCCCTCGGCTTTAATTGCTCACTTCGTTCGAATATATTTATCTAGAAATATAGCATCTAAAGTTATTTGTTAGATACTAAACTTTTAGAAAAAGTTTAATCTAAATATTTAGTAATTTATATATCTAAATATTAAATCTGGCTGAAATATAGATAAATTATTAGTTAATGTTAAAATAATTAATATTAGATTTCTAAATTAATATACTCCCGAGCGGAACGAAGTGGAGCGAGGGTAATCTTTTTAATAAATTAAACTAAAGTTTGGCAAAGAGATATTATTTACTTAATTAGCTTCTATTTTCTCTTCTACTTTTTCTTCTTTAACCTCTTTTTTCTCCTCTATCTTTTTCTCTTCTAAAACAAGCTCGTATCCTAAAATCTCTCTGAAACGTTCGTTAAGGACTTCAATAACTGGTTTATAGAAACCTTCTGTTTCAAAAATTACTTTCTTTTCTTTTTCATCAACTTTAAAAGTAATAGTTTGTCTTAATAAAAATAAAGTTATTGCATTTACTTTTTCACTTATGTCTTCAACTTTTTTGAGAATAGTAAATTCATAGATAATGTCTTTTCCTGCTAACGGATTATTGAAATCTGCTAAAACTCTGCCTCCTGAAACACTAATTATCTTTACAAGCATATCATCTAAAGCAAGAGTCATACCTGGCTGAGGATTAACTTTTTTTTCAAAAAATATCTTAATTGGCATTAATTTAACCAAATCTTTTCTTCTTTCACCAAATGATTCTTTAGGAGTTAATTCAATTGAGTATTTTTTTCCAATTTCTTTACCTTCTAAAGCCTTGTCAAAACCTTTAATCAGCATATTCTGTCCAACGCAGATAACAAATGGTTTATCGTCTATTTTTATGTTTATTTTTTCTGCATCTTCTTTTATGTTAGTATCAAATATTTCTCCATCTTTTACTCTGCCTGTGAAGTGCAATTCTATGAAATCGTTCTTGGTTATCATGGTTCATTAAAAAATAATCAGTTTAAAAACTCTTCTAGCGAAAGTTATGTTTTAACATTTTGTTTCTCAAGCTGTTAACTTCTTTACTTATTTCAGGATAGGTTCCCGGATATCTAAATTCAACTGCTTTTAAATGAGAATTATCAAACTGGGATTTTAATAAGCCGGTTAAATCATGTTCCCGAAAATCTTTTTGAGTAAGTTTATCTGGGCTTTTTCTTGTTTCTCTTTTAATTCTATCAAGAGCATTCCATGCATTAATTAAACCTTCAATTCCTTCCCACTTTCCTTTATCATAGGCAATAGTATAGGGCTCAATTTCTGGAAAGCAATATGAAAATAAATCACCCATATCAGAATCAAATGCTTTTTGATAAAATGAATCTAATCCGTATTTCTTAATAATTCTTCTTTTATCTTTAGATTTTGCAAATTCTTTAGGAGTAATATTAAGGTAATCTAATAAATAAGTCATATACTTCTTGCCTTTTTCTTTTTGTCCGTTAACAAAATTATAGGGTAATTTTTCAATTGCTCCGGTTAATAAACAAGCATAGGTAAGTAAATCATTATCTGACAAGTCCATATTGCTGACCATTTCTATTTTATCTTTTTGGTTACATTTAGGAGGTTCTGAAAGATTTAAATCAAAAACATTTTCACATTTTTCAAAAACTTTTAATAATGATTCGGCAGCTTCTTGTGAGAATTCGTGCCGAATATAATATTCAATTTCGTCCCATCCTTCTAATTTATTCTCAAAATTATTATTTGCAGGCAAGGTATCAATTATAGAAATATCTTCATCAAATTTTCTAATTATAGATATTTGTCTTGGAATTTTTGGGAGAAGTTCAACCATTCTACCAATAGTTGAAAATTTTATTGCTCCCCTAATATAAGGAAGATTATTAATTTGTTCTGGATGTTTTTCACTTACTTTCCAAACTGCTTCTCTTCCTGCCTGAATTAAATCACTAGTATCAAAATTGCCTTTTGGCCAAAGCCCGTAATACCAATAAGCAATTTTTTTAATCTGAGGTTCATAACTTTTTATTATTTTATCAATATCCATTGGATTTCAATAAAAGGTAATCTTTATAAATGTATTTTTCCCACAATTAACATGTCTTACAAATTAATTGATGCAACAGATATAAGGAATGGAACAACAATTATGGTGGATGGTCAACCATGTACAGTAAGAAGTTATGATGTCAGCAAGACTGGAAAACACGGGCATGCTAAAGTTCGTCTTGAAGCTATTGGAATTCTTGATGGAAAGAAAAGAGTTTTAGCAAGACCAGGACATGAAAGATTTGAAGTTCCTTTGATAAATAAAAAGAAAGCACAAATACTTTCAATTGGCACAGATAAAGTTAATGTAATGGATGTTGAAACATTTGAAACAATGGACCTTCCAAAACCTACTGAAGATATTGAAGGAGAATTAAAAGAAGGAGAACAGGTTGAATACTGGGAAATTGATGATATTAAAGTAATTAAGAGGATAATGTAATGGCAAAAATATTAGTTGCACAAAACAGATTGTTTAAGAATGTTTTTTTATGTAAAAAATGTGGGGCAAAAGTTAGAGTTGACCCGAAAAAAATTCTTGAAAGCAAAGTTCGTTGCAGAAAATGCAAAGGCAAAGCATTTAGAGCAATAAAGAAAGTGTAAAATGGATAATCTATTAATCTATGATTTAGTGTTTCTCGTACTTTTTACACTATTTATTGTATGGTTCTTATATACTCATAGAAAAAATTTGAAGAGAGAAGGAATTCTATATTTATACAGAACAAAATTTGGAATGAGAGCAATTGAATGGACAAGCAAAAAATTTAAAAATCAGTTGAGATGGTTGCAGTATGTTTCAATTGCAACAGGTTATATATTAATGGGTTCAATGTTATTTTTGTTTTTTCAGTTGGTTTATATATATATTAGATATCCAGAAACTGTAAGAGCAATAAAAATTCCTCCTATAATGCCGTTAATACCTTACCTGCCTTCTATTTTCAAACTTGATTTTTTACCGCCATTTTACTTTGCATATTGGATTATAATACTTGCAGTTGTTGCAATAGGACATGAATTTGCACACGGAATATTTGCAAGATTACATAATATTAAAATTAAATCAACTGGTTTCGGTTTCTTAGGGCCATTTTTAGCAGCATTTGTTGAACCTGATGATAAGCAAATGCAGAAAAAACCAATCAAGCAACAGCTTGCAGTTCTATCTGCAGGAACATTTGCAAATATAGTTATGTCAATATTTTTTATTATTATATTTATATTATTTTTCTATGCGATGTTTATGCCTGCAGGTGCTTTATTTAATAGCTATTCATTTACTGAAATTAATTTAACAAAAATTGATTCAATAAATGGGAATAAAATAATTAATCCTCAACCACAAGATATCTTAAAAAATCTTAATTTAAACAGCACAAATAATCTTACAAAAGTTAAAATTGGAAATGATAGTTATCTTATTAATAATGTAATATTTACAACAAATTTCAAAGATATGCCTCAAAAAGTTATTGTTTATAATGATTTCCCAGCAGTTAATGCAGGAGTAATTGGAGCAATTATTGGCATTAATAATGACAAAATAACTAATTGGGAAGACTTTAAAGAAGTTATAAGTAAATATTCTCCAGGAGATAATGTTACAATAAAGACAAAAGCATCTAATAATAAAATCCATGAGTATAATATAACACTATCTAAAAATTCTGAAGGTAAACCTGCAATTGGAGTTGGAATACTTGAGCCAAGCACAAGCGGAGTTAAAGGATTTTTATATAAAGTAATTAGTAAGTTTAAAGATCCGTTTACATATTATGAACCAAGATTTGATGGAGATTTAGTAGAATTTTTCAGTGATATGATTTGGTGGATGATTTTAATTAATATTAGTGTTGCACTTGTTAATATGCTTCCTTTAGGAATATTTGATGGAGGAAGAGTATTTTATTTAACAATTTTGTTCTTTACAAAATCAGAAGATAAAGCACAGAAAGCATTCAAGTGGATAACAATGTTCTTATTATTCTTAGTTGGAGTGTTAATGTTATTCTGGTTTTATTCTTTCTTAAGTGCGTAAGAGAGAATTAAAGATTATTTTCCTTCACACCATTCACAACTTTCTTCAGGACAGGCGCTGTTTAAAAGTTCAATTGCATCATTGAATATTTTTTCTGCGTTTTTAATATTAATTTTAATTTTTTTAAGTTCTGTCTCAAATATTACTTCTCCGCCTTCTGATACTTCTTTAGGTACATAAAATAGAAGAAATGCATAATCTTCTGTTTCATATTTGTTCTTATTCAAAAGAAAATTATAAATGTCTAGCTGATTCTGATAGTGTTCATGAGTATCTTCTTTGCAGGGATATCCACGAGTTTTATAATCGAGAACAATTAATTTATTTCCTTTAATAAGAATATTATCAACTGCTCCGCAGAGAATATTTCCTTTTTCATCTTCCCATCTTATTCCTTGAAGATTATTTCTCCATATTTTTAATAATTCTTTATCTTGAAATAATTTGCATCCATTCTTGCATTCGCTTTCTTTTAATTCTGGAGGCAATTCTCCTCTATCACGAAATTTGTCAAAATGAGTTTTTAGTATATTATCCATTCCACTTGGCAGACTTGGGAAAATTGATGCAGGCCTTTTCCAGATATTGTGTTTATCTAACCAAAAACATCTAGGACAATCTTGCATAAGTGAGAGTGATGAAGGTGATAATTTAAAACCCATATCTAAATTAGATAATTATCTTATAAAAATCTTTACAAGTAGACAATTCCATCTTTTGTAAGTGCAACAAAACGAACTCCAGCTGGAAGAGAAAGTAATGCAGAAATTAAAGCCATATGTTCTTTACCTTCTCCTGAAGCAATTGATAAAGCAACTTCTGTATCATCAATTTTTCCTTTAAGCTTTTCAAGTATTTCTTTTTTCATTTCAACTAATTTTTTATCCTGATCAATTTGAATAAATTCAAATGGTTTATCTGCTTTGAACTCTTTTGCAAATGAACCACCAATAAGAATAATTTTATCCCATTCTCCTTGTTTAATTAAACCAG
Source organism: Candidatus Pacearchaeota archaeon (assembly GCA_041660485.1). Lineage (GTDB taxonomy): Archaea > Nanobdellota > Nanobdellia > Pacearchaeales > GW2011-AR1 > JACPLR01. Next base: position 632,069 of record JBAZWF010000001.1, on the reverse strand, counting down.
ATACCTGTGCCCAGGTTCCTTTTCCTGAACTTAATAATGCTACGAATTCCATTAAATAAAAAACGACATTAGATTTATAAGGTTTTATGTCTCATAAACTATATACTAAATAAAAAGAAATTCAAATATGCCACGAGATACACCATTAAGCGAAATTATTCTTAGGAAATATGAACGCCCGTATAATATTGATCAGAGACAATTAGTTAAAAAAATTTGTTTGTCTCTTGGATTATTACAACCAGGAGATAGCAGAGATGTTGTTGTTGATATATTGATGGTTTTAATTGAAGAAAAAAAGAATAAGACAAAACTTAATTCTGATGAAATTAAAGCGCGTGTTGAAGAGTTAAGAAAGGCAAATAACTTAGAATTAAAAGGAGTTGCAGAATCAAATATTCGCAGACAGCTGAAAAGATTAAGAGATATAATGATTGTAGATAAGCAGAATAACCAGTATTTTATTTCTGAATTCGAAACATTAAATAATATATTTGAGCAGAAAATTGAAAAGTTGTTGGTTCAGCAAAGTGTTGAAAGAATTAAAGAATATTTGAAAGAATTAGAAAAATAAAGAAATTGCCTAAAATTTTGTTATCTATGTGCCAAGGGTTAGCAATTTCTAATTTTATTTTTGGAAAAACGCGGCAAGACATTGGAATATTAAACCCCAAAAATAAAAAAAAAGAAAAGAATTGTTATATTGATATTAAACTCCTTCCCCCAATAACGTCTGCAACTTTATTCTTTAAATCAAAGTTTGATTCAAAATAATCAAAAGAAACTTTCATTAATCCGGTTTCTTTAGTCCAATATGTGCCTTTTGCTTTGCCAGTTATCTTTAATCTATCATATGAAGGGCGAGTTAACTGTGTATTACTTATCTTAAGATTCATTATTATTCTTTTTTTGTTTAAAGTTTCTGTTTTTATTGTTAATGTCCCTTTTCCTTGATGAGCTAATCCACTGCTTAAATCAATTGAATCAGTAAATCTTTGACTTCCTGCTCTTTCAGCAAAGTTCCATATAGATAAATGAACTGATGTTTTACTTAGATTAAATTGAGTTTCATTACCAATATAAGAAATATTATTGCCTGTTGCTCGGATACTTAAGTCATTTGAAGAAAAAGCATATGCTGAAGCCAATAAAAGGACAGCCAAAGGTATTGTTAGTACTATTATTAATTTATTCATTGTCACCTCCTTTCAATTATCACCTTTTTTAACTACTATAATCTTATAAAAAATCAAGAGATGTTTATATATGTTTATTATTGATATTGAGTGGTGAAAATAAGTTAGTTAGATAAAAAGAGTATTAAAGAAGCTTGAGAAACCAACAAATTTATAAACCTACCAAAACACTAAATTTCATCGCACTACATCGTTTAGAGTCTTATTCTGACTCAGAACGCATAGGTAGTAGATAATACAAAATGGCAACATTAGATAAAGCTATTGAAGAAATCAAGAAAGGAGAATCAAAGAAATTTGAACAAAGTGTAGATCTAATTATAAATCTTAAAAAAATTGATACTAAAAAAACTTCGATTAATTTATTTGTTCCTTTACCTCATAAAATAAAAGAAAAGAAAGTATGTGGATTTATTGAAACAAAAAGTTCACTTATTGATACAATACCTAGAGCAGGTTTTATAAGATATAAAGATAAAAAAGAAGTTAAAAAGCTTGTAAAACAGTATGATTTTTTTATTTCATCAGGTTCAAATATGCCACTAGTTGCTACAACTTTTGGTAGAGTTTTAGGGCCTGCTGGAAAAATGCCTTCTCCAAAATTAGGAATTGTATTAAATGAAAATGATAAAGAAGTGGGGGATTTAGTAAATAAAATTAATTCTGTTCTAAGAGTTCAAGTTAAAGAACCTTCTGTAAAAGTAATTATTGGAAAAGAAAAAATGAAAAATGAAGATATTGCTGAAAATGTAAAAGCAGTTTATACTGCTTTAATGAATGAACTTCCAAATAAAAAAGATAATATTAAATCAGTTATGATTAAATTAACAATGGGTAAACCAATTAGGGTAGAAATATAATGGCAAAGGCAAAAGAAAAACCAAAAACACATGTTTCAAAAGAAAAAATTGCAGATGTAAAAAGTTTAGCAGAGCTTATTGAAAAAAATAATACAGTTATGTTTGCTTCAATAAAAGGACTTCCTGCAAAGCAGTTTCAAAAAATAAAAAAGGGACTTATTGGAACTTCAAGTGTAATTGTTGTTAAGAAAAATATTCTTATAAGAGCAATTGATAGTTCAAAAAAACAGAATATACAAAAATTAAAAGATTATGTAAAAGAAGATAATGCTATTCTAATATCACAAATTGATGCTTTTGAACTTTCTGGAAAACTTGCAGCAAGTAAAAGCCCTGTAAAAGCAAAGGTTGGACAAATTGCTGAAATGGACATTATAATTGAACCAGGACCAACAGAATTAGTTGCAGGCCCGGTTGTTAGTGAACTTGGTGCTCTTGGATTAAAAATTGAGATTAAAGGCGGAAAAATTGAAATTAAAGAAGCAAAGACAATTGTTAAAACAGGACAGGCAATAAGCGAAGGAGCAACAAATATAATGGGTAAACTTAATATTTTACCTTTTTCAGTTGGATTTATACCTGCAGTTGCATATGATTCAAAAACAGGAGAAATATATACTTCATTAATAATTGACAAAGAGGGAACATTAAAAACATTAAAAGAATATTTTGCAAAAGCAAGAGCTTTTGCAGTTTCTATGACATATGTTTCAAAAGACACAATTGGATTTTTACTTGCAAAAGCAGCAAGTCATGAAAAAGCAATTGGAAATTTGATTAATACTCCACAAACTAATGGAGGAGAACAATAAACACAATGGAATACATATATGCAGCGCTATTGTTGCACAAACTTGGACAAACAGTTGATGAAGCTAGCTTGAAAAAAGTAATTTCAGCTACAGGTGCTTCAGTTGACGAAGGCAAAATAAAAGTCTTAGTTGCAAGTTTGAATGGTGTAGACATAGACAAAGAATTGGAAAATGCAGTTGCACTAAGTGCAGCAGCTCCAGCACCAGCAGCAGAGCACAAGAAAGATGAAAAGAAAGAAGAAGAAAAAGCTTCAGCAGCAGCTGAAGGTTTGTCATCTCTATTTGGTTAGTTATTTATTTTTATTTTACCAAAGAGAACAAACCTTTTACATAAATAGTAATCACGCTGAAGCTTTTCTTAATCTAATTATAATTCTAAAATTAATATCGAAAAAATTAAATACTTTAATATTAGTTGATTAACATGGGAAATAATAATTATTATAATACAATGACTCAGGATGAGCAAGATGCCTTTGATGGAAAATATGATAAAAAATATGAAGAACCTGAAGAACCTGAAACTTTAATTAAGTATAGATCTCCAAAGTTTATAATAGAAGAAGCTCACACACTTCCAAAAATGAGTGATGTTGCAGTTAATGAAAGAGAAAATGGGCAAAAAGGTTTTTTGAGAAGATTGTTGGGATTTTAATAAATAGTTCTGAAAAATAAATGTTTAAAAAGAGCAATATTGTCAAATAATTGTAATTTAGGTATTTAATATAAATTTACAAAATGCCGCTGTGCGACAATGGTACTCGGCCTGCCTTGAGAGCAGGTTTCCTTCGGGATCTCCCAGTTCGATTCTGGGCGGCGGCGTTTTAAATTCTTAGTGCCCATAATCGAACGTGCTAAAAAATCTTTCAGATTTTTGGCAACTTTATCTAGCAATAAAGTGTTCTGGGCGTCGGCGTTTTAAACTTCTTTGTCACAGAAACAAAAACTTACATAAAAATTATATTGAATAATATATATCTTTAAATAATTATTAAAATTGCTTTGAATATGGTAAAAAATAAAAAATGGGTATATTCTGAGGACTATGAAGAAAGAAGATTAAGAACAGGGTTAAATATGAGAATTCCTACAGCATATTTTTGGACAACCAGTAATGGAGATATTGCATATAAATTAATGGGAAATTCTTTAGGAAATGATAATCTACTTGGAACTCTTCAAGGAGTAATTAATGAAAATGAAATGGAAAAAGTTGTAAGAGCAGTATGTGAATGCCAAGAAAAAGAATATTATATGATTTTTGGTAAAAACCCATACGATTAATAGAATCATCACCAATAAAGTTAAATACAAGTTGCACATTATATAAAGATGAAAAAAGGGCTTGTTAGTCTTATTACAGGAACAGCATTGACTGTTGCTGGTTCTTTAAGTTTAGGAACAAGTTGTGAAACTGTTGGATATGGATATGATGTAAATCCCACAATCATTATCCGTCCTAACCAAGGACCTTACCATCCTGGGCCTCGTGGACCAATGCATCCAGGACCATATCATCCAGGACCTCACGGACCAGGGCCTCGTGGACCAATGCCTTTCCATCCACATCGATAAGACTAAGTAAAATTAATTTAGTATTGCCTCGGCTGTTAATTGTAATTTTATAATGGAAAATGATATTATATTATTTTGCTAAATACATTAAGTAAATACACTATATTGGTTTGTGCTTCGCAAAACCTTCCTAATTTTTACAATGTTTAAATTAAAAATATATCAGTTTAAACAACTTTTATCTATTTTTTATAAACATAATTAATCCAAAATTGTTTGAAGAAAGGTAATGTTAATGTTGAAAGAATAAAACCTACTGTTGGTACAATAGCATTTAACCAAGGATTTGGAGCATTAATTGACCAAAGGAAAATTACTATTACAATATAAGTCATTATTGCAATAATTATTCTTCTTGTCTTACTTGTTTCCCAAGCCTTATCTGTTTCAACTCTTTTATTTCTCTCTTTTATATTTTTAATTTCTTCTTTCATAATCTAATTAGTAATATTTAATTTATAAATTATCTCTTAGAATATTATTGAATGCTTATCAATAGATTTTTATATGCTTTCTTATTATTAACTTCATAAAAAAGAGATATGGCACTGACAAATATTTTAGCTTCAACAATACCTGCGAACTTTAGTATTATTTTTGAAATTGGAATAATGATAATTGTTGCAGGAGTACTTGCATTTATATTCAAAATGCTTAAACAACCGAGAATTCCGGCATATATTATTGCAGGTATAATTCTTGGACCAATGGCTTTAGGATTAATTCAAAATTCAAATACAATCCTGGCTCTTTCTGAAATTGGTGTTGCTTTTCTGTTGTTCTTTGCAGGATTAGAAATTGAATTTAGCAACTTAAAACGTGTTGGAAAAATAAGTTTAATTGCAGGAATTATACAAATGGGTTTGATGGCTTTATTAACATTGGTTTTATGGTTTTTCTGGGATTTTAAAAATATAGAAATGATTCAGATAATATTAGTTGTTGCATTCAGCAGTACAATGGTTGTTATTAAAATTCTTGCTGATAAAGAAGAGTTGAATACTTTGCATGGAAGAATTATTGTTGGAATATTATTAATTCAGGATATTGCTGCAGTAATTGCATTAACTATATTAACAAGTGACCTTAACCTGCTTGGAATTTTAATTGCTCTTGGAAAAGCAGGATTATTTATTATATTTGCTTTAATACTTGCAAAGCTTTCTGGACCAATATTTAAGTTATCTGCAAAATCAAGCGAGCTGATTTTAATAATTGCTCTGGCATTTTTATTCTTATTTGCAATTTCTGCATATTCTTTTGGTTTATCTTTAGTAATTGGTGCATTTTTTGCAGGAGTTGCTTTAGCAAACTCTCCATTTAAAGTTGATATAAAAGGAAGGGTTCATCCGCTAAGAGACTTTTTTGGGGCAATTTTATTTGTATCTTTAGGAATGCAATTAGTATGGATACCTAAAGAATACTGGGGATTATTCGGTTTACTTATAGTATTAGTTATGATAATTAAACCAATTGTTTTAATGGTTTCAATAAGACTTTTAGGTTATACTAACAGAACTGCATTTTTAACAGGAAATTCTTTAGGGCAATCAAGTGAATTTGCTTTAATATTATTAACTCAGGGGCTGTTATTATCTCAAATCAGTCAGGGGTTGTTTAGCGTACTTGTATTTGTGGTGATTATCTCAATGTCTTTGACAATATATTTTATGCAATATGAATCTGCTTTATACAAATTATTTTTATATCCTGCAAGACTTTTTGAGCGAGTTCCCACCAAAAAAGAAGAATTAAATTACGGATTGATAGATAAGAAAAAAGTAATAATTTTTGGTTGCCATAGAACCGGGACATTAATACTTAAGAAATTTTCGGATATCAAAGAGGATATACTTATAATTGATTTTAATCCAGATATAATAAGGTCATTAATGAATAAAAAAATACCGTGTTTATATGGAGATTTAGCAAATCCTGAAATAATTAAAAAAATTAAGTTTATGAACCCAGAAATAATAATAAGCACTATTCCAGATATTGAAGATAACCTAAATCTTGTTGAAAAAACCAAGAAGATAAATTCAAAAGTTATTGTAATTGTTATGGCAGAGCATATTCATGAAGCTCTTGAATTATATAAAAAAGGAGCAGATTATGTTATATTGCCAAAAGTAATTAGCGGGTTAAGAATAAATGAGCTGATTGACAAAATAAAAAGAGACAGAAAAAGCGTGAAAAAAAGAGAGCTTGATTTTTTGAATGATATACATTACTTTTTGTATAAATAAATTTTACAAATATCCATTATAAAAAATGAAAAAAGAAAATGATTCAAAAAGTGGAATGAGGCCTCAAAGACTTGAAACTCTTGCAGATGGAATTTTTGCATTTGCAATGACTTTGTTAGTTCTTTCAATAAATCTTCCTCAACCTGAAAAAATAACCGATGTTGGAGGATTTCTTCTTGGACAACTTAATAATTTCTGGAATTTTGGACTTAGCTTTTTATTGCTTATTTTTTTCTGGCTTAATTTCAGCCAGCAGTTTCATCATGTAAAAAAAGTTAATTTGGGAAATATAATTCTTGTTACATTTATTTTGCTTTTTGTTGTTCTTGTTCCGTTTTCAACAAGTTTAATGAGTGATTATCCTAGTAATATGGTTGCTGAGCTTGTTTTTAATGGAAATATGTTAATTTTATTTATTTTATTTACTATTAATTGGTTTTATTGCTATAGAAACGGGCTTTTAGAAACAAATGAAAATAGAGAACATATTAAACGTTTAAGTCGCAGAATGATTTTTGCACCACTTATTGCTTTTATTGCATTTTTATTAGTTTTTATAACTCCGGGCTATTCAACTTTAGCTTATTTGTGTTTCCCGTTGTTATTATTTATTTATTTTATTGCAAGAAAATTTAAAAGAGTTTAAAATTTATTTAACTTCATATTCTCTTGAAGAATTACTTGGATCTTCTAATTTCTTTAAAGCCATATATAAATTAATATCCCCTTTAGTCCTAAGATAAGTCAAATAAGGGTTAGCAAGTCTATCTGCTAATTTATTATCATGATAACTAAAATCTAATGGTGCCATATTATTTATGCAAGTTTAGAGTTTATAAGGATTATTATGTTTTTTGATATTGTGAGAAAAAGTTGGGGAGTTAATCTTTAAGTTAATCATCTCGTGGGGGGCATTAATCATAAATATTTTTTCTATGCCCGACTTCCAGAACAAAAATTATTTTTCTTATATCGTCTATGCTAAGAACTGCTCTATGTTCGCCTATTCTTGCTATAAAATAATCTGTTCCTTCTTTTCTTTTTATAAAATGATAAGGTCTAATCTTTATTCTTTCCATAACATTTACAACTCTAAACTGGACATTCTTCTCAAGCTTATTAAATTGCCTCTCTGCTGTTTCTGAAAATTCAACAGAATACATTTTATATTTTACCTCATTTTTTGCTTAATTAAATTAAGAGAAATTGTTTTTCCAGTTCTTATTTCTTTTTCAGAAGTTGCAATATTATGTTTTGTTTCTTCTGAAAACTCAAGTCTGTCTTCTATTAAATCCCATACTATACTTTCATAACTTTCTTTTTCATGCATTTTCATTTTAGCAAGTTTGTTAAGCAAATCCTTGCTTACTTGTATTGTAGTTTCCATAGTAAGTTATATAGTGGTTATATATTTATAAATCTTTTGTTTTCTTTATCTCGTGGAGGCATCTAACTAATTAATATTAATTCTAAAGTAGTTACATATGGAAAGATTTAAAAACACTAAACTAGCTAATTCATTATGAAACAAAAGTTTATACCAAATTTTAGAGACATTGAAGATGAAATAGTAGGTTATCGTATTAGAGCTAATACTCTAGATGGTCCAAACTGGTTAGAAGCATTAACTTTTGGGCAATTTATTCCGCCTTATTCACATAACGCTATATCTTTACGACAAGTTTATCGAAATCTTGAACAAGGACTAAAGGATGCAAGAAAACAACAGGATTCTGTTACTGATAAAAAAGGGTTAGTAATGTTAGAGGTTCTAGCAAATGCAACTCTTCAAAGAGAAGCAATGATGAATTCAATGCTATTAATAGAAGGAAATTATTTTTAATTTTTATCTCACTTCAATAATATCATTTTCTTTATAGAAATCAATGGCATCGCTCAACTTTTGTTTTGACTGAGAGTAAATTGTTAAGATTTTGTCTCCTTTGCTGAAATTATCACCGAGATGTCCATGAAGATAAAGCCCGGCTTTTTTATCATTAGGGGAACCTGCAATTCTTCCAAGAAGATTTATTTTCTTATTATCAATCATGGAAATTCTGCAATTTTTGTCTGCTTTTATTTCATGAGAAAACTTTGCAATAGATAATCTGCTGTTGCTTAGCGAGCCTTTTTGGGCTTTAATTATCTGCTGGAATTTTTCATAGGCTTTGCCTGAAGATAAAATTTCTTCTGCTAATTTTTCCCCTTGTGATTTTTTTGTTTTTCCACATAATTCAAAAAGTTGTCCTGCAAGAAAAATTGATTTTTTCCTAAGGTCTTTTGGCCCGTTTTCATTTTTTAATATTAAAATAATATCTCTAAGTTCCATTACTGGCCCAATTCCATTACCAATTGGCTGGCTACCATCTGTAATAACACATTTTACTTTAATATTAAATTTTCTTCCAATTTGTTCAAATTCAGATGATAATCTTTTTGCTTTTTTCATATCAACTTTTGCATATTTTCCTTGAGGAATATCAATAAGAACAAATTTGCTACCAACTGAAAGTTTTTTAGCCATAATTGATGCAAGAAGATTTGGCTCGGGGTCAATATTAATTGCACTTTCAACTCGGATTATTTTATCATCTGCAGGAGCAAAGCCCAATGCTCCTCCCCAAACCATGCATGCATTTGTTTTTTGGACAATTTTTTTTATTTCAGCTATTGAAAAATTAACATCACAAATAGCTTCTAAAACATCTGCTGTTCCTGCTGCAGAAGTTATTGCGCGAGAAGAAGTTTTTGGCATGATTAAACCTGCTGCTGCACATATTGAAACAACAATAGGTGTTGTTCTATTTCCTGCAATTCCTCCTATTGAATGTTTATCAACTATAACTTTATTTTTAAGCCCTAATTTATTTCCGGTTTTGTACATTGCTTTTGTAAGCCAAGCAGTTTCATCCATTGACATGCCTCGTTCATAAACTGCAGATATGAAAAATGCAATTTCAGTTTCTGATAACTCGTTATTAACAATTGAACGAACAATACTAAAAATATCTTTTTCTTTTAATTTTTCTCCTTTTAATTTTTTATTAATAACTTGTATTGCCCTGGGTTTAATTGCAACTTCAACATTAACAATTTCTCCTCCAGATAGATTGAGATATTCTAAAATTTCGGTTGATAAAACAATTTCTCCTCGTTCTGCAATTTTTGAAGATAAATCGAGAACTGCAACAATTCGTTTTGAACCATATTCTATTAAAATCCTCTCACTTAAACCTGCAAATAAAATTTTAGCAATTTCTTTGTTAAGAATTGCTACAGGACGCCCTGCTGACCATTTATGGTGTTTAACTTTTAGTTTCATCTCTTTTTATGGATTTGATTTCTTTACATTATATTCTAAATAAAGTTCAAAAAGTATTACAAGATAAGCAACAACTAATGGCCCAATAATAATTCCAGAAATTCCAAATACTAACATTCCTCCAATAATGCCTAATAAAGTTAATGAATTAGGTATATGTGAGTAGCGGGATACAATTACTGGATGTGAAATACTTTCAAATAATGTTACAACAATACTACAGTATAATAATAGGAAAATAGCAGGAATAGTATGTCCAGTAACAAACAAACTAATAACTACAGGGACCCAAATAATCCATGGACCAATAATTGGAATAATACTTGTTATAATCGCAAGAACTGTGAACAATAAAGTATTATTAACTCCTGCAATATAAAATCCAATTCCTGCTAAAAGCCCGGTAATTATTCCTATAACTACACGACCAAATACTACAGAGAATGTAACTTCTTTTGATTTTTGGATAAATTTACTAGTTGTTGATTTATTAAATGGAAGAGAGTTCTTTAAAAGTTCAATTAATTTATCTCCATCCCTAAGACCATAAAAAAATGTTATTATAACTACCATTAATTTAAAAATAAGTGAAGGAATATCTAGTAAAATATTTGTCAAAATATTAACATTTGATTGAGCAGTTGTTGATAAAAAAGTATTATATGATCCTGCAAAAGTATTTGATATTTGGGGTGAAGAAAACATAAAGGGAAATATTTCTTGTAGTGTGCCGATAGTATTGAAAGATTGAATTGAACTATAAGTATCAAAAACTTGATTAATTAAAAGAGGTAAAGAAAACCATATAATAACAAGCAAGACCCCGATTGTAACTGAACAGGTTATAAAAGCAGATAAAAAGCGATTTTTTACTAATTTTACTAGCAATTTATTTACAGGATTAAAAGTATAAGCAAGAATAAGTCCTAAAAGCATTGAAAGAAAAATAGGTTTTATAATCAAAAAGGTAAATACTAATAGTATTAGTATAAAAAAGCCACCAATTATCTGTTTTACAGTATTCTCATTAATCATATTTGCTTATAGTAGCTTATGTATATAAAAGTTACTACTAAATTCATTAAAAAGGATTATATAATCGCCTCGTTAACACTCGGCTTTTTGATTGGGAATTTTGCTTCGCAAAATTCCTAATTATTCATCTGGAAATCTTTATATCTAAAGATAATATCTGATTATGATGTGTTATAACTAGTGTAAATTAGTATAAAGGATATTAAAGTTTAATAGAATTATATTATTATTTTAAAAATTCTATAAAACTCATTTCAAAATGTTTATAAACATGGTTTGAAAAATATAATGATGGATTCATTTATAAAAAAGATATTTGAAGGAAGAGTTGACAATTCAGTGCATATACAATTTCAAAAGTTCAGTAGAGGAGAGTTTAGAGATAGAGCAATGATTAATGCTTCTAAGTCTAAAGATAAATATTCAATAGCAACAACCTATGAATATGCTGTTGAATTTGTTAGAAGTGTTGCTGAAAAAATTCTTGCTGGGCAAAAAGTCAAGGTAACTGGCGTTGTAGTATCAACAAGAGACTTGAAAGGAGAGTTAAATTTTAAGTCAATAAAACAATTTATGGGTATTAAACAATATATTTTAGATGATTTAATGAGTAAAGAAGATATTCTTAAACTATGTGATAAATTTCCAAATTCCTTTTTAGGATTATCATTTTCAGTAGGAGATACAGAACTAAAAATAAAACCAAAAGCACCAAAATCTGCAAAACCAAGCACAAGTGATAAAGGACCATCAGTTGACTTTTGTAAATTAAAAACAAATGATCTTAATTTAGTCAAATCCATACTTTTTGATGTAGAAGATTTTAAAAAAGTGCAAATTTCTCATGAATTTCTTATAACAGATATTGAAATACCAAAAAATGAAAGTGACCCTGCAAAAATGAGGGAAATGGCAATAAGAAAGGGTAAGATTGTAAGGCATTTAAATTTAGATGGAAAGCTAATTACCAAGGATATCTTGTTCCAAGCATAACTTTATAAACGTAATTTTTCTGAATAATTTAGGTAGAAAATATGGTAATATTTCACCACTTGATTAAAACATGGCAGCATTATCACGACCTCGAAGAGGAAGCTTACAGTATTGGCCAAGAAAAAGGGCTAAAAAGATTTTGCCTAGTGTAAACTGGGATATTATTTCTTCTGAAAATAATGATAAAAAATTATTGGGATTTATTGGTTATAAAGTTGGTATGTCTTCTGCATTTGCTAAAGATAATACAGCTGATTCAATGACAAAAGGAAAAAGAATAACTTTTCCTGTGACAATAATCGAATGCCCACCAATAAAAATTTTCTCAATAAGATTTTATAAACACAGACAAGTTGTTTCAGAGATTATTTCTCCAAATCTTGATAAAGAATTAAAAAGAGTGTTAAAATTACCAACAAACCCTAATTCTAAAAAAATTGATGATGTCAAAGACTATGATGATATTCGACTTATTGTATATTCAACTATTAATAAAACCGGATTAAAACATAAACCTGATGTGGCGGAAATTGCTATTGGGGGAAATGTTGCAGAAAAATTAGCATTTGCTAAAGAATATATTAACAAGGAAATAAAAATAAAAGATATTATTAGTAGAGGGCAACTTGTGGACATTCATGGAGTTACAAAAGGAAAAGGTTTACAAGGTGCTGTTAAAAGATTTGGGATTGGTTTAAAATCACATAAATCAGAAAAAGGACGAAGAAGAGCAGGAAGTTTAGGACCATGGCATCCAGCAAGAGTTACTTTTCATGCACCACAAGCAGGACAATTAGGAATGTTTACAAGAGTTGTTTATAATAATCAAGTAATTGATGTTGAAACAATTGGAGATAAAAACATTAATCCTTCTTCAGGGTTTAAGCATTTTGGAAATATAAAAACAGATTATATTATTTTAAGAGGAAGTGTTCAAGGACCTGTTAAGAGACAAGTAATGGTAACAATGCCTTTAAGAAAAACTAAAAAACAGGAGAAGAAAACTTTCGAGTTATTGGAGTTAAGATAAAATGAAAACAGAATTATTATCAATTGATGGAAAAAAAGTTAAAGAAATTGAACTTCCTAGTATTTTTAGTGTTAAAATAAGAGATGATATAATCAGAAAAGTTTTTGAAGCTGAAAAAACAATGCAACCTTATGCTCCTTATTATATGGCAGGAAGACAGCATTCTGCTTCTGGAAGAATAAGACATATAAGACATAAATGGAGAACAGCTTATGGAAAAGGTATTTCAAGAATTCCAAGAAAAACTATGTGGAGAAGAGGAACACAATTCTATTGGATTGGTGCTGAAATTTCTGGAACAAGAGGCGGAAGAAGAGCACACCCTCCAAAAATATTAAGTCAATTAAATGCTAAAAAAATAAATAAAAAAGAATTTGAAATGGCATTTAAATCTGCAATTGCTACAACTGCGGATAATAATTTAGTAAAATCAAGATATGCAAGATTGGAAGAAATAAAAGTGCAGAAACTTCCTATTGTTGTTGAATCAAAATTAATTGAATTGAAAACACAGGAATTATTTGAGGCTATTAACAAAATACTTGGAGGATTAAATATTATTGCTAAAAAAGAAAAATCAGTAAGATCTGGAAAAGGAAAATTAAGAAATAGAAGATATAAAACAACTGCAGGAGTTTTATTAGTAACTGGAAATGATGAATCTATCAAAACAAAAGCTGTTGATAGTAAGAGAGTCGATGAACTTGAAATAAAAGATTTTTATCCAATGGGAAGATTAACAATTTATACTGAAAAAGCAATTAAAGATTTGGAGGCAATGAAATGATAAAAAAACCATTAACAACTGAAAAAGCAATTAGATTAATTGAATTAGATAATACTATTTTACTCGAAGTTGATTCAAGAGATAAGAGAACAGAAATTGCAAAAGAAGTTGAAAAAATGTTTAAAGTTAAAGTTGAAAGAGTTAATATTATTAATAGGGGAACTAAAAAAATTGCTTATGTAAAAATCAGCAAGAAAACACCTGCTATTGATATTGCAACTAAATTAGGAATGATTTAACAATGGGAAAAACAATTATTTCACAAGCACGAGGGCATGGAAGCCTAACATATAGAGTTAGAAGTAAAGCATTTGTCTATAAAGTTGGCTATCCTAGAGAAGTTCAAGGAGAAGCTCAATTGATTAAACTAGTTCATTCAACAGGACACTCTGCACCATTAGCAAAAATAAAAATTGGAGATAAAATATTTTATAATGTTTCTGCAAACGGAATTTACCAAGGACAAAAAATAATGATTGGAAATGACCCCAATTTAAATAATGGAAGTATAGTTAGATTAAAAGATATACCAACTAAAACTCAAATATTTAATATTGAATCGCGCCCAGGAGATGGTGGAAGATTCATAAGAACTGCAGGAAGTTCAGCAGTTGTAACAAAAAAAGAAAAGGGACAGGTTTTTATAATGATGCCATCTAAACAAGAAAAGGTATTTAATGATAATTGCCGAGCAACAATTGGAGTAATTGCAGGAGATGGAAGAAAAGAAAAGCCAATAATAAAAGCAGGAAAAATGCACTTTATTAGAAAATCAAGAAATAAAATGTGGCCAAGAACTTCTGCAGTTAAAGTTAATGCTATTGATCATCCGTTTGGTTCAGGAAGAGGAAAGAATCTTACTCATGGTGGACTTGGAAAGATTCCAAAGAGAAACGCGCCTCCAGGAGCATTGGTTGGTTCAATAAGAGCAAGAAGAACTGGAAGAAAGAAAGGAGGAAGAAAATAAAATGGAAGAAAATCAAGAAATACATAGAAAGAAAGATTTTACATTTAGAGGAAAGTTAATCGAAGATTTAAATAAATTAAATATTCGTGAATTTGCAAAATTGCTTCCTTCAAGAGAAAGAAGAACCTTGCTTAGAAATTCTGATGTTTTTGAAAACTTTGTTGAAAAATGTAAAAAATGTACTGAAAGAGAAAAAAATATCCGAACACATGATAGGAATATTATAGTTGTTCCTGCAATGATTGGATTAACAATTAATGTTTATAATGGAAAAACATTCGAGCCAGTTAGAGTAATTCCTGAAATGCTTGGACACAGACTTGGAGAATTTTCATTAACAAGAAGACCAGTTAAACACGGAGCTGCAGGTATCGGAGCAACAAAGAGTTCAGCTTCTAAGAGCGTGAAATAAAAAATGGCAGACGAACAATTAAATCAATTAAAAATAGTGAAAGAGCCTAAAATAAGAGCTCCTAAAAAGCAAAAATTAGCAGAAGCTCCAAAAGAAAAAGAAGAAAAAATTGATGTTAAAGAAAATGTTAAAGTAGAAGAAGTTAAAACTGAAACCTCAATTTCTAAAGAACTTAAGGAAAAGAAAGAAAGTAAAGATAAAAAAGTTATTGTAAAGAAAAGTGAAGCAATGGTTTATGGAAGAAACTTGCAGATATCAAAAAAACAGGCAATTGCAATTGGAAGATTTATCAAATATAAAAAAATACCGTATGCAATTGAATTGCTTGAAAAAGTTGTAAAGCAAAAATTAGCAGTTCCGATGAAAGGTGAACTTCCACATAGAAAAGGTAAAACACTTGATGGCAAAAGTATGATGAGTGGAAGATATCCAGTAACTGCTGCAAAGGAATTTATTAGATTATTAAAAAATCTATCAGCAAACAGCAATGTTAATGGACTTGATTTAGAAAAAACAATAATTTTTGAAGTAGTACCAAACAAAGCTCCGAAACAATTTCACAGATTTGGTAGCACACAATTCAAAAGAACCCATGTTACAATTAAATCAAAAGAATTAGGAGAAAAGAAAAAACAATAAAATGGAAGAAAGAAAATTTGTTAAGTTTAAGAAAGAAGAATTTGAAATGAAGGAATTTATAAAAAATTACCTTGGGAAAGGAAAAATCAGCAGAGTTAATATAGAATATACTCCGGTTGGAGAAAAAGTTATAATTTTAACAAGCAAACCAGGATTAATTATTGGAAGGGGCGGAGAAAAAATCGAAAAATTAACTGAAGTTTTAAAAAGAAATTTCCATTTTGAAAATCCTCATATTGAAATACAAGAAATAAAAGATGTAAATCTTGATGCTCAGACAGTTGCAGATGATATTGCAATTAATCTTGAAAACAGTGGACCTATGAAATTCAAGATTATTGCATATAAATTATTACAGCAAATTGTTAATGCAGGAGCATTAGGGGTTGAAATAAAATTAGCAGGAAAACTACCAAGTGCAAGAGCAAAAACATGGAGATTTACTAAAGGATATCTAAAAAAAGTAGGAGATAGTGCAAAGGTTGTTGATGTTGCTACAGCAGTTGCAAGAACAAAACCTGGAACTGTTGGAATAACTGTAAGTATTTTACATCCTGATGCAAAAATACATGATCAAATTAATATTGAAAATAAAAGAATAGATACAACAAATATGCCAATTAATATTCCTCAACCTGAAGAAACAATTGAAGAAAAACCAGTTGTTAAGAAAAAACCAAGAAAAGCTAAGGAGAAAGAACAATGAAAAAGTTTAAAGAGCTTTCAAAACTTACAAAAAAAGAAGTTGAGGAAAAAATCAACGAAATAAGATTAGATTTAGTTAAAGGTAAAGTAACAGCGAGCAAAGGTGGAAAAGTCAAGCTAAGAGAAATGAAAAAAACTCTTGCAAGATTATTAATGCTCAAATCAAAATCATAATATGGATATATGTCCAAAATGCGGCCTGCCAAAACAGGCTTGCGTGTGTGAAGAAATTGCCAAAAGCGAACAAAGAATCCAAGTAAGTGTAGTGAAGAAAAAGTTCGGAAAGATGGCTACCTTGGTGTCAGGAATAGAAAAAGGAATTGACATCAAGAAGATTGCAAAGGAACTCAAGGCAGAATTGGGATGCGGAGGAACAATTCAAGATGGAGACATCATTGAACTCCAAGGCGACCACAGAAGAAAAATCAAGCCTGCACTTATACGACTTGGGTTTTCAGAGAGCTCAATAATAAGCAATTAAACTCACAAAAAACAAAAAATGAAACAAAAAACAACAAACATAGACGAAAAAATAGCAAAGAAAAATCTAGCTGGAGCTAACTCAAAAGAAAAATATTCATTAAGAGGAAGAAAATTTGAAGGATATGTAATTAAAAAATTCCCAAATAGAATAACAATAAAGTTTGAAAGAGTTAACTTTATTAAAAAATTCGAAAGATATTCAAAATCATATTCAAAAATGCATGCAAGACTTCCTGAAAATCTAAGAGAGGAAATAAATATTGGAGATTATGTGCAAATAATGGAATGCCGTCCATTAAGCAAAATAATTCATTTTGTTGTTATAAAGAAAATCAGAGATGCTGATGTTAAACAAATGAAAATAAGTGAAGTAAAAGAAGAAATAGTTGTTAAAAAGAAAATTAAGGAGGAAGTAAAATGAAAATATTAACTAAAGAAAGAATAGTATTTAGATTAGATGAAATAAATGCAGGAGATATTTTAGAAAGTGAAGCTCAAAGGGAATTTGGAGGCATTTTAGAAGAAGACCCTCGAAGGGAATTAATAGTTCAAAAAGATGAGAAAAGTATGGTAACAATAACAAGGGCAATGAGATTCCTTAGTAATCAAATAGTAAATATTCGAACTTATAATTTTATGGATGGAACAGTACAAGATAAATTTATTGATAATTGCTCGGATGCTAATTATAATTTTCAAGGATATAATAAATTATTAGAAGGAGTAGGGATTTAAAATGAAAGCAGTATCAGCAAGAATAACACGAGGATTAAATATTGGAAGCGAACTTCCAGCAGCAGATAATAGCGGAGCTCAGATAGTAAGGATTGTTGGAGTAAAAAAAGGAAAATCAACAAAGAAAAGACAGCAACCTGCTAAAGTTGCAGATTGGGTAAAAGTTAGTGTTCGCGTAGGAAAACCTGAAATGAAGGGAGAGGTATTTGATGCAGTAATAATCAGACAGAAAAAATCCTGGAGGAGAAATACTGGAGAAAGAATTGCATTTAGTGATAATGCAGTTGCACTTTTAAAAGATGAAAAAGGAAATCCAAAAGGAACACAGATTAAAGGGCCGGTTGCAAGAGAAGTTCTTGAAAGATGGCCTACTGTAGCTAAATTATCGAAGGTGATTGTATAAAATGCCAATATTTTTTGAAGAAAACGAATTAATGAAAGAAAAAAGCGAAAGAGCAAAAGAAAATCTTAGACGAAGTTGGGTTTATACTCAGTCTAGTTTATTAAAGGATAAATATCCAGGTAAAGTATTAATTGCAATACCTACAGATGATGAATCAAGACAAAGAGAAGGAATATTATCAGATTATATTGTAGCAGATTCATTAGAATATTTATTTACTCTACTTGAAAAAATGGAATGTAAAAGATATATAGCTACAAAAATAGGAATATAAAATGAAAAAAGATTTTTCAATCCACTGGCGAAAGAGCAGACAAACAAGAAAACAAAGAAAATTCATAGCAAATGCTCCAAGACATATTAAGAAAAAAACAATGAGTTCTCATTTAAGCAAAGAACTTAGAAAAAAATACGGAAAAAGAAGTTTCCCAATAAGAAAAGGAGATATGGTAAAAATAATGATTGGAAGTTCAAAAGGAAAAAGTGGAAAAGTTATTTTAGTGATTCCAAAAAGAGAACAAGTTGCAATTGAAGGAATACAAAGAAAGAAAAAAGATGGAACAAAGATTAATGTTTATTTCAATGCTTCAAATTTAATGATACAGGAACTTGAACTTGGAGACAAGAAAAGAGTTGAAGCTTTAACAAGAAAAGCTCCTGCTAAAGTTGAAATAAAAAATGAAGATAAAAAAGATAATAAAACAAAGAAAGTTAAGGAGAAAAAATAAAATGCATGTAACAAGACAAAATATAAACAAATCATGGCCAATTGCAAGAAAAGGAACAAAATATATAGTTGTACCAAGCCATAGTCCAAATGATGGTTTACCTTTGTTAATTATCATGAGAGATATTCTTGAAATAGTAAAAACAAGAAAAGAACTTAATAGAATTTTATACGAGAAAAAGGTTGAAGTTAATGATAAGCCAGTAAGAAATGATAATTATACACTATTACTATTTGATACTTTATCATTAAAAGGACAAAACAAATTCTACAAAGTTAATTATACAGAAGGTGGAAAATTAGGAGTTGAAGAAATTAAAGAAAAAGATGTAGGAGAAAAAATATCTAAAGTTATAAGCAGAAAAATATTAAAAGGAAACAGAATGCAGTTAAATTTTAATGATGGAAGAAATATACTTTCAAAAGAAAAAGTAAAAATTGGGGATTCAGTTATAATAAAACTAAAAGAGGGAAAAATTGAAAAAGTTCTTCCAATAAAAGAAAAAGCAAAGGTACTTATAATTAAAGGAAAGCATAGAGGACATTCTGGCGAAATCACAAAAGTTGAAGATAAAAAAGCAGAAATAAAGTCTGAAGGCAAAATCCTTGAAACTAAAACAGATGAATTAATAGTATTAAATTAAAATGGCAAAAAAAACAGAAACAAAAATAAAAGAAAATGGAAAAGAAAATCTAATGAGAGAAGTAAGAATTGAAAAATTAGTTCTTTCATGCGGAGGAGTAAAGGATGTTTTAGAAAAATCTGTGAAATTATTAAAGAAAATCAGCCATAAAACTCCTACTAAAAGAATGAGTAATAAAAGAATTCCTGGATTTGGAGTAAGACCAAAGCTTGAAGTGGGATGTATGGTAACAATAAGGGGAGAAGAAGCTGAAAAGATATTAAAACGACTTTTAGTTGCTATTGATAATCAATTGAAGAAAAAGCAAATTGAAGAAAATCATTTTGCATTTGGAATACCTGAATACATCGAAATACCTGGAGAAGAATATGATAGAGAAATTGGAATGATGGGATTTAATGCAACAGTAGTTTTTGCAAGAAAAGGAAAACGTGTTGCAAGAAAGAAAATTAGACGTGGAAAATTGCCTCAAAAACAAAGAATAAGTAAAGAAGAAATAATCAAATATATGGAGGATAATTTTAAAACATATATAAAATGAATAATCATAAAATAAACCTAGGAGCATTAAAATGACAGCATCAGATTGGAGAAAACTGCATAATCAACTGAAAAGTAAACCTGCAGTTGCGCAAAAGTTCCTTAAACACAACAAGCCTAAAGCAAGAAAAATAGGAGTTGCTGTGCAGAAATGCGAAAGATGTGGAAGATACGGAGCCCATGTTGGACAATACGGACTTAACTTTTGCAGACAATGCTTCAGAGAAATTGCTGAAGAAATAGGGTTTAAAAAATATAGTTAAAATGGAAACACAAACAAAAAATAAATTTGAAATAGAAGGGCCAAAAAGAAATAAATTTGAAATAGGTGGACCTAAAGTTGTAGTTTATACTTTATCTAAAAATTATTCAAATGAAGGAATTTATGGAGGTTATCAATTAAAATGAGTCAAGATATAATCGCAGACACACTAAACGAAATAATGAATGCAAAGAGAAGCAGAAAGAATTCTGTAATTGTAGATAGACATTCAAAATTATTATTAAATGTTCTTGAAATGGCAAAGAAATACGGATATATTGAAGATTTTGATACTGATAAGACAAAACTTAAAATAACAATTGGAAAATTAAATGAGTGTAAAGTAATAAAACCAAGATTTAATATTTCAAATAGTGAAATTGAAAAATACAGAAGAAGATTCCTCCCTGCAAGGGATATGGGAATAATGATAATCTCAACAAGCAAAGGGCTAATGGATTATGAAGAAGCGATGGAGAAAAATCTCGGAGGGGCATTAATTGCTTATTTCTACTAAAATGAAAGATCAAATAACTGAAACAATTGAATTCCCGCAAGGATATGACTTTGAGTTAAATGGGAATGTATTAATTGTAAAGAAAAATAGCAATGAACTAAAGAAGGCTTTTAATATGAAAAATATAATTGGAAAAAAACAAGGAAGTAATCTTATACTTGAATCTAAAAAAGGAACAAAAAAAGAATTGAAAATGATAAAAACAATTGCAGCGCATTCAAGAAATATGATTGAAGGGCTTGGAAAAAAATATGTCTATAAATTAGAAGTTGCATATCTACATTTCCCAGTAACTCTTGAAATGCAAAAAGATAAAAATCAAATTATAATTAAGAATTTCCTTGGAGAGAAAAAGCCAAGAATAGCAAAAATAATCCCAGGAGCAGAAGTGATAATTGAAAGAAATTTTATAACTGTTGAAGCACATGATAAGGAAGTTGCAGGACAGACAGCTGCAAATCTTGAGACAGCAACTAAAATAAGAAATAGAGATAGAAGAAAATTCCAAGACGGCATATTTATAACTCAGAAAGCAGGAGAGGCAATATGACACGATATAATTTTGTAAGAAGAAATACAACACAATATCTTAGACTTGGCAAGAAAAGAAATAAATCAAAGAGATGGCAGAAACCAAAAGGAAGAGATAATAAAATGAGACTTAAGTTTAAGGGATATCCTAAAACTGTTTCAATTGGATATGCTAAAAGTAGTAATATTCGAGGGAAAATTGAAGATAAATTACCTGTAACAATAAGAAATGTAAAAGATTTAATGAAAGTTAAAACTGAAAATATTGCAGTATTAGGAAGAGTTGGAGGAAAAAAGAAATTAGAAATAGTAAAAAAAGCAAAGGAAATGAAAATTGAAATATTTAATGTAAATATTGAAAGGACACTTAAGAGAGCTAAAAAACCGGAAGTTAAGAAAGTGGAGGTAAAGAAACCATGAAACTAGATGTAAAGAAAAAATTAGCTGCGAAAACACTTGGTGTTGGACTTGGTAGAGTTAAATTTGATATTAACAGACTTGATGAAATAAAAGAAGCAATTACAAAACAAGATATAAGAGACCTTTTTGACAATGGTGCAATAAAAATAAAAGAAGTAAAGGGAAGAAAGACTAATGTTAAAAGAAAAACAAGAAGAAGAATTGGAAAAGTTAAATTAAAAGTTAATAGAAGAAAAGAAGAATATGTAAAAATAACAAGAAAATTAAGAAGATATATCAATGAACTTAGAATGCAAAACAAAATAACAAATGAGAAATATAAGGAATTAAGAAAGAAAATAAAAATGAAAGAATTCAAAAGTAAAAGACAGTTCAAGGAGAATCTACAATGAAAATTGACTATAAAAGAAAACGAAAAGGAAAAACTGACTATAAAGCAAGAATGGGAATGTTAAAGTCAGGACTTCCAAGAGTTGTAATTAGAAAAACAAATAAATTCATTTATGTTCAATATGTAAAAAGTGTTGAAGCAAGAGATAAAGCAATATTTACAGTAAGTTCAAGAGATTTACTTGAAAAAGGATGGGCAAAAGAATCTAAAGGTTCGCTAAAATCAGTATCTGCTGCATATTTAACAGGATATCTTGCTGGAAAAGAAATAATTTCAAAAGATAAAAAAGGAAAAGTAATATTAGATATTGGTTTAGAAAGAAATGTTGCAGGCTCAAGATTATACGGAGCACTTAAAGGACTTGTTGATGCAGGAGTTAATATTAGCTATGATGAAAAAGCATTTCCAAAAAAAGAAAGACTTGAAGGAAAACATTTAAAAAAAGATGCTCAAGTATTAATGAATAAAGTTAAGGAGAATATAAAATGACAGAACAAAGACGACAGGGACAGGGAAGACGAGATTTTAGACCGAGAAGACCGAGACGAAGTGCTGAAGAAATATCTGAAGAACACTTAAGTTCATGGGTTCCAAAAACAAAATTAGGAGAAATTGTAAGAAATGGTAAGATAAAAGATATTGACAAAGAAATATTAGAAAAAGAAATGAAAATATTAGAACCTGAAATTGTTGATACTCTTATAAAAGTTGAAAGTGATTTATTATTTGCAGGACAATCAAAAGGAAAGTTTGGTGGAGGAAAAAGAAGAGCTTGGAGACAATCGCAGAAAAAAACAAAAGAAGGAAATATTATTACATTTTCAGCATTAGTTGTTGTTGGAGATAAAAACGGACATGTTGGAGTTGGTTTAGGAAAAGCAAAAGAAACTTTGCCTGCAAGAGAAAAATCATTAAGATTAGCAAAATTAAATATTATTAAAATAAAAAGAGGCTCTGGAAGTTTTGAAGGTTCGTCAACAGAACCACATAGTATTCCGTTCAGAGTTGAAGGAAAATGTGGAAGTTGCAGAATTATATTAATGCCTGCACCACAAGGAACTGGTTTAGTTATTGGAGATGAAGGAAAGAAAATATTAAAACTTGCAGGAATAAAAGATGTTTATAGTAAGTCGTGGGGACAAACAAGAACAACTTTAAATTATGGTAAAGCTATAATGAGAGCGTTGGGAAAACTTAAATGATAACAATAGAACATAAATTCGAAGTAAGTGAAAAAAGACCTGAAGAATTATTTAGAGAAGGATATGATTTAATGTCATACAATGGAGAATTATGTTTAAAAGAAAGTGATAGAACTAATGAAA